>BAXG01000061.1 GCA_001310455.1 Photobacterium sp. JCM 19050
CCTCGGGCCGGGTCAGGACCATGAACTGTCAAGCCAGTCACCCAGCGACAGTGAGCCTGACCTGGATGACACCACCTTATTGCTGTGTGGCTCATTCAGTTTTACCCGCAGCGCCACAACACCTTTACTGGAGGTGTTCCCGGTCATGACCATTGTGCGCAATGACGATTTCGTCCGTCATCCCTGGTTGAAAAGTACCTTTGACCAGCTCAGTGCAGAATACATGTCTCAGGGGCCGGGCTCTGAGCTTATCGTGAATAAACTGACTGAAATTGTCCTGGTCGAACTGATTCGTATCAACTTCGGTCGTGAGCAAAAGAACCCTTTCCTTGAAGCGTTGAATGACAAACGTATTTCCCGTGCCCTGCAACTGCTGCATGACCACCCGAAACGAAGCTGGACGCTGGAATCGGTCGCTGAGCAAGTGGGGATGTCGCGTGCAGCATTTGCCAAGCGTTTTACGTCAATGGTTGGTCGCCCAATGTTTGGGTACCTGACGGACTTGCGAATGCAAAGGGCACAGGAGCTGTTACGGGAATCTATGCTGCCGGTGTATGAGATTGCTGAGGAAGTGGGTTACGAGTCTGAGCGGGCATTTACCCTGGCGTTTAAAAAGCAGATTGGTACTACGCCAAAAAGGTACAGGGATTTGTCGCCTACGTGAGGGTAAATAAAATCCGCCCCTGTCCCGGCCTTGCAATATTGGTTGTTTAGTCTGTTTTATCAGTCACCGATAAACCGGAACTTGTTGCGTTCTATTACATTATTATATTTTCGGAGCGTTATTGAAAACTTCAAAATTAGCAGAATCCACACAGAGTTAGGTATTTTTCGGTTGTCTGGTACCCTCAACAATGAAAGTGGTTTTAATAGTATCAGCTATATTTCTGCTGAATACATGGGAACTGATGGGTGGTGCGAACTTAATTTAAATTCAGAGCATACTCAAAACTTGCTGAGAAATATTCAAATTGAAGTGTTACGGCACCTAACTTGAGAAAACCAGTTGTGTCGACCAAATTAAGTTTGTAAATATTAATAATTTCAAATGACTATGAATATAACACATATGAACCCTTCTTCGGTCAATTGACAATAACAATCTATTGTCAGCACCAGCGCCATCGGGCAACAATGATGAGACTGTACCGGGATATGTGATATGAATGCTGCACACTAAATTAGGTTAAGTCAAAAAAGAGGCCCAAACTGGATATTTGAACCTCTTGCTCATTCTGCCTTAAACGTGTCAGGGGGAAGTTACACGTTACTGGCAGGGACCCTCTAACTCCCAAGGACCACCCAGATCCGGTTGATTACCGGAGGTCCACCACTTGGCGATGTAGATATTACCTTCATAGGTAACACGATCCCCGGTGACATAGGTAGCAGTAATTTCCCAGCTTGCTGGGCATGATTGACCCATTTCAAACTTGACCTGCAGACTGAAGTCACTGGAGAGATTAGTAAATGTGTACTGATTTGCTGATGGGTAAGTGACGTTGTCAATGATAAACTCTTTCACTCGATATCCTGGGTCGGCGATGAAATGCACTGTAAAATCGCTGCCACCTTTACCCAAAATAATTCCTTGCTCATTTGGTGCTGGTGAAATGGTACCGCCAGTGCCAATTACAGATGCAGTGATACTGTAGAATGTCGGTATCTCTATCGTTACTTCATTAAATTCGCCGGAGAATCCAGCAAAATTCGATGCCGACAATTGAGAAACGTCTGTGTTGAGCAGGACGACTTTTTTCTGGTCACCGTTTGCAAATGGTTCAAGAAGCGTAAGCTCCGTATTGAGACCATCTTGCGTCAGTTTAACCGATGAGAAAGGAACAGGTTGGTTGCTTGGTACGGTTAGCACCGTTTTATTTACGTCGAAAGAGTTGACCGTTAAGGTCATGTTCCAGCCCCAGTTCAAATGGGTTAATGGAACAATGTAGCCCAGGCGGTCAAAGCTTCCGGTAACGTTAATAAACATATCGGGGTGCAAATCTGCAATGCTCACACCGACAAGTTCATAAGATGCATAGATGCCCCCGTCTTCAGCTTGCGGACCAATGACAACAGAGTTGCTGGTTTCGTATGCCTTCAAGTGTTTAAAGCCAATACCAGCGGTACCTTCGATTCGGTCGACACTTGGGTTAAAACCTTCAACGACCTGTTTTCCTGAGTTCCAGGCCAGCGTATACACTTTTGACTGGATGATGACCTTTGACGGATCAACTAAAACATCTGCGGCTTGAACATTGTTCAAAACAACTGTCTGACCGGAAAACTGAAGTTCGGTATTGCCACCTACATCTGCGACGGTCAATGAAGCTAACGGATCGGCTGCGCCCCATCCTCGCAAGATGATTAAGTCAGTGCCTACAACAAAGTCGGTAACAGTGGTTGTAGTACCAGCCTGCTCATTTAGAAGGAGTTGGTTTTTACCGCCACCCAAGATAACGACATCATTACCCCAACCGGCTGATAACACTTCATCGAAAGAAGAACCATGCGTGGTGCTGTCTCCGGGAACATCAAATATTGTGTCATATCCGCCGAATTTATGGACATACTTGGTAATACATGTTCCTAGTTCGTCGCAGGTGATCTGATCCTTGGTCAACAAGTCACCTGTGCCCCAGGCACCGCGAAGGTGTGCTGCGGCCATAACACCTGACATGGTTGCCTGGACTGTTATTGGATTACCGTTGTCATCTACATCTGGCCAGCTTTTAGCAAGCGCCTGTTCCCAGGTCATATTGGCATCAGCGAGAAGTTTGCTGAGAATCTTGTAGTTAAAGTGCATGGCATCGCGAATAACGAGTTCCTGCTTCTCCGGTTTAACTAAGTCAGCGAAACTGTTTACGCCATTCTTACCCACAAAGGTTCCTTCCCACAGGTTTGTATCGGTGACATATACCTTGTTACCGCCTGATCCAGGAATTTCTGCAAGAGCTTCTGTTTTACAACCAATCCATGTGGAATCAGGAACGAACATGTAGAAACTGTCGTACTCTTTTCCTTCCAGTACTACGGTATTAGGACTGTAGTAACCGGCATCAATCAGTACCGCTTCGCCAAGTTGGTACCCAATAAATCCCCATGCATTCATTGAGTTGTATTGCATTTGCTTAAACATTTCGGGGTCGTGAGGTGTGGCTGGGTTGTACAGGTTATCGACGCCTAGCTTTGTGAAGAATTGTCCGATCGTTGTTGGTTCAGAAATCATTACGCCAGTTGAACAGTCTCTGACGAGTCGACCTGGTTTTGTTACCTGTGCATAGGTGTAAACGGGGTTATCCAAATTCTCCAGATAAAAAGTGCTCAATGCAGGGTTAATACCTGATTCAAAATCTCTCAGGCTGTCCAAAAAGTCCTGAACACCGCCATTGCTGGCCAATGCTGGACCGGTTAATAGTAAACTGACGACGAGCGCCAGATGACGCTTAGTGTTCATTGGATCTCTCCTTGATGTACAAAGTTTCCAGGGGTAGGTCCCCCTTTCAGAACTACTTTTTGCAGTGGTAAAGCAAAGGCCTCTCCAAATTGAGGCCGCGGCGCCATAAAATACGCAGCGGCACTTGCGCCGATGTCAGCAAGTGTGTTCAGCGTATTAAATTCTTTGCCCTTTAAGCGCGGTTGATGGACGAGCACAGGGACCATTTCGCGTGTGTGTTTTGAATGGCCGATAAATGGGTCATTGCCATGGTCTGCCATTACCACTAATACATCGTCTTCACTCATCAGCGTGATAATGTCAGCAAGACCTTTGTCAGCCTTTTCTAATATTTTCCAATATCTGTCAGCATCTTGCTGGTGTCCTGCGAGATCTGTTTCTTGGATATTTGCGCAAAAAAATCCTGTTGCAAATATCGATAGGTCTTTTAATAACAAAGAGAATACTTTCTCTGTATCAACAACAGATTTATAAGAGGTCCCATGTGGGTTTTGAACGATGTCAGCAACCTTACCGTACAGATACGTTGGTATATCTCGTGCTGTTAATTGGTAGAGGACCTGGGTTTTATAATCTACGCCGTAACCCAGGTGTACCACTTGAAAGCCATTTTCATACACCCCGGATTTGGGTGCATTGACTCCAATGTATTTGGATCTTCCAGCAAGGTCGGTTTTGACTTCGATGGCGGAATATATCTGCTCCATGTCGTGAATGAAGCCACCGAACGCGATATTGCGACTGACTTTATTAGACTGCCTGACTGTCTCTGCGATTTTTTTAACGTCTTCAAAATCTATATGGCTGAAATTCGCGGTTAGGTTATATACCTGGCCCAAATCCGCTTCCAGGTTGTCGCCAATAATTACCGCACCATTAACCTGTAACAGTGCCAGTTCGTCACGGTAGCGTCGTTCTATATCAAAGCCTTTTTTCTTGAGGGCTGACTCAATAGTAAGTATTGAGTCATTAAACGGCATGACCAGTGGCGGCACTGGTTTGGTTCCCATAAGTTCCTGATGGCCCATAAATGTGTCACACCCTTCATGGCTAATAAAGCGCGTCCCCAATTTGCTTCTTTATTGGGTTTCATTACCGAATTAAGTTTTGGCAATGTATTCAACAAACCCAGTTTTTCGAGTGTTGGGAGTCGCCGTTCAGGAAAGAATTCAATAAGCTTTGCTGCCGTATTTGCGCCTTGGTCTTGAGGTCTGACTCTTGGGACATCTGGCATTTCACCAATGCCGAATCCATCCAATACAACGACAATGAACTTTGCCATCTTGTTTACCTTACGATTTCTCGTCCTTGAGTATCAAAAATGCCGAGAAGGCGGGGAGCGGATGAAGTAATACCTTCCACCAACGCAACGTCACTTCGTGTTACGAATATTTGCGTCCGGAATGACATGATGACGGGTGAGCCTACAGAGCTTCCTCCATCCAACTGAAAGTAGTAATCGATATTAGCGGCATCGGTTGGGCAAATTGGCATGAACCGGCCAGCAGGAAATGCATCTTCAAAAACCAGTGCTCCCTCTATGTGGCTTCGACCGTAATTTCCTCCACCATAACAATATGTTCGACCCTCAAAAACATGAGAAACCTCTGTTACGTAAGCCATTGCCACTTTTTCAGGTTGGTCGCCTTTGCGGTTGGAAGGCATAGTACCTGTCAAAGCATGCCCAGGCTCGCCGTGTGTTCCCCCATAGCGGTGGATTAACGGAAGCGTTTCGCAGCATGTTGCTGAAGGGAAATTTCGATGTATTACTTCCATGCCCGCACGTTCCATTTCTTTTATTGCGGATAACGCTGTGTGTAAATTTCGAGTCGGTTTTACCTGCTGCGCGTCTTCGTCGTAAAGAAAACAGGGGAAATGTGTAATGCCATCAATTTTCAGGTTTGGGAGCTGCCGAATAATCCCGACCACTGCTGACAACGAGGTGAGAGGGAAACCGGATTCCTGATTTGGATAAAGAGCGTCGCCTTCTTCAAAGAATTTCAGAATGATTGATTGGATACGGTTTGCTTTTTTCGCTGCATCGGAAATTTCTTGTGCTTTCTCTATTGAATAGACTGTTATTACTTCAGGCGTTATGTCCCTCACAAGCGATTCGATAAAATGAGAGGGTGGCTGTACAAGGTGACCAACATGACTGATTTTAATTCCCTGTTGATGAAATTGAATCGCTTCTTTGTAGTCGACGCAAACCACACCTTGGTAACCACACTCTTCAATTAGAATTCTTGCCAATACCGGGTTGCGGCCTATTTGCTTGGTCATCGCAAGGAGCTTGATGCCAAATTTGTCCGCCTGCTGCTTAACAAGTTTGGCATTTTCTCTGAACTGATCGACATCAACCACATAGGTATCCGGCAGAACAAGACCTTTCCTTAGCAGGGTTACAGCACACTCAATAAGTGCTGAATTTTGTTTTTTCAGCGCTTCAAGAAACATAGAGATACCTTATTCGAGGTGAATCATGCCGGCCCACACCGATAACGGCATAGACGATATAGGCCAGCAAAATTAGGACTCAGTTAAGTCCGGGTATTAAATGGCAAACAGTCCGAGGATGTAGAAAATATTCAGGACGACGCCTGTAACAATTGCGGCGACTGCAGGTGCTGCAATCTTCAATACTGGTCGTCCCATCACTTCGTTGAGGAAGAACAGCATCGCAAATATTGTAAGGCCCGTGGTTCCACCCATTTTCATAACCGCCAATACACCACCAATCAGCAATGCGAACTCCATGAGGGTGTTCATCGCGTCACGAATGTTGTCCGAGGCATTACGGATAGATGGAAATTGTTCAAGGAAACGGCCAATGCGACGTAACAAGAAGACTTCGACACAAATGGTTAGTGCGCCAAGTACAGCTGCGACGGAGACGTTAGGTGACAAATAGCCAACCACGAATACGAATGTCATACCAACAACACCGTACACGCCTGTTGCCAGGGCAGTGGTTGCGATGAGAGGGATGAAGCCAAGGCCTCGCATCAATTCAGATAGAGCGACTTGCTTGATGGCGGCCTCTTGAGCAACAGGATCTTCAATCTTGTATGCATCAGCCAATGAGTAGATAGACACTTCTGAGCCAGCAAAGAAACCGGCATTTGATACAGCCGCTATCAATGCACCCGTGACTGCTAAAAATGGAACGTGTTTCATGATGCGTTTGGTACGCTCATCAAACAAGCTGTGCATCCCGGACATATCAGGTGGGGCAACGCCGGCCTTCTTGTTTTGTACATCGTTATAGATCGCTGTACCGACCAGCATAACCATACCTACAAAAATCTGGATCGATTCAGGATAGATGCCAGTAAACTTCATGGTAAGAAGGCGTGACATCAAAATGACAGCGGCAGCAACTGCACCCGCTTTCCATCCAAATTGATTAAAAATGGCGAGAAGGGGGAAAAGTGCAAATGCGGTGATAACGGGTGTACCCAGTTCTCCCAACGCGCCAAGAGCATCTACAGGTAAACCGGTTAGCACTGCGTTGACCGCTGAAAGTGAGGTGACAACCAGAATGCCCCAAAGGCCGCCTGCTGCTGCTGCAAGCCAGCGATTCGCTATCATTACCCCAATAATGTCGGTGGGAAGAAACAACAGCCAAGGGTTCAATAGCCCTGTAGAGAGTGTAAAGGAGATACCAACGGAGGCAACAAATCCGATAGAGAGACCAAAAGCAACCGAACCGGCATCCTGCGTGTCATGTTACCTTCGAATAGCTGAGGTAATATGGGCCGGATACCATCGTGGAATACCGCGGCGCACATATTGGCAATCAGTGCTGTCATGGCACAAAGTGCTGTGACTAAACCAAGCTGCATAATATCCATAACAGTGTCCTTACTGATGGGCTAAACGGGAAATAAGAATAGGAATGGCGTGCTCTATATGCTCAACAGAAAGTCCAAATGCCACTTTCCCTTCACCAATAAATTTTTCTACTTCTTCTTCTTTTGCCTTAATAGCGGGTTTTGCAATAGTGCAGCTTTGTGCAAAACCAATAATGCAATCGCCATAGACAGGGCTGCACCAGCGCCGGTGTTGCAACAGCCGATGTAATAATCAAGCTGTCCAGACTTCACTTTCATTGCGGCATCCATATCATTCAGAATGTGGCATTCAAATTGACCTGGTGCGGTATTTTCAATTTGTGTTTTTATTTGCTCACGCTGCAAACCAGCAATCCCAATCTTCTTCATAAAACTTCCTTTATTTATAAAATGCGTAGGGTGTAAGACGCAGCATTTGGTCAATTTGCTGCTCGGTAATTCCAGATGCTTTTAACTGTGGAATAAAGTCAGTCACCAGATAGCTAAATCCAAGTCCCCCATTTGCCTTTAAATGGGTGCGTCTTGTGATATCCATAGACAACATGACGCGGTCTAATAGCTGGCGATCAGATAACGCGCAAAGCATCTGAATTCGCTTTGCGTCGGGAAAGTAGCTGTTTTTGCCGATCGTATCGAACTGCACCAGACACCCTTGGTCAATTAGCCATAGAATATCGTCAAGGTTGTCCCTGAGATCACAGTGACCTACTGTCACCTTGGCCATATCGACATTGAACCATTTCAGGAGCTTAACCTGCTCTCTTGCCATGGTGCTGAAGGACAGGTGCGTAGAGATAGGTCTGCCAGTTTCATAGTGTGCCATTGCGGCGGCTTCAAACACTTTTTGCTCTGTGTCGGTAAAGCAGTTTTCACTGCTGCCTATTTCACCGATTAACGCTGCTTTTAGCCGACTGCCATCAATGCCGACTTCAATTTCCTTTACCATCTCGGCACAAATTTCCTGGGCGCTGGCGCTGTATAAATGGGATGGGAAAAAGCCTTCAATGTAGCAACCAGTTGAAAGTAAGACGTTTACATCAGTTTCATTAATTAAATTTTCAATAAAATGAGGATTTCTGCCCATAAAATGGTTGGTTACTTCAATAATGTTCAACACCCCAAGATTCTTTAGCGTGAGCAATTCGTCACGGATCAGTTCGTATTGGTCAAGGCGACAATCGATATCATCTTTTTGCGCCGACAAATCGATATGAAGGTGCTCGTGGCAATAGGTGAATCCTTGAGGGTTGATCATGGTGTACTTGCCTCAGCAGCGTAATGTAATGACATCAGGTTGCTTAAAAAGAAGCTGTTCTCGGCAGCGGGCGGGTCAATAGCGAGGCGCTCGAGTATCTCCTTGTTCAATTGTTCAATCTTCAAAAAGTCAGGGTCTTCTGTGATTTCCCGGAACATCTCTTCGTCTAACCCATCAGTGATTGGAGAGCCTTCCGAAATGCGATCAAACGCTCGGGCAAGATGGGTTATCGCCATCTGAAACTGTTCGTTTTCTGGGGCAATTCCAAGACGATTTTCAATCAATTTACTTATGTCTATGCACGCCGCCGCAGATTCAGCACTGATTACCTTTGCGTGATGAAGCAATTCCAACCGTTCTTTCATTACCGCCTACCCCTGAAGTTAATAACTTGGTGTAATATCGCCGGTGACAACCTGACGCTGATGGTGAAGTAACTGGTTTATATCCAGCAGGTTTTCCAGCAAGGCATTTATGTGGTGCGCATCTTTTCTTATTAACATCACAGCCTGGGAAGCCTCCTGGCATTCAGGAATGTGGTGGAGGGATTTTTCTTCCAATCCGAAACGGTTCATATCGAGTGCTTCAGGCAGCCACACAACTGCATCAATTACACCTTCCATCAGCAAGGTTAAGCAGTTGGCATAGTTGATGTTTACGACTTCCACATCCTGATTTTCAAATGCTCGTTTGGTTAATATCCTCTGGTCTGGTGATGACGGGTCAACACCGACGCGTTTAATTTGAGAAAACGCTCCCTCCCTGCAAATCAATTTATGTTCGAGGGAGTAGGAGTTTTCACCTAAATCAACGGCCACCTTTATACCGGCGAGTAATTCTCTGGCTGCCAACCTAGACACAATGGCAATGTCATGCACTCCTGATTTCAAGCATTGTGCCCGGGCATCAGCACCTCTCATATGGGCAAAATACAGTGGTAAATCACCCAACTGTGCCTTTAGTCCGCTGGCCAGTCCCTCGTAGTGTTTTGTGTAAGGCAGCGGCATGGCACAGACCACATGGGATAGCCCGGCACGTTTAGCCAACAAATCGAAATTTAGGTGTTCGATGAACGTGCCATTTCGACCCTGTTTCCTTAGGCTGATACTGGAATCATTTTCGAGTGTGGTCAGCGCTTTTTGTATTAAGCCAACAGAAATCGAGAACTCTTCAGAAAGGGAGTCGATAGTTCTCAATCGCTCGCCTATCTGGCTTGTTATCAGGTACCGGGCAACATTGATAAGCGCCGTGCCCTCTTTACTCATGTAGTTACTAGTCATGACATATCTTCATTATTTTGAAGATAAACTAACCTGATTCTGGCTAAAAAAGAATCCAATGCGTGGATTTATGTGATCAATGTAAATATTGTTATTCTTTTGAGTGCGTATTTGTTTACTGGATCTCAAATATTGTGTTGAGAAAAATGCAAAAGATAACGTCGGTATGCCAGCATTTTGCGTGTTTGGTGCCCACACAATAGTAAATAAAATCCGCCCCTGTCCCGGCCTTGCAATATTGGTTGTTTAGTCTGTTTTATCAGTCACCGATAAACCGGACCTGTAGTGAATTCCGTTTTTATTTGCCTCTTAATGCCCCCAGCCATTGCACATCGGGGGCAGGGGCTGTAGTCTTGCCCGGTTTCAAATCACGCTAATCAGGAAAAAGAAATTGATTACTACGGCAAAACAAAGTCGTTGGTAAAAGTCCTATCCTGAAAACCAAAGAACGCAATTAAATCCACAAAATCAGATAGCTAGAACTGTATTAAAAGTGATGCAGGGCAAGAGAAAAACAGAGAGTATTCTTTTTATTTGTATACCGGTGTGTATGCGAAACGAAAAGGATGTCTGCGATGCTGTCCGATTCCCGTCTGTACAAGCTCCACCGTAAACCTTGCGAGAAAATTCAGGTACTCAGTGACCGCGATGGCCTCTATGTCCGGATTTCTGTCAAAGGCGCAGTGACGTTTTTTATGCGTTACCGGTTCGATGGGAAAGCGCAGCAAATGATGCTGGGCAGTTACCCGGCAATGTCCCTCAAACAGGCCAGGGCACGCAACCTGCATTTTCGCGGCCTGATGCAGGCCGGACAAGATCCAAGGATCAGCCAACGACTCGAACGCGAGTCGGCGTATGGTTGCCCGACCTTTGAGGCGTTGGCCCACATCTGGTACGAGAAGTACGCGCGCAAGCAATTGAAAAACCACAAGGCAAACCTAGCGTCGTTAGAGCTGTATATCTTCCCGCGTTTTGGCGCGCTGCCGGCAGATAAAATCACCACCCACCATTGGCTGGATGCACTGGAAAGTGTGACAGCCCGATCACCCTCCCAGGCAGGATCTTGTTGATCAACATCAGGCAGATATACGCGATAGGGGTGCGCCGCCGCTTGTTGCAGGAAAACCCGCTTGCCAACATCACCGCCCGGCGCGACCTGTCTATCGATACCCATGTGGTGGATCGCTACCTTGAGCCGGATGAACTCAGGCGGTTGTTTCGCTATATCCATGAGCAGGACGAATCGAGAAAACGAGCCTGGTCTTGTGGTTGGCGGCGGTCTGGGGCTTTCGGATGTCTGAGCTTCGGCTTGCCAAAATCAGCGACTTTGATATGGAAAAGCGGGTTTGGACCGTGCCGCCGGAAAACCACAAAAACGGGCGGAAGACAAAACGGGCCCTGAAACGCCCTATCCTTGAGGAAATGGTGCCTCTGATAACCGAATTGGCCACCTTCTCTGATGATGGGATACATCTCTACACGGCAGAGCGGACCCGGACGGTGGCGGTGGGCTTTTTTTGGGGGGCTTGGCCGCGACGGATCAACCTATGGCTTGAAAAACATGGGGAAGTGCCGATTGCCCACTGGACGCTGCATGATTTGCGCACCACCCTGAGGACCAACATCGCGCGTTTCACACCTCCCCATGTGTGCGAAATCATGCTCGGGCATAATTTGCCGCTGATATGGCGGACCTACGACCAATACGACTACCTGAAAGAGCAAACCGAAGCGTACCAGGCGTGGTGGGAGGAGCTCCAACGGATAGGGAAGCGTTACCTGCCACCGGGCTGAAACCGCTTTTATTGACTGTTGGCGATAACGGCTGCCGTCCCGTGGACAGTTAACCGCCGGGTACTGTTAAACCCCGCCCCTGACCGCTATGTTATCAGTATCTGGCTGATTTATTGCGTGTAAACAGCATTGACGAGCGGCAAGGAAAGAAAGGGCGATAGCGATGTTTACTCACCTGACCATTCACGCTTCGGCAACCCACCCGGGCCTGGATATCGGGGCACAGGAAATAGACGTGATGCACCGGGCCCGTCGGCCAAGCCGTTCCGGATGATTGGTTACCATCATGTTATCCGGCGCAATGGCCGCGTTGAGGCCGGGCGGCCCTTGACCATGACCGGGGCCCATGTTGGCGGCCATAACCGACATAACCTCGGGGTGTGTCTGGTGGGGGGCGTCAACAAATGGGGCCGGCCTGAGAATAACTTCACGATCGCGCAGTTTGACAGCCTGCGTGACTATGTCAGTGAGATGTCCGCCCGATATGGCATTGAGGAAAAAAATATCCTTGGTCACCGGGATTGGTCGCCGGACCTGAACGGGGACGGGAAAATCACACCGGATGAATTCAAAAAGGCCTGCCCGTGCTTTGATGTGCGTGCGATGTTGGCCTTGTGGAAAAGGGATAGGGTGGCCACTTATGTGGGATAGGGTTAAGTCGATTGTCGGGGATGCCGCCCCACTGATTGGCACCTTGCTCGGAGGGCCAGCAGGGGCAGGCGTGGGAGCTTTGGTCGCAAAAGCATTGGGTGTGGCGAACCAGCCCGATGCCATCGAAAAAGCCCTGACAGACAGGCCTGATACCCTGCTTGCGCTCAAACAGCTTGAAATGGAACATGATGCTGAGCTGCAAAGGCTGGCCATTGAAGCCGAGCGTATCGCCAGCCAGGAGCGAAGCCTTGCCCTGGCGCGGCAACATGCCACCATGCAGGCAGAAATTGCGAGCCATGACCCTTACGTCAGACGTTGGCGACCCACCTGGGGCTATACGCTCTGCGTGTCCTGGATAATGACGTTCCTCGGGATTTTCATCGTGATGTTGGTCGAGCCCAGTGAAGCAGCCCGCGTGATTGCGGCGGTCGTCGAACTGATGCCGCTGTTTTCCATTGCCCTGGTGGTGTTGGGGGTGAACATCCATAAACGCAGCCAGGACAAACAGGTACTGGCGGGCAAATCGCCTGTAAACCTTTTTTCTGCCTGACTGGGAAGGAGTAGGGATGGAGCAGAAATCGCTCTATGCCGCTGTCCTTTCTTTTCTGGCCAGCATCCCGCTTACCGGCGTCCTCCAGGTTATCTTGCTCCTTCTCGGTATCATTGCCGGTTACTACGCGTACAAAACCAACAAGGCCGCAGCCCGCATTAAGGAGCTGGAGTTGAAAAAGCTTCGGTGTGCGAAGGATTAAGGCTTGGAGATGAGGCAAAAGAGATAAAGCCATTAGTCATGCTGAAACCTACGAGTCTGTCCCTCGGATATATACTCGTGTAATACCGTGCTTGTTGGAGCGTTTATGAGGGTTATCTCGTTTACTGAAGTCCGACACCGCCTGAAAGCAGTATTAGATACCGTCATCAATGATGCAGACACATTGGTGATTACCCGTCAGGATGGTGAGGATGTCGTCGTCATGTCCTTAGATTACTACAATAGTCTCATGGAAACGGTCCACCTCATACGCTCATCAGCTAACGCGACGCACCTGAACCGTTCGATTGCCCAGTACGAGGCAGGTAAAGCGAATAACAGAACAAGCGTAGCTGAAGAATAACCCCATAAGATTCATGATACCGGCAAGCTCGTTTATGCTGTCGATGACGAAACTATCACCATCCTTTCACGCCGGTATCATTACTAACTTCATTCACATTAAAACAAAGGCTTAAAGGTTTCACTTTCAGAAACCCACTTCAACGCTCCCGCCCCAAAACAACCTCCTCTCCTCCGTCAAGTGCTCACCCGGAGTCATATGGACGTCTACGAAGCGACTGCGTACACTGAATTGGGCAATGTTCCACCATAGAAAACCAGTGGTTATCCATACAGAAACAGCATTTAGTAAATTTTTGGAAGACTATCAGGCGTGTGCACGAAAACCTTAAAATGGGAATCTGATGAATGTATATATCCCTATGAGCTTAATAGAAAAGCATAGACAGCGCGTTACATGGTCACAGAACTATACGACAAAATGTTGGCAGAAAAACGTGCATGCTGCCTTCTATTAAATTGTTATGCATTGGTCATATGAATTTACTTTTTGTTTGTAGCGAAAATCGCTTAAGAAGCCCAACCGGCGAAGAAGTCTTCTCACAGTATGAAGGCATCAATGCCATTGGCTGCGGAACCAACAAAGATGCTGCCACCACCGTGAGCGGTGATCTTATCGAATGGGCCGACATTATCTTTGTTATGGAGAAGTCGCATCGCAATAAGGTAATGAAGAAGTTCAAGGATCTCCTAAAAGGAAAAAAGCTTGTACACCTAGGCATACCAGATAACTACGACCGGATGGACCCAATCCTTGTGCGCATTCTGGAGGACAAAGTATCAGTGCACGCAAGGCTGCAAAGAAAAGCATAACAATCGCATTAAAGCCGACCCATTACACGCTTGCTGGGTCGGCACAAGGCCTAAAAGACTAGCAAGCGTGTAATGGGCGCCTTATGCGGGCGTTAACCCTCATGGAGAGATCATTGCCAAAAACTAAGCTTGAAGTTGAGTTGCCGGAGTCTGATTGGCATAACTATGGATCAGAAACCTTGTGGGCCACACTTATAGAAGGTGACATTTTTCAAATCGATAATGTACCGGTCTTTGCTTACGGGATTGCTTATGGTGACAGAGTGCGCGTGGTTCTCGAAGAAGGTCGAGGTTTTCCGATTGTTAAAGAAGTTGTTTACGGTGGAGGTCATTCAACTTACAGGCTAATGATGCCTGCACCGCGTGGTGCTGAGAATAATCCAGATTTTGAAAAGCATTGGAAGCCACTAGAAGATATCGGCTGTAGTTTCGAGGGGTACGATGCAACGATAATAGCTATTGATGTCCCACCCCAAACGGACATCTATTTAGCTTACAGCTTGCTGCAAGCAGGTGAAGACAACGGGGTTTGGTCATTCGAAGAGGGGCATTGTGGTCATCAGCTTAAGGGTTAACAAGTCAAATCACGCGGACATGGCAAAGCTGTCACCTTTTTGTGCCAAAAAAGTCGCCAACTTCACCATGCCGGTGTTTGAGACGTTATGCGTAAAAAGGGAGTTAAAGAATGTCCGACGAGCAAACAAACTTAACCGCACTTCATATCCCATCGAGTATTCGTTCGTTTGTATACCTTGTGGGCATGTTGGGCTTTCCAATCGTTGTGGCCGCGTATGTACTTGTGAGTGTGAGCGATCATCTAAAGTCAGTTGAAACACGGTTGCAGCAATTGGAACACAGAATATCCCAACGACCTATGGGAAGAGAGCTTTCTAAGGACTTCATTATTTATGTCACAGAAGCTCTCAAGTCTGATCTTAAGTCTGGACTTCCTTCTCTTGTTGATGACATTCAATTGACTCTGCAAAGCACAAGCATGGAAGAAACATCCCGGGTTATTTCAATCGCGCAAAGACAGATCGAAAACTACGTTACAGTAGTCGTCCGAAAACACCAAAGATTTGCCGAACGATTCCCTAGTACAACAGGTAATCTTGGTAGCTATTTTATTTTATCCGCAGCAGGTGAGGATATTTCCGCAGGTTACACAGAGGCGGAGATAGCATCTGTAACATACAAACCATTTAGTACAGCACTGGTAGCAATGCTTGTTAATAATATTGCTAAATTTGGAAATATTCCATGGCAAACAAACGACGGCGCGCCGCAAGAATTAAGGTCTTTGCTAGGTATTGAAGAGGCTACTGAAAAGAAAAACAATAAATCCGAAGAAAACCAAGGCCCTCAACCCATTATCGATAAAAATCGTTTTCTATTATTGTCGCTGCAGGCCATTGACACGAGCACCACTCTTCTGCGTTCTCAAATGCTACAGAGGGTTATCAAAAGCAGTACGGAGACCGTTGGGAATGATTCATGAAAACGCATAACACATATGAGCCCTTCTCCGGTCAATCGGCGATATTATTCTGTTGGCTGTGTTGGCTGTGTTGGCAACTTGTGCGTTTGAACAACAAAGTCGAATACTACGTTCTGTCACGGTCGCGATTAAATTGTTAGTTACAGAAAACACCAGATAGTCAAAGTGTGTTGGTGTTGACAAATGCCTCGAGTGAATTGAGAAGACATGGTTACCTCCGGTCTTTAAAACGACACCTAAGTGTGGTAAATCCTCGTGAGGGGGAATCCATGTCATTCGTTAGGAGTAGCAATGAGTAGTAATCCTCCACAAGGTAGTTTAATAAAAATAGATACCCTAAATGGCCATCAGCGTGTACTTATCCCCCACAGTAACGGCGGGGTGATGAGGTACTTTATAGGAATATTTCTTTTATTCTGGATGGGTGGTTGGTTCATGGGTTTTACCAGTGCACTCTCAACAATATCATCGGGAGAAGGCGGAGCCTTTCTTATTTTTTGGCTGGGTGCCTGGTCTCTCGGTGGCTTGTTCGCGGGATATATGATTTACAGGGTATTCCAAAAAAGTATCCCAGAACAACTTCTTCTAAACCGTCCATCACTTTCCTTAGATACAGGAGTGCCTCCGTTAAAAATGGATTTTGGTATTCGTATTCAAAAAGACAATTGGAAGTCAATCCTTCCCATGCGAAAGCGTTTTGAGTTTACGGCGTCCGAACTTAAGACGATGGAGCTGCGAGAAACGGATAGTGGAAACCGGCTTACCGTAGATAAAGGGTCTGAACGAGTCGAAATAGCAGTAGGTGCAACTGAAATTGAACGAGAATGGCTATTCGGTATCTTACAGAGATACTACTCCTAACAAGGCTATAAACAGGATGTTTTGTCACTGCGGCAGTTTTTTAAAGTGTTGTGAATACAAGGAATTAAGCGATTTTAGGTGGTTTGGTCAGCATTTGATGGCGCAACGTTCGCCATAGGGAGGAATGGATGCCAAAAGTAGTTTCAGTCAGTAAGTCCGCCGAGCATACTTTTTCTAAATCGGTTGTTAATTCAATATTGCTAATTGAGGGTGAGGGAGTTGAAGGAGATGCCCATCGGGGAAAAACTGTAAAACATCGTTCTAGAGTTAAAGTCGATCCTACTCAGCCTAATCTCAGACAAGTTCACCTTCTGCATAATGAGTTGTTCACTGAGCTTAACGCTAAAGGGTTTGAAGTTGAGCCAGGATCACTCGGAGAAAACATTACAACATCGGGTATTGATTTACTTGGTTTACCAAGAGACACCGTAATTAGGTTTAGCAGTGGAGCCGAAGTACTGATCACTGGTCTCCGAAACCCATGCCCACAAATAGAAGGATATCAGACAGGTCTTCTGTCTGAGGTATTAGGAAGGGACAATTCAGGTAAGGTGGTCCGTAAAGCTGGAATAATGGGTGTAGTTAAGGCTGGAGGTTGGGTATCAGCAGGTGACAGCATTGAAGTTGAGTTACCTCCAAAGCCATTTGAATCCCTTCAAAGGGTTTAAAATAACAAACCGGTAGCCAACGTGTAAGCTATGAAAGTGCTGTGAATGCGATGATTTTAAGCGGCTCCGGGGGTAAGAGTCCGTTATTACAATGTTCGGTAAAATGGAGGTGTTCTCCGTGGAAGAAGTCAAACTAGCGATTGATGCTATCCAAGTTTATCAAACACAGTATGATCAGGTTGATAAAGTTTGGGGTTATTTCAGTGCAGTTACTTTAGCAACCTCAGGATTCGTGGTGGGCTCTGACAAAGCAACTCGCTCATTAGTCGAGCCTGTTGCTATTCTTGTTGCTTATTGGTTTTTTTGCTTTGGAAATCACCTCGCACTAGTTTCTGGCCAAAATCAGCTAATGCAACTGGCTGATATTTTGATAAAATTATGCAAAAATGCAGGGTTCGATATCTCTATGTTTGCGCCGTTGTCTGCTAACTCAGTAGCCAACTTCCATTTAGGTGCGATTATAACGGTTAGCTTAGGAATATTAGTGATAACGGTATTACGCAGAAGGCAGTCCTCCGGAAAATAGACGATAACATTCTTTTTGGCTGAGCCAGCAGCTATGCTCTCGGCTATAGTGACCAGGTTGCATCAGGACAGTAATGTGAAGCAATTACTTTCACTGAAGGACTTATGCATTTTTTCTTTGGGAAAAAGGACTATATTTTTTAGTGAATTTTGCTAGTTTACACCAGCCGAAAATAAATCTACCCATGTGTTTCTGTTTCGTCAGTGAGAAATAATCAATTATTGATTATTTTGATGCGTGTCTTCATAAAATGAAAAAGATGAGATATTTCATAAGTATAAATGCAAGGCCATAGGATTAATTGAGTTCTACTCATTCATAATAAATTGACAGATGTGAGCCAATGCGAAAATTGGCGACATATCTCCTATACAATCTGAGCTAGATTCTCGCAGAAATAAATGTGAGGGGTATATGTGGCTGCCATCAAAGGTCAAGCATATTGCCGTCGCTGACTTCTTATCCTTATTAAAAATGTATCTTGTTCCTTCAATGCAGGCTGTGCGTGAAGGGATGCTTTGGATGGTGCCGTGTTTAATGCTGTCCGCGTTGGTACTGTTTACCAGTTCAGTTGTGGACTTCTTGTCTGAGGGGCGGCCTTATTGGGTAGATTTGCTGTTTAATATCTACCTAAAAATAATGAGAATTTTCCCATTTTTGTTGACATCAGCAATCACCTATATGCTAGCGTTTCAGTACCGATTACCCAGACCACCCACGGCACTGATTTCCATCGCTTTATTAGCAATTACTTATCCTTTGTTTCCGGATGAAAATACAATGCAAACGATTGAGATTGTGTTGGCGATTTTAACACCTCTCTATTCGATCCCTATCCTGGCCTATTTCAACCGGATTGAGACTTTAAAACTTGCTGATTATTCCAATGTGGGTAATACCGTGAACGAGTCTATGAATCTGATTATTCCGACTTTTTTAACGGCGATCCCTGTAGTGATAGTAAGTTTGTTTTTGATTTTCGTCACTGGGAGCTTGTTTGATTTAGAATTGGCTCTATTTGATCACGCTAATGAACCTTATCAATTCGGGGTAATATTTGCGGCATTGAACTCATTGCTTTGGTTTATTGGGGTACATGGATACTTTGCCTTGCTTCCACTTGTTGAGCTTCTTCAAGAAGCCTCTATTTTTAATTATTCAAGTGTTAGCATGGGAGGGGAAGGTCTTTATCATATGAACCTGGCATTCATGGGAACGTTTGTTTTCATAGGGGGAGTGGGGCGACCTTTTCGTTTATACTTGCGTGTTTGTATGGTGCCCGTCAGAAATCGTTGAGGCTGATTGCGATGGCGTCTATCCCATTGGCTGTGATAAATGTCAATGAACTGCTGTTGTTTGGGCTGCCCATCATATTTAACCCTCGGTTATTCCTTCCTTTTGTTTTAGCCCCGATTGTAAATGTGTGCGTTGGATTATTTGCTATTGAGATGGGCTTGGTGACTTCTCCAAGTGTATCAGTCCCTTTTCTCAGTCCCGTTCTGTTCAATGCCTGGATTTCGACTGAGGGCGACATAAACGCCGTGATTTTACAATTGGTCAATGTCGCTATTGGAGCACTTATCTATCTGCCAACAGTGCGGAAACTCGACCAGGAGTGGTGTGGCAAAAAAATCTATTTTCCTTCCCTTGATTCTACCTACATACGACGGCTTGAGGAAGCTGAAGCATTGAATACTGATCCGGTGATCCAAGCCAATATTCGCAACAAGAACCAAAATACACTCGAAAGTGCTCTAGAAGGATTGAGCCACAGAGATTTTTGTATGGAATACCAACCCAATTTTGCAGGCAAAAGGAGCGAATAGTCGGGTGTGAGGCTTTGGTCCGGGTCGTCGATGAGGCGGGCAATATTGAGTACCCGGCGCAGTTTCTCCCTTGGTTGGAAAAAGGTGGTTTATTAAAAGATTTGGATTTGTGGATATTTCGACAGGTCATTGAAGATATACGCAAGTGGGAGGCTGAAGGTTATGTTATCCCCGTCAGTATCAATGTTACTGCAGATACCTTGATGGACGAAAGCGCTCTAAAGGAGATTGAATCAGTGATTGCCCCTTTCAGTGGGAGGATTAATGTTGAAATTATGGAAAGCACGCTGATTTTAAATGAAAGTAAATTGAAACGTGTTTTATCGCGGCTGAAAAAACAAGGTGCGGGTATATATATAGATGATTTTGGTACGGGTTTTTCTGCGCTTAGTTATCTTAATAAATATGATATGGACGCCATAAAAATTGATCGAAGTTTTGTCACTGCTTTGTCCTCTCTCAAAGGTCAGCGGGTATTTTCTAGTATTATCAACATAGCAAAACAACTTGACCTTTATGTCGTCGTTGAAGGTGTCGACGATATTGCACAGTTCGAACATATTCCGGATAGCCAATATATCTCCATTCAAGGCTGGTATTACAGCAAATCCATATCTGCAGAGACAATGGTTCGCACTTTTGGTGAGCCCCTGCGAGTCGTTAACCCTTCGAGTAATCATTCTGTCTAGGGGTGATACGATGTGGTTAAAGCTGGCGAATCCTGTTTTTCTTTATCTCTGACGACGCAACGTCTCTCCGGTCATACCTCAATTTAACTTTTATCTTGCTGATAAATCGATAAATAAAGTATCGATTTCGATGGTATTGTTTTTTTTAATACAAAATAAAGCAATATCTAAAAAAACTGGGCTTATATTAGTAAGTGTTAAATGTTTCGAAAAATCAATTTATTATCGGACTGAAAACCTTGAAGGATTTACTTAAGTAAGTATAGTTGGTTGATTTGTGTGTTTTTATTGAAACTTTGACTCGTTAGTGAGCGGGATGTTATTATTTTGAGATGAAAATTAAGTAATCGACTGATTCTCTGGGGATTGATTTTGTTGCTATTGGTTGTTGAAAGCCGTCACTAAAAAGTTTTCCTTATTTGAGGTTTTATTAGCATTGTTGTCATTTTTATTTTGCCAATTTTAATCATTGGCAAGGTTCGGTGTGCTCGTAAAAATTCAAGGTGATTGAATTTAAAATTTTCCCCAAAAACATAAAGGATTGTTTTAATGAAAATTCTCAAGCTGCCTTCATTCATTTTTGTATTCGCTATGTGGGGATGTGGTACCGAATCCTCTCCGTCTGATTCTGGTAAGGCTGCAGGCAATAACAGTTCCTCTGTGGTGTCCAGTTCTGTGAACCCCAATGACGGAGATCCTTCGACGGTTGTCGACAGTAATAAAGTGCCTGATCCAGACGGTAATCGAGTGGAGAGTGACTCTACTTATACTTCCGCAGCTAATGGGGGTTCTGCCAGC
>BAXG01000062.1 GCA_001310455.1 Photobacterium sp. JCM 19050
CCCAGCAGCGGATGCTGTTTCGTCTAAAATCTGTGCGTTCCTTTCCGCTGCTAACGCTGTTTGTATTTTGTCTTGGTTGATCTCCAGATACTTGTTAAAAGCATGCTCCATGATTTTCCTGAATTGGCACATGGTGTGGTGATTAACGGTTAAAACTTGGTTTGTGGGAAAGGCTGAGTCCAATTGGGGGGCTGTAAAGACTGAGTGAAACAAGGCTTCAAACTTCGAATCAGCCTCTTGATCATCAATATCGAACCAATAATCACCCACAAAGTAGGAAAAGAAGTCATAGAGTGATAGTCCTGCTAAAGGCTTACCTGCTCGAATCTTTTTTTCAGCATATGCAAGACAGAGGGTTGATTGGGACATGTAGTCGTAGACTTCGGATGTGCCGAGACCTGCATAGTTTTCACATGGTTTGATTTTCACCTGTCGCATGATTGAATAACTCCAAGTTCGGTTTGCTTGCCTTAAAGTTTATAAATACGAACAAAGAGGTGTCAAGGTGGGAGTTTGTAAATATGAATTATTGAGGTAAAGAGACTAAAAAAACCTGCCTATTGGCAGGTTTTAATCTGAAATTTAACTTGTATGTGGATTAAATAGCTATCTGAGGACGGAATACCAGAATATACGTCCAATAATTCTAATAACCTCAGCCTGTTCAACAGTATATGTTTCGTCTGGATACTCTGTAGAGTTGTAACTGCGAAGGCGGATCCCACCACCTGGGAGGCGATATAAGAGTTTAATACGCAATAGACCATCATGGTTTATCGCGTACATGTCGCCATCGACAACAGCCGTTTCAGCAGTGCTTACACCAACAACGGAACCATTGGGTAATACAGGTTCCATGCTATTTCCTGCTACCTTAACGCATGCGGCGTTTTCAGGAACAACCCCTGCTTTCCTCAATGTTGACTTGGCAAAACGAAGTTTAGGTCCCCGTCTTTCAAACATATCAGACATGCCCGAACCAGCGGCAAGTTGAACATCAATAAAAAAGGGCAGTTCAATTTCATCATCACCCAAATCAGTGTGTTCATCCCATGTATCAAACCCGCCAAGCATTGTCGCATTAGATTCGATTTTTCTTGTTTCACTTTTACCTGAAACAAGCCACGAGGGATCTACCTCTAGAAGTGCTGCGAGGTTTAAAAGATTTTGCCCATTAGGCTTCGACGTTCCGTTGATCCACATACTTACCGTCGATTTGGAAACCTTAACGGTATTAACGATATCAATCGATTTCAGTCGAAGTTCAGACATTCGCTGTCTGATGCGTTCGGTTATATCAGTACTCATGTTCGTATTATTGAACAAATCAAGTTCGGATATATTGATCTGTTTTGTTCTATTTACTAGACTGAAATCCATAATTACGAACCTTCGGAGTTATGAATGCATATCACTGCCGTACTTAGGGTGTTCAAGACCAAATCGAATTTTGCGCGGTGTATGGGGGTCAGCAAGGCAACCGTCAGCAGTTGGGGTGACACGATTCCACCGTTGAGATCTCTACAAGTAGAGAAAATCACTAAAGGGGTTCTTACGTCAGATTTTCGGTTCGAAGATCTCATTCGAGGCGATATGTCCATCTTAGAAAAGCAATGGAGTACTGCCAATGATTCAAAACAAACATCGCTTGATGACACTTCAAAAGCACATTAGTCGGTGGCTACAGCGTAATGGAATGAGCCAGTCTGTCGTCGCACAGGAGATTGTTGAGAATTTCAGGGCGTTAGATCTGGATAAAGCACTTCAGGTTGAAGATATCTTTTTCATGGATACCGGTGACGTCTTCACTGATGTCGCTACAAATCGACAAAAGATCTTCCGTTGGCTGGGCTTTATGGACAACGGAGCCAAACGAAGTCCAAGCCGCCTTTTCTTTGTCGAGCAGGCAATCGTTGCTGCTATGCCACCCGATATCCGGGCTTCCTACCTTAACGAAATCTACGGCGACTGCGGGGTGTTCTTTGGTGCTGAAGCTATCGCCACTGAATTCTGCCGACTGGATCCGTCGAAGATGACGGAGTCGATGATCAAAGAAGGCTCAGAAGCTCAAATCGCACTGCTTCAACTGGGGGAGAGCCCTAACCATGAAAAGGTCCGGGAAGCGATTCAGGAACTGCGTGAATCCATTGCTACGAACCTTAGCGCGCTTCGTCTGATTGACGAGAAGTATGGGAGGTGAGGTATGAGTATCATCCGAGTCAAACGCCCCAACCATTTCAGCATAATCAGTAACGCCGTTTTTGCTGATAACCAGCTTTCTTTCCAGGCCATGGGCTTGCTGTCGTACCTCCTGTCGAAACCTGATGACTGGACGGTGAGTGTGGAACACCTAGTTAAGGTTACAGAGGGGACATCCAAGAAAACCGGACGGGAAGGGCTCTACAACATTCTGAAGGAGCTCAAGCATGCGGGGTTTGTTCATGTTCAAAAGCATGCCAGTGGCAAGGTGACTTACACGGTGCATGATGAGCCTCATCCGGATAAGCCTGATAAGGAAAACCCCGATGAGGGAAAGCCTGATACGGTTGACCCTGATGAGGCTAAGCCTAATCAGGCTGAGCCGACACTACTAAATACTGAATATAAACAAACACTGAACAGGACCAATAAAACGTGCGCGCAAAGCGCCGACAACCCCGCCGCTTTCCACCTGCTGTCAAAAAGCGGGGAGTACTTCCCCGTTACCGAAGACTACCTTTCAGAGCTGACCAACGCTTTCCCCCAGGTGAATGTCAGGGCAGAGCTTGCCAAAGCTGCCCAATGGCTCATTGCCAACCCACCGAGACGGAAAACCCTGAGAGGCATGAGGCGCTTTGTCAGTAACTGGCTATCCAGGTCTGAGCGTTTTGCATCTTCGTCGCAGCCTGCGATGAACCGCCAGGAAGCACTGGAAGCGCGTAACGCCCAGGTGGTTTCGGAATGGCTCCAGGAAAAGTTCGGCAACGTTTATAACCAGGCATCATGAGGCAGGGATATGCGTGAATCCGATGCGGACCAGTTTGCGACGCGATTAACCGAAGTGCTGGCAATCTACCAGCGCAGCATTTCGAAAGGGGTGATCGGTACATGGTGGAGAGCGCTGAAGCACTTTGATTTTTCGGCAGTGGACGAGGCGTTGGACAAGCATGTTCAGAACCCGGATGAAGGGCAGTACGCCCCAAAGCCTGCGGACATCATCAAGCTGCTCGGTGGTACCAGCAAAGACAGGGCGTTGATTGCCTGGCTGACGTTCAAACCGCGATAGGCACTGTGGGTGGCTACAACTCCGTGGTGTTTCCGGACCCGTTAATCCATGCCGTGGTCACTGACATGGGTGGCTGGTCAAAGCTCTGCCAGACCGAAGAACCCGAAATGCCTTCAGGGGAAACGAATTCCAGAACCGGTACCGGGCATACCTGTTCAACCCGCCAAGCTCTTACCCGCAAAAGCTGATTGGTCTGTCCGAGACGACAAACTCTGCGGGTGGGAAGGATGTTGACCCGCCTGTTCCGTTTGGTGACAAGAACCAGTGCCGGGTGACCTTCGCCAACGGCAGGAAACCTACCTTGTCCAAGGGACCCGCATTACTCCAACCGAAAGAAGGGGGAGAGCATGTTTAAATCTGACTTATCGAAGGATGATCTTGAATACCTGGCGATGCGGAAGGAGCTGGAGACTCAGGCAGCGAGAGCATTTGTCCGGCAGGTGGTGATCGTTAACTACCGGAGCTACACGCCTTTGCGGGAGCAGATGATTATCCGAAAGCTCAGCGACACCTTTGGGCTGGAAGAAGAAACCATCAGGTTGCGCTGGTACAAGACCGGGATACCTGACTTTTTCCTTGAGGATGTCCTGACGTACTGCCGGATCAACGGGGTGAAGTTGTGGCGGCATTCGTTCAGGCCACCGGATGAGATCGTGGTGATGTGCCTGGAGCGAAAGCACGCTAATCGCACCGCCCTGGCTAAATCGAAGGAGGCCGCATGATGGCGCTGTTGGAGTGGTACGCAATAGCCTGCTTGGTTTCTTGGACCATTTGGTTTGGAGCGATTGCGATACGGGAAAGCCGGGATGACCGTGAACGGTAACCTGCTATCCCCGGATGAGGTACTGGAGCCAATCATTGTGGCTCGAGCTAACCGAAGGAACACGGATGAGGGAGACACGGTTATGAATAACATCGTCACACTGAACCATGATGGTTGTCCGGTTACTAATTCGTTAGCGATTGCTGAGGGAGTCGACCGTCCTCACAAGAACGTTGTTGAACTAATTCGCGTAAATATCTGTGATTTCGAGTCTTTTGGAAGGGTCGCGTTTGAAACGCGACCCTTTGAGAGTGCTGGAGGCATCCAACATAAAGAAGTCGCGATTCTGAATGAGCACCAAGCAACCTTGTTGATCACCTTTATGCGCAACATTGGTGTGGTGAAGGAATTTAAAAAACGTCTGGTGAAAGCATTCTTTGAAATGAGGGACGAACTTAATAAGCGACAAATTCCTCCTACGGAAAAATTGTCACGGATGGAGATCCTTCAACTGGCAATGCAGTCTGAGGAAGAACGCCTGCGTCTGGAACAGGAAAAGGCTCTACTGGAAACCCGTATCGAGCAGGATGCTCCCAGGGTGGAATTTGCCAAGCAAGTGGAAGTCGCACCGGATGCCATCAGTGTGGCGGAGGCAGCAAAGATTCTTGGGACGGGCAGGAAGCGCCTCTTTGCTTTCCTTCGCCGGGAAGGGTGGGTGACGCGCCTCAATGAGCCTTACCAGGCCAAGATAGAAGCCGGGTACATGGACGTGAAGCTTGCCAAGTGGCGGGATGCGGACAACGGGTTGCGGCAGTCTGTTACGGCACTGGTAACAGGTAAAGGGCTGGCTAAGCTCCAGCAGCTGTGGCGGCGACAGTCATTTCAAACCTGTGGTTTCTGATTATGACGATTGAGAATCTGTTACTCATGAAGGCGATGGGCTTCAAAGTAAAAGTCGCTGGGTTGGTCTTAATGTCCGACTTGTTATAAGGCAAAATTGTAATATCAAAATGCAACTAGGTGAATTTATGGCTATTAAAGGATTTGACCGAGAGACATTTAGTTCGACACTGCATTCTTTATTGAGCGCCAGTCAACCTATTGATGACCCGCAGCGCCTAAAAAGTCGCGACAGAGAAGTTGATGATTTGATTATGGCTTTGGAGGCTCCTGGTAGACATGCGTTTATTTATGGTGATAGAGGGGTAGGAAAATCATCGCTAGCACAAACGGTAGCGACTCTGGTTCAGTCATCTGATAACGCGCCAATCATCACAAGTTGTGATTCGAAATCGACGATGCTAGGCGTTATCCAAACCGTCATCGCGCAAGCTGAACAAAGTATTAGGGATGAAAGCAAAGAAAGTTCGATTTCTTTAAAACTGCCAATGTTTGAGTACAAGACCAATACCACTCGAAATGTTCAGTACACCCAAGTTAACGATATGCATTCGGCGGTCACTGCTCTTTGCCAATTATCCCAAAGCCACTCTGATAAACCAGTGGTTGTCATTGATGAATTTGACACAATCAGTTCGTTGGAAGAGCGGGAGCAGTTCAGCACTTTGCTGAAACATCTGGGGGACAGGAAAGCAAAGGTGAAATTGATTTTCACTGGGATAGGTGAATCTCTTAATGACCTACTTTGTGGACACGTTTCGAGTGCCAGACAGCTTCATCAGGAGAAGCTTTGTGTACTGCCTTGGGATGGCAGATACGACATTATTGAGAATGCGTTTGAGACGTTTAATATCAAACTACCTGATGACATTCAGTACAAAATTGCTGGACTAAGCGATGGCTTCCCCAGCTACGTGCATTTGATCTGCGAAAAGATACTTGTTGAGTGTTACCGACCTGATGAACTCATAGATACAGTTGATTTTCCTCTATTTCTACGAGCACTTAATGAGGCAGTCCGGTCTGTGGTAGAGACCTTGAGGCACG
The DNA here is from genome assembly GCA_001310455.1 of Photobacterium sp. JCM 19050. Lineage (GTDB taxonomy): Bacteria > Pseudomonadota > Gammaproteobacteria > Enterobacterales > Vibrionaceae > Parasalinivibrio. Next base: position 5,976 of record BAXG01000062.1, read on the forward strand.
ATTATGATAAAGCAACCCTGGGTAAGCCCGAGCATTTCTACCACATCTTATGGGCTATGGCAGATTCGGCAGATTTAATTCGAAACACTGAACACATAGTCCACTCCTACAGTGGTATCTGTGACCAACTTGAAATTGATGCACTTGAGACGAAGAAGTTCAAAACTGAATTTGCGAAGCTCAGAAAAGAGACTCACGGCAGCATCATTGTCCGAGGGCTCGGAGGGCGTCCTGGTTGGTTTCGCTTTAAAGAAAATATGGTTCGGGGGTTTGTTCGCATGTGTGCGGAATTGAATGAGGTTGAGTTGGACTTCGACCGCAATTTTACAGCTGGTGTACAAACAGCCAAAGCATCGCATAAGTCTCGTGTCTATCAGCCTTTAACGCCCACTGAAAGCAGGGTTGAACGATTGAGGAAAAACACAAGGGGCAAGTAGGGACTAGCTTTTTGGGCTGTTAGGCGGATTGAATTGGGAGGCACCTATGACAACAGGTAACCTTACTTTCGTGAAGACTAGAGGCCTGGTTCTGGCTCCGATGTCAGAGCAGGAAGAAGCATTCCTCAATTCCAAAAGAGTAGGGGCAGTACTGGAATTCCCCAAGCCCAAGGAAGTACGGAACCCGTTTTTCCACCGCAAGTTTTTTGCCCTGTTAAACCTCGGGTTTGATTACTGGGAGCCAACGGGTGGGACGCTGTCACCGACTGAGCGCAAACTGCTGGAAGGTTTCGCGCATTACCTGGGAGAGCAGGGCGGGAAGTTTGATGTGTTTGAGTCACTGGCTAACCACTACATGGATGCGGTGGCACTGCGGCGAGCCACATCACGGCAGAGAAATCTTTCGAGGCTTACCGGAAGTGGGTGGCGATTGAGGCGGGGTTCTTTGATGTTACAGTGCTGCCAAACGGCATTATCCGCAAGGAGGCCAAGAGCATTGCCTTTGCCAGTATGGATGACAGCGAGTTCAGGGAGCTGTACCAGGCGGCTTTCACCGTTATCTGGAACCATATTCTGTACCGTAACTTCCGGCACGAGTCGGAGGTGGATGCGGCAGTTAACCAATTGCTGGGGTTCGCATGAGTATTCCAAAGCAAAAGGCGTTCAGGTCTGCCCAATGGCGTGAAGCAGCCAAAGGGCAACCCTGCTCGTTGCAGATACCGGGTGTGTGTAACCACGACCCGGAGACGACAGTGCTGGCACACCTGCCCAGCCCAATGCATGGCATGGCTTACAAGTCAGACGACTGGTTTGCCGTAGACTGCTGTAGTGCCTGCCATGATGTGATTGATGGGCGGGTGCCGTTTGATTGGATGCCCGGTGAAAGGGAGCGATTTTGTCTTCAGGGATTATATGTGACCTGGAACCGGAGATTGGGAATGAGCTTTGGTTACTGATGCAGCCAAAAGAATGTTATTATCTATTGACCGCAGAAAGGCTCATATGTGTTAAACGTAGTGTTACTCTTCAATCAAAGGGATATTATCTAGCTCAAAATCAGGTGTATAGTAACCCACCAATACTTGAATGAGCTCTTTGGCTTCCATTATTACTTCGTGAGCAGTGTCAGAGTTGTCAAAGTGGCCACCATGGACAATCTGATTTCTACGCTTATTAACCTTTCCAATTTTGCTAGACAGAGCTCTAAAGCTCTCTTCTTGTGGCTTCCCTTTCACCGCTACCATTATGAGCTTTTGGTATTTACCTTGTATTCCATTAGCCCAAATCATCAAGTGGTTCACGAAAGGAGCGTCGATTCCTTTTTGATTTTCAAGTTCTTCACGAACAACTAGGTTTGCAGCAATTTCAGCTGCCGTAGCTGCCCGAACAACTGAGCTCGACCATTCTTTTCTTTGATATAAACCCGTTAACTTTTTCCAGTTACTTTGGATTTTTTCCAAATCATTACGATCTTCATATGCTTTACTTTTGTATGTCATTTTTCGTCTCTACATATAACGATTTGTTAAGGTGTGAGGCTCGAAATACCAAAGCCTCCGCATACCACCTTAATCACTTAAACCAACGCATGGTAAAAATGCCAAGCGCGCTAAATCACTCTTAAATTGCTTGTTAGAGCTAAAAGAACATCGAGCCCATATGTATGATACCTTTTATCTCTGTAGGTATATGGGATAGTTCCTCATTACTCCTACATAAACTGAGAAATTCACGATACAATTTTGTATTTGGTAGTAATACCATTATATCGGAAAGCTCAAAGTCAAAATCGTGTGGCACTCTCCACTCTCTTTCGTGAGTCCAGTCAATTACTGAGTCGTCGTTGGATAGGTCAAAATTTACTATTCGCCAATATTCAGATTCAGGTAAAATGTTTTTTGCTACACTTGTCTTTTCGTATATAACAGGTCTACCCCCTGCATTAAAAGCATCTGATTTGGTAACTTGTATTCCACAACCATAGTAACGAATTTTTGCGCTTGGGTTTTCTTTTCTATATTCTTGCTCTGTGTAAATATTTTGTGCTACAGAATATAGAGGTGCTTCTTGAAAACAAACCGCTGGTGTATTACCAACGATAAACCCAGATTCTGTAGTACTACCAATTAAACGCCTATCTTTTAAGATACTCAACAAGACTTCTAAAGTACTTTTACCACCTTTAGGACGCGTCAAATGGACTAAGCCACTGGTAATATCACTCCTTTTCGCAATTCTTTCTTTCCAATTTTCTATCGTATAAGCCATATATTTACCTTTAGCTCTAACGCCTGGTTCAGGTGCGCCGTAGGCGTCACCTGGAACCACTTGTTACATTTCACTACTGAAGATGTGAAAAATCACAATCTAAAATGATTCTTCTAAGTTTGTTGTTATCACCATTGCAGAAGCTCTTTAGCGCACAAAAGAGATTTGTGTCATCTAGCTCACCTCTAAAATAAGGCTCAAGGACCCTGATATATCTATCATCTCCGTGTGGATCATACTCATCATTTACAAACAATAGGTCTTGAGCTTTCAGGACTTGAAATATCTGATAACCATAATCTCCAAATGCTTGATCTACTTGGCTTGTGGGCATGACAATATTATTTTCATCTAAGCTCCCATAAAGATTACGGGCAAACTGACCTTGCCCAACTACATAGAATAGGTATTCTCTTTGGTGTTTGGTTAGGTTTGATAGTATTTGTGCAAGTGATTTGAGATCGTTCAACAACTGTTCTCTACATTCAGGTTCATCTTCTAGGCCTAAAAAAGAGATGAAAGCATCAGGCGTTGGTGCTGAATATGTTGCCATTAGTCCCGAAGGAAGAATGCTGTCAGATTGTTCAACCCTACTGACCAAATTTTCTGCTAAGTAGCTTTCTATATAGAAAATATCTCTATCATGCAGGACAGATATAGCTTTGTATAAGTCATTCAGATTTATAACTCTGGTATTAATGTCTCGATCTGTTAAAGAACATAGATCTTTATTTGAAATAATTAGGAATATCAATTTATCAAAGTCACGATCCAGTTGTTTTTCTTTAAACTTTGCAACTGTGTTCCTAAATTTTTGATTCGTAGATTCTGACGTAACCTGTATACACGTTCTAGAAGCGTAATCACCCAAATCTATAGCAGGGTAATTATCTTGAATTGCATTCATATCCCTAAGGCGTAGGTTGTAAGCGATATTTAAAACATCAATAAAAAGTCTTTCGGCACTCTTATTGATGTCATTGAATCCTGCTTTATTTTGAATGGTCACTACATTTGAAAAAGTTGCAAATCTTTCTGCTAATGCTTTTAGTGCATTTTCTCTTCTGATATCCATATGATTACTACTCAGTTGATTGTGAAATGTAACAATTTAATAGAAGGCACCGCGCACGTTTTTCTACCAGAACTCTGCCGTATAGTTCCGTTACAATGTAACGATACATCGGTTTTATTTCGTTATTTCAGTGGTATATCCACATACTCAAAATTGTCCTAGTCATGTTTTCGGGCGGGTGCCTGATAGTCTGCCGAAAATCTACTAAATGGTTTTCCTGTACGTATAACCACACATTTCAACCACGCTACCGCCCTTGGGTCATGACCCCAAAGCCAGATTCAGCAACGGTGTGATGGTTATATAAAACATGGTGGGTATTTTAAGCAGGCGAGAAGTGGCTTAACAGCAGAATGTCTAGAAATGTGAGGAGACTGATTACTCAATAAGCAATTGGAATATTAACTGGTCTATCAGTAAAATTGAGATATCCGTCCGGGTAATGAATGCGGCTCATGATATATTCAGGATGCGACATGAGTCTAATAAAGTGGTCGCATCTTGGGGCTATTTCTCCACATAAGGCAGGATGACTCCCAACACCCATCCTTCAAGGTTCAATTCCACTCCATCCCCAGTTCTAATAAACCAAAACAACAATGACACCTTTGCTTATGCTGCCAGATATCTACTGCCCCAAATGCCACCAGGATGAAGCGTTCCTGTTCGATACGTTCACCGGGCTTTGCTACTGCGAATGTGGTGAGGTTCTGTTGCTGTCGGATGAGGAGAGGGTGGGTTGATGGAGGCTTATGAGAAAGGATGCATGAATACCTCAATTTGTGGTGCGTAGCTTTTTCACGGTGTTCTCCTGTAACTAAAGGCAAAAAACTCCAGTTTAGACTGTCTCAGAATAGGGGAAATGGACACAACCTCCACAGGAAGTGGTTTTAAAGTCCCCTTGAAATGATATTCTTATAAGGGTGACAATCGCATCAATCCATATTTTTCACATTAATCATTTGAATAAGATCTATAAAACACACTAGACATATAACTAAATTAATACAATTGGACCTTTTATATGGATAGTGGAGCGTGGAGAAACTTCGCCCCCTGGTTTCTTACAATTACTTCGACTGTTGTAATGGTTGGTTTGGGTTACTTTCTAGTTTCCAATATTGAATGGTATAAGGATACTGCATTCAATACTGAAAATTCATTATTTTGCCTTGATAGTCAGAAGAATATCCTTGAAAGATTTCACTTGCATTCAAGTTTGATCAAGCGTTCTGTATCAATGTTTGCCGGTGTTGGAGTATTGCTTATTGGTTTGGGTGTGTCATTCTATACGATAGATAGAATGACTCATACTAAAATTAGTACTGGAGGATTGGCTTTTCAGCTGGCAACTGCTTCTCCGGGGATAGTTGCTTTGTTTATTGGAGCCGTTCTAATAATAACAACTCTTACAAGTAAAGATACTTTTCAACATAATATAAACCCTAATGGCTCGACGAGTACTTCAATCCAACACAAAGACCCACTCCCTAAAAATCCACCATAGTAGTGGTACACTGAAGAAGGCTGATTTTCAGAGGGAAGAGGAACAAGCTACGCCCTATGAAAACAACTTTGACCAAAGAGCAAAAGCACCGGTCTTTGCTACTGCGAATGTGGTGAGGTTGTGTTGCTGTCGGATGAGGAGAGGGTGGAGTTGATGGAGGCTTCGGCAAGTATTGAAACCTGTGTTACTTGAGACCGTGGCAGTTAGGCAATAAAGAGAGCCTGGGATAATCTGAATAAGCCAAACACAACCAGTATTGGACCAACGATTTTTAGAAGCTTTCGATTGCTGTTTACCCAGCGAATAGAATCGTCTTCAGATTTGCCTATTTTGAGCTTACCTGCGATAACCAGATAACACCAAACGCCACAGGCAAGAGAAATAATTCCATCCATCAATTCAAACATTTTGGCTCCTCAATATGCAGGTTATGTAGATATGATGGGAGCTTTCATCGGCTCCCTGATTACCTTGGCCCCAAATGGAAGAAACTTTCGTTAGTAGGATCAATTGTTGGATAGCCGTTTACACATCCCCTTGTTTTTACGTGAATAAATTGGTCTGCTGTGTAAGCAGCCATTGCAAGACTCAATATTTCCCTTATTGAAGGACTGGTTCCAGGAATCCAAATTTCTTTTTTATTACAACCAGGCTCATTTATCATCTGATCCAAATTAATGAATATGCCACCATGTCCCCAAGTTCCAACATACATTACCTTCGCGCGAGTGTTGTCACTTGCGAAAACTCCTGTGGATAAAAAAGCCATTAATACAAATGATAAGATATGCTTCATATTTCATTTCCCTTGAAAGCTAGTAAACAACCACAAAGAATTTCGAAGTGCGTTTTTCTTTCACTTCGATATAATAAAGCCAGTGTGAACAGCTACGTCGAGTACGTCTATCAACACTGTGTTTTATTTGCGGCACTTGGATAATTAGCACATTATCAAACTGCCGTTTTAAGGCTTAACTATTATCAAATCAATTTTTTCGCGGTCTTTAATGCAAGCTCCGCTTCCCTGGCCATGGACTTCTACAAATTTACCAGTTGCTGCTGCCATCAAAACCACCGACATAACAGACTTACCCTCAGCTGTTTTAGTTTCCACACCCCAAGCAGGTGTAGGACAACCAGGGCTTTGGTGAGTACCTGCTGTAAATAGCAATACGCCGTCGCTAGTAATTAACATGTCGCCAATTTTTCCAGTGCTACTTCCGGATAATGCTGGAAACGAAAGCACCGCTAAAGCAAAACCTGCCAATAATCGCTTCATTTTCATCCCTGACTATTACCACAATGATTTAATAGAAGGCATTGCGCCTGTTCTTGTACCCATTCCATGTCGCACAGCGTAAAAATATAGACAAGTTAGTGTAAGCGGTCACGCCAAGCCCGTCCATATGACTCAGGGTTAGCATTATGACGTGTGAAGGGTGTGGTTTATGGTTTGTTTGGTGCGAAATAGTTGGGAGTGTTGGGTTTAAGATACAGGACTTCGAACCTGCCCATTTCCTGTTTTTCGATTCCATCTGAGGGGGCTGACGTGAGTCCTCAGTCAATCGGCAGCATCAGTGCTTTTGTGGTGATGAGCAACACTTTCCAGCCTTTCAGCCAGCCATACCTTAATGATGGACTGTCGGGTAACACCAATCCTGTTTGCTTCTTTATCCAGTGACTCAAGCATCCATATAGGGAAGTCCACGTTCACACGCTTTTGTTTTTGCATGGGACGCTTCGCCTTGGAAAGGTCCAGATCGGCAATCAGGTCTTCGTCGTTTTCAAATTTTTCGTCAAATTCATGCGCTTTCATAAAGGGTAATCTCCGCTTTCCGGGAACGTCTGACTGAAATGATTCGAATGTTGGCCCCGCGGTAGGTGATGACGCCTGACCAGTGTTTACCGTCAAGCATGGCTATCACCAGGTAACGGGGTTCGTCCTGTGTTTTAGCTGGGATCTCAATCAAGTCAGGGTCATTCCAAAGCCCTTGGGCAGTGTGGAAATCGATGCGATTTCTACTGATTTTTTATCAACCGTGCTGTATTTAGGGTGTGCGTTGGTGCATTTCACTACCGAAGTAAAAGGTGTCTTACTAAAACATGGCGTTTGAAGATATGACTAGATGTATCTACCCATCGAACTTGCGAATTCGATAATGTCTTGCATAGTGTAGGTGCTTTAATAATTTTAACGGAGAAATCTTGGCTATTTAATAATCTTCAATGCTTTTTTTCTGATTTGTTCTGCAAACTTAAGCCCCTTTTTAAACCTTTCTTCCGCAGATTGGATATCTTGCTGATTGTCCCCTGCAACTAGTATGGATTCATACAACGTTTTATAAAGAATAGTTATATGTTTTTGATATGCTGCATTTATTGCTTTAAGTGTATGTTCATTACTCATGGTAGATTCTCAATCTTGTTTTCAGATAAAGATGTAATATGATTTGGTAATGTTAATATCACTTGAGGGGATTTAATTGTGTCATGCTTGATAAATTGATTAATATTTACAATTACTGTTCTCTGTGGGAAATAATAAGTGTCAATTATCTGTCTTAGTATTTTTCTCACAATGGAGGCAATTGTATTTATTTGCATTTTTCACGGAAACCATTTTGACAAACAAGACAACTGATACTAACCAGAGAGTTGGACATTAAAGCATTTTGGGATATTAGTAATATGGATGATGTAACATGGAAAAAATTTGCTCCTTGGTTTCTTACAATTGCTTCGACTGCTGTAATGGTTGGGTTGGGGTATTATTTAGTTTCTAATATTGAGTGGTTTAAAGATACTGCATTCAGTAGTAAACATTCAGTTTTTTCACTTAACAGTAAAGAATTGATACTACAGGGATTCTATATCCATTCAAGTCTGATAAAACGTTCCGTTTCCATGTTTGCAGGTGTGGGTGTATTGCTGATCGGTTTTGGCGTGTCATTCTATACGATTGATAGAATGACTAATGCTAATTTTAAAGCCGGAGGTTTGGGTTTTCAGCTAGCAACAGCATCACCTGGAATAGTTGCGATGTTTGTTGGTGCATCGCTGATTATTACTTCGGTGGTTAGTAAAGATAGTTTTAATAGTAAGATAACAGTGAACGAAGAAATAGAACATCGGAAAATACAAAATGGAGAACAGGATAAACCTCCAGCTAGATTAACAGACCCTTGTAAGACTAAAGGTGTATGCCCGAAACTGGAAAAAAGGAGTGGAGAGAATGTTAAGAATTAATATGAGGAAAGTATTCTATGTTGTTTCATTGCTATCGATACTGATAACTCTTAGGGCTTTTCCTTCAACGGAATCGATGAATAAAACGATTTTCTGTAATGAATTAGAACTATATATTCAACATGAATTTAATAAGTTAATACACATTGGAAAAACGGAGTCACTTTCCGCTTTGGTTCATTCTTTTTTGTATATTTGCTCGGAAAGTGAGTATGTTAATGATATAAAAGAGCAACTCGAAAATCATTATCCCGATTCGTCACTTTTCTATTCCTTCGCCGGGAATTTCTTGGGGGATAGTTGTGCTAGTTGTGCTAGTTGTGCTAGTTGTGCTAGTTGTGCTAATTATGCTGGAGGTTCAATTGATCCATTTTTCTCTGATGAGTTGTCAGGTGGAATGGTAGTGAAGCGAACTAAGATTTATGATTCATCTAGTGTACAGTATAGGATTCAGGATGATTTTAGCCTGTTTACAAGCGACGCTAGCACGCCGATAGATAATGTTTTCGTTTTTGGGGGAAGAAACACAACACCGCTGTGGGGGAATATAAAATGCAATCAGTCAAATAATATTAATGGTGTCATTAAAAATATCATTAATGATGAGCCGTACTCTGATTATTCGTTTCCAAGACAGTAAAGTATTTGTGAATTCTAATAAAAATCTATGCTAGAATTGTTTATGTAAGGATCTGTAATAATACAAGTAAATAATAAAGTTATACCATGAGCTACTATCTTGTTTTTGTCTGTGTGAATCATGGCTTGGTCTTTTAAAGTTAGAGATGTTTTTTGAATTGATAAATGCTAATGATCACCAAGCGGATTATTTTGGAATTTATATCATGGAAATCAAATCACAATTAACTCTCAATATGCTCTGCGGCTGGGCAAGGTGGTCAAAGGACACTGGCACCTATTTAGGATACCCGTCTAAAAGCTTATTCGCTATCTCTAGACACCATGATGACTGGGGTGTGACGGAAGACGAAGCCTTGACCGTAGACAGCATAGTGTCTGAGCTGAAAACCTGGGACAAGGAAACCCATACAGCTCTTATCGAGTATTTGTATTCCGGCTGTAATATCCGCCATGTGGCAAGAACGCTTAACTGCCACCACAGTAAAGCGACCGTTTTAGTTAACGGCGGAATATCCTGGGTGGACGGCATTTTGTATATGTCCATATACGGTTTCAGGTAGGCAGGAATTTAATTTCCCGGTTTTGGCGTTTCACTGTTTGACGCATGTGGCGCCACCCAAGTATGCTTTTTCCTATACAGTGAACATCGTGCGCCTCGGTTAATTCCGGGGCGTTTTTATATCAAAAGCCCGGCAGCCCAAAAGCGCCGGGTTTTGTTGTTTCTGGAGACCATGATGACCTTTGTTCTCGGAAACCGATCCCTTCAAACCCTTATAGGTGTCCACCCGGATTTGGTCCGTGTGGTAAAGCGGGCAATTGAACTAACGCCGGTGGATTTCACAGTACTGGAAGGTGTCCGCTTGCTGGTCAGGCAAAAGCACCTGGTTGCCATCGGTGCGTCAATCACCCTCGACAGCCGTCACCTGACGGGCCACGCCGTAGACCTTGGTGCCTGGGTGGACGGTGGTGTGGAATGGAGCTGGCCCCTTTACTTTAAGATTGCTGAAGCCATGCGTGATGCGGCGGATGAATTGGATGTCCCGTTAACCTGGGGCGGTTGCTGGCAGATGATTAATGGCGTGGACGATTTGTATGCCGCGCAGACTGCCTACATTGAACGCAAGAAAGCCCAGGGTAGGAAACCCCTGCTGGACGGTCCGCACTTTCACCTGCCACGCGCTTATTACCCTGTCACCCAGGAGGCAGCATGAGTATCTGGAATTTCCTCACTGGCCTCGTTAGCCCGGTTACTGAACTGGTGGATGAGCTCCATACCAGTGAAGAGGAACGCCTTAAGGTCAAAGCCAAGATGTTTGAGCTTCAGAACGCCATTGCTGTGAAGGTCATGGAGTATGAGGCAAGGCTGCTTGAAGCCAAGGCAAAAGTGATTACTGCCGAGGCGCAGGGGCAAAGCTGGCTCCAGCGTACCTGGCGACCGATTACCATGCTGACGTTCCTTGGGTTGGTGGTGGCGGATACCTTTGGTCTCACGCAATTCCGTCTGGCACCTGAAGCGTGGACGTTGTTGCAAATTGGTCTGGGTGGCTACGTAGTGGGGCGCTCAGCTGAAAAGGTCATCCCTAAAGTAACTGAAGTCATGAAGAAGGATTAAGCCTCAATGTCCAGCCAATGGCACATCGATAAAACCATCAGTGTGGGTCACCTTATCAGCACAGTAATTATTGCGATATCTGTGTTTTCCTGGGCATCGGCAGTAGACCGCCGTGTTGAGCAGAACGCCCAGGCAATTGCCTTTGTCAGGGAACAAATCAAACAGGAGCGGGTAAGGACAGACAATGCCCTGAGCGACTTGAAGACCAACCTTCGTGATATTAACAACAAGCTGGACAGGCTGATTGAGCAGCGTAATTAGTGTGCCAGCTTTACAGTAATATCCATACTGTATGTAAGGATTATGAGGGTGATTCCATAGCCTGTAATTAACGTGCCTCAAATGACCATTTTCTGAGGCAAGGGTATTAAGGATAGCTAGAATGGTTACTGCCTTTGAACCTAGATCGAAGGTGATTTGCGTTATCTCGATGTAACTTACGTGTTTTGCGTTTTTATCTTCCATTTGCCCGGCTTCATCGCCGGGTTTTTTGTACTGGTATGAAGTCACTTAAACCCCGCCCATTGGGGAAGACCCAAGACAGGGTGAAGAAAGCCAAGCCTGAGTCCAAACGCACCCGAGGCGATAAGTGGATGCGTATCCGAAAGTTTGTCCTGCTTGAAGAGCCGCTTTGCCGCCAGTGTCTGGCAGAGGGGAGAACAACACAAGCCAGGGAAGTGGATCACATCATCTCTCGAAGCGGGGGTACCGATGACCGGGCAAACCTTCAGGCACTGTGTAGGCAATGCCATAAACAGAAAACCGCATTTGATGCGGCAAAGAGAGCCGTGCGCAAGCTCCAGTCCGATACCTAAATTACACACCCTCAGACATAACCGATAGACCGGATACCAACGTTTGGTGTCCGGTGAATACCTGTGCCTGTCATTCACACTGTTGCTGTAGCAAAAGCCGGGGGCTGGTTGCTAAAGGAGGGGGGTAGGGAAAGTCATAGGCAACCGGGCTGTAACCACTCCGGTACCTCACGCAGAGATTTTTTTTCACTAAAAAAAGGGTTTTTGAGGGCATGAAAGAAAATAAAGGTCGACCAAGTTATGAGCCCAACGAAAAAGACCGGGGCTTTATCATTGCGATGGTCAGGGCGGGTGTTCGCCAGAAAGACATTGCGGATGTGGTTGGCATTTCCGTTCCTACCCTTAAAAAACACTACGGGGAAGAGCTGGCGACAGCATCCGTCGTTGCCGTTACCCAGGTAGCAGATACCCTGTTTAACTTAGCGGTTGGCAAGGCTGGGAAACCCAACCTCGCTGCCTGCATCTATTATCTGAAAACCCGTGGTGGATGGGTTGAAGCAGACAAGCAGCCATCCCTCGGTAAAAAAGAACGCCAGGCGGAAGAGGCTAAAGAAGAACAGGCAGCAGGCCCGTTTCAACCGCGTCCAACGCCTTTGAAGGCGGTGAAAGGTTAAACCATGCCGTGGACCACCGCCTGCCCGGACTGGAAGGAACGCATTGTCCGGCAGGGTTCACTGATTGCTTTCCCGCCTCTTTTCCCGGAGGAAGCCGAGGCCGCGATGGCGGTGTTTAACCGGCTGCGTATTGTGGATGCGCCGGGTATGCCTACGCTTGGGGAGTCCTCCCGCGACTGGCTGGTGGGCTTTGTCGAAGCCATCTTCGGCGCTTACGACCCAGATACCGGCAGGCGGCTTATCACCGAATTTTTCCTGCTGATCAGCAAAAAGAACAGTAAGTCCTCCAGTGCCGCCGCCATCATGATGACGGCGCTGACCCTGAACTGGCGGCGCTCAGCAGAATTCCTCATCCTGGCGCCAACCATTGAGGTCGCTAACAACTCCTTTGCCCCGGCGCGGGACATGGTCGCCGCGGATGAAAGCCTGCAAAAGATGTTCATCGTCCAGGATCACCTTCGCACCATCACCCACCGCAACACCGGGGCGGTGCTCAAGGTGGTGGCAGCAGATAACGAAACGGTCTCCGGTAAAAAAGCCACGGGTATCCTCGTTGATGAGCTGTGGCTGTTCGGCTCAAAAGCCAACGCAGAAAACATGCTGCGTGAGGCAACGGGCGGGCTGGCCTCAAGACCCGAGGGCTTTGTCATTTACCTCACCACCCAGTCGGACAAGCCGCCAGCAGGGGTGTTCAAATCCAAGCTTAATTACGCGCGGGAAGTGCGCGACGGCGCAGTCAGTGACAACCGCTTCCTCCCGGTCCTTTACGAGTTCCCTGATGAGATGCTGGCAGCCGGCGAGCACCTTAACACCGAAAACTTCTACGTCACCAACCCCAACCTGGGGCTGTCGGTGGACAACGAATTCCTGGAACGGGAGCTGGGCAAGGCGCAGCTTGCCGGGGAAGAGAGCCTTTTGGGTTTCCTTGCCAAGCACCTCAATGTCGAAATCGGCATGGCACTTCGCAACGACCGCTGGGTCGGGGCGGATTTCTGGGCGCCGTGTGGCGGCAGGCTGTCACTGACCGAGCTCCTTCGCCGCGCCGATGCGGTAACGGTGGGCATTGATGGCGGGGGACTGGATGACCTTTACGGGCTTGCCATCATGGGGCGTGATGCCCAGACCCAGGACTGGCTGGTGTGGACCCACGCCTGGGCACACCCGGTGGTCCTCGAGCGCCGCAAACAGGAGGCCCCGCGCTTTAAGGATTTTGAGAAGGACGGTGACCTCACCCTGGTGGGGAACGTCGGGGACGACCTGGCAGACATCGTCAGTTATGTGGTGATGGTGGCAGATTCCGGGCTGTTGGTCCAAATCGGGGTTGACCAGCATGGGCTGGGCTCAACGGTGGAGGCGCTGGTGGATGCCGGTATTGATGAAAACCTGCTTATCGGGGTGCCCCAGGGCTGGAAGATGATGAGTGCCATCAAAGCGGTGGAGCGGCGGCTGGCGGACAAAACCTTGCATCACAGCGGCAGCGCCATGATGGCCTGGTGTGTGGGGAATGCCCGCACCAAGCCGGTCGGCAATGCATCATGATCACCAAGCAGGAATCCGGTACCGCCAAAATCGACCCGCTGATGGCGGTGTTTGATGCTGCCGCCTGTATGGCGCAGAACCCGGAAGGGGCAGCCTTGCCCCAGG
>BAXG01000063.1 GCA_001310455.1 Photobacterium sp. JCM 19050
TTGAAAAAGCGGGGTTAGTCAGCAATCTGAAACCTGCCACAAGGCAGGTTTTTTCATTTCACCGGAAATTAAACAGCCAGGTTTTGTGCCACGAATTCCCAGTTTACCAGTGCCCAGAAAGCGTTCATGTAATCAGGACGCAGGTTACGGTAATCAATATAGTAAGCGTGTTCCCACAGGTCGACTGTCAGCAGTGGGGTAACACCTTCTTCAGTCAGCGGAGTCGCCGCGTTTGAAGTGTTAACGATATCCAGTGAACCGTCAGCTTTTTTCACCAGCCAGGTCCAGGATGAACCGAAGTTATTGATTGCTGAATCAGTGAACTTGGCTTTGAATTCTTCGAAAGAACCAAATGACTTAGCAATTGCATCAGCCAGGTCACCAGTAGGCTCACCGCCACCATTTGGCTCAGGCAGTGCCAGTAGAAAGTGTGGTTCCAGATCTGTGCTGCGTTGTTGAATACACCGCCTGAAGAAGACTTAACGATTTCTTCCAGAGTCTTTCCTTCAAACTCAGTACCTTCGATCAGGCCATTCAGCTTAACCACATAGGTGTTGTGGTGTTTGCCGTGGTGATACTCAAGGGTTTCCTGAGAGATGTGTGGCTCCAGGGCGTTCTTTTCGTATGGGAGTGCTGGAAGTTGAAAAGCCATTGTTGGTTCTCCGTTCTTTGGGGCTTAGCCCGACATTATTGCTTCCTAGCAAACTACACTTACACTTAAAAGAAGTACTTAATAACTGCAAGGGTTTGCGTTGTTCTTAGACTGACTGCAAACTAGTTTAGCAACTTTTTACTTTATTAAAAGACTATTTTGTCGATTTGGTATTAAAAAATGTCCCCAAAAATAAAGAGCTTTTTTTTCGGGGCGATGACAAAGTAGAATCGAGTTGTAACATTATCGCGATGTATCGAGGAAGCAATGGAAACGATTGAGAAGATTAAGAAGCAGATCGAAGAAAACGCGATCCTGTTGTACATGAAAGGTTCACCTAAACTGCCTAGTTGCGGTTTTTCGTCTCAGGCGTCTCAGGCACTGATGGCGTGTGGTGAAAAGTTTGCGTACGTGGATATTCTGCAAAACCCTGATATTCGTGCTGAGCTTCCTGCCTACGCGCAATGGCCTACTTTCCCGCAGTTGTGGGTTGAAGGCGAGCTCATCGGCGGTTGTGACATCATCCTGGAAATGTTCCAAAAGGGTGAGCTTCAGCCACTGGTAAAAGATGCAGCCAAGCGCCGCGACGAAGCCGAGTAGTAATCAGCTCACGGTTTTGAACCTATAAAAAGCCACCTGAAACGGTGGCTTTTTTCGTTTGTTCAGACTGTTACAGAGCCAGCTCTTTAGAGAACCATTGCGGCAATCCAGCCAAAGGCAATCAACGGCAGGTTGTAGTGAATAAACGTAGGTACCACGGTATCCCAGATATGGTCGTGCTGACCATCAGCATTCAGGCCGGATGTGGGGCCAAGCGTTGAGTCAGAGGCAGGTGAACCACCGTCGCCCAATGCGGCAGCTGTGCCAACCAATGCAACTGTTGCCAGCGGTGAAAAACCAAAGGCCAGTGACAGCGGAACGTAAATGGTTGCGATAATCGGGATGGTCGAGAAAGACGAACCGATGCCATGGTAACCAACAGGCCAACAACCAGCATCAGAAGTGCCGCCAGGCTTTGTTGTGGCCGATATCGGTGGCCAATGCCTGAACCAGGGTTTCCACACCACCGGTGGCTTTCATTACGGCTGCAAAACCGGCAGCTGAAATCATGATAAAGCCAATCATCGCCATCATATGGACACCTTTGGTGAACACATCATGGGTTTCGCGCCACTTAATCACGCCACCGACAGTAAAGACCATAAAGCCAACCAGTGAGCCCACAATCATTGAGCCTGCGGTCAACTGCACTGAAAGCGCAGCAACGATTGCCAGGCAGGCAATCCAGATATGACGCATGTTGAGTTCACGAAGTTCAGGTTCTGCGGCAAGAATTTCTTTCTCTGAATACTCACGAGGTTTGCGATAGCTGAAAAACACTGCCATCAGCAGGCCAAATACCATGCCACAAGCCGGCAGCAACATGGCGTAAGGAACTTGGCTCGCAGCCACATCAAGACCGTTATCGTGCAGATTTTTCAGCAGGATATTGTTGAGAAAGATCCCACCGAAACCGACCGGCAGTACCATGTAAGGGGTAATCAGGCCGAAGGTCAGCACACAGGCAACTAAGCGACGGTCTATTTTTAATCGCGCAAACACATGGAGAAGTGGTGGAATCACGATCGGGATAAACGCGATATGAACCGGGATGGCATTTTGTGACGAGATTGCCAGCAGGCCGATGATAACCAGTACCAGATATTTAAAGCCGGTCACTTTGGCGGTGTCACCTTTCGAGTTAAGGCGTTGGATAACTTTCTGGGCTAACAGGTCAGTAATGCCGGAACGCGATATTGCAACGGCAAAGGCACCGAGCATGGCGTAACTCAGGGCGATGGTAGCGCCGCCACCAAGGCCGCCCTCAAATGCGGAGATCGTGTCTGACAGTGACAGGCCGCCTACCAGACCGCCGATAATGGCGCTGAAGGTCAGGGCAACCACGACATTCACCCGCAAAAGGCCAATGCCAGCATCACACAGACGGAAAGAACAACAGGATTCATTAGGCTGGGTTTCCTTGTCTGTTTTGGTTATTTGTTGTGCAAATGGTTGTGTTAAATGTTGTGTGCGATCACAGTTTGCTTAAAAAAAAGCTGCTGTCGAGAGGAAAATGAGGTCCCGGCCAAAATTTGTATTTATTTCTACACTATTCACAGTCCGGTCACGGGTAGCCCTCTATAATGCCCGATAGATTTACCAAATGTGCGGAATTTTCCGTACAGCTCATTAGAAATGGAAAAAGGAGAGAACCATGAGCGTTTTAGTTGGTCGCCCTGCACCAGATTTTTCGGCTTCCGCAGTATTGGGAAATGGTGAGATTGTTGATGATTTTAACTTTGCCCAATTCACTGAAGGCAAAGCTGCAGTGGTATTTTTCTATCCGCTTGATTTCACCTTCGTTTGCCCATCTGAATTGATTGCTTTTGACAAGCGTTTTGATGAGTTCCAAAGCCGTGGTGTAGAGGTGATTGGCGTATCAATCGATTCACAGTTCACTCATAACGCCTGGCGCAATACACCGGTGGATAATGGTGGTATCGGTCCTGTTCGTTATCCGTTGGTTGCTGACGTGAAACATGAAATTTGTCAGGCTTATGATGTCGAGCATCCTGAAGCCGGTGTGGCATTCCGTGGTTCTTTCCTTATCGACAAGGAAGGTGTTGTTCGTCATCAGGTTGTGAACGACCTGCCGCTGGGTCGCAACATTGATGAAATGCTGCGTATGGTAGATGCACTGCAGTTCCATGAGAAGAACGGTGAAGTGTGTCCGGCACAGTGGGAAAAAGGCAAAGAAGGTATGGATGCGTCGCCAACAGGCGTTGCCAAGTACCTGTCTGAGCACACCGACGACCTGTAATAGCGCGTTCTGATACGAATGCAGGCCGGCTTAATCAGCCGGCCTTTTTGCATCTTGCTGTCAGGGTTAGTTGTATTGTGCTTCCAGTACCGAAGAATCCGATACTGAAACAACCGAGCCTTTGCTGTGCAGGAATGAAGCAATTTCTCGCTGCATCTCTGACGTGACCGCAGCAGCGGGGCGTGGGTCGAGCACTGAAGAGTGAGTACCTGCGTTGAAGATGGCAGCAACTCTCTCGTTTGGACCTGAGACTGGTACAGTCAGGATGTCCAGCGCCATGCGCGTAACCAATGGATACGTGCCTCCGAAAGGAGAATATGGCTGAGGAACACCAGGTGCCACCACATTGGTCAGGCTAAGGCTGTTCGGATGGTTTCATCACCTTCGACCATAGCCAGATAAACCGGTGTATCAGCATTTATTCCCCCTGCGTGGTTAATCGGATCGACAGTATCCATCACTGTCTGAGCTGCAAACGCAAATTGGTTGAACACGCCATACATTTTCGCCAATTGCAGGGTGTTACCGCTGTTAATGAGGTCTTCTTGGGTTTGGGCAAAACATCCGCCAATATTTGCGGGTGCACACGTTAATACTCCTGCACCATATGCCACACCTCCTTTCACGGTATTACCGAAAGAGCCGGAGTTCAGCAGCAGGTAAGGGATATCTGCACCGGGGTTGGCGAAGGCAAAACTTGTCATATGGTAGAGATCATCCACATCTTTAGATGTTGTTTCTTTGTTCGCAATGTTTGCGACATCAACGCCCACGATGGCACCAAGTGAATGACCTAAGAAGCTGTACTCTGCCTGTTTTTTTATCAGGGTCAGCGGCGATTGCGTTGCACTTTCTACCGCTTTACCAATTGAAGCCCTAAGATTAAGGATATCAATCACGCTTTGGCGTACATTGTCCCGGGCTACGGTGAGGTGCTCAAGATTGAGGTACAGTGCCGGGTCTTCAAAGGTCGTCACTTTACCTCCGACACCGCGCTGACCATGAAGAGGGTGGTCAATGGCAAACACAACGTGACAGTTTTTTGTCAGCTCCGGAGCGATAGCTTTTAGGGTTTCTTTGGAAACAGTAATGCCATGTTGATAGATGATGACATCGTTTGACCCTGGGGTCTGGCAGCCTGGCTCTGATGACATCGCCATCAGGAAAGGAACCTTCTGGATTGATTTGAGTTTTGGCACTGGGCTATAACGAGTAATAAGACGTTCACTGTCTATAGGTTTTCCGTTTACAGTCAGCGTGCTGCCCATCAGCGCTTTTATTAAGGCCAGTTGGACGGTCGGATCAGTGTTAATTTCCGGGAAACTTGCCAGAGAAATTTTTTCTGAATCTATTTGTATAAGCTTGGCCGAGATTTGCTGCGTCAGTTCAGCTTTTTCGGAAGGGGTTCCATTGGCCAGGTAATGGGAAATGATCGCCAGACTAGGCATGCCACTTTGCCACGAGGTGGTTTGAGCTGCTTCTGCAGTTGAATCATCAAGAAAATAGGGCAGGTTTACCGTACCTGTGAAGTAGGTAACACCCGGTGTTGATGCAGTATCAGCAGTATCACTGACTTTAATATCGAACATCTCTTGGAGCTTTGCAGAAGCGATTTGCTGACTGACAGCGTCATCATGCCACACCTTACCGGCACCTTCACTGACAGCAAGTGCTGAGGCCAGCTTGGTCGCCTGAAGCACATCACCTACTGAGGTTGTAGTAAACCATGATGAATAAATAATGCTTTGCTTATCAATGCCTGTTGTTTGCGCCACAGTATCTTCGATCGCATGTGTGATTTTTTGCAGAGGGACCAATTTTTCGTTTGGCGGTCTTATGTCCTGCTTCAGGTAGGCGTATGAGTTGGATGTGCCAACCGGGTTTCCATCGCTGTCAGTGAGCGAGTCCGTCACTGCAAACATATAGTCTGAGCTGGGATCCAGCGGTTTGGTGAGGAAAACCGTTAAGGCGTGGCCGGCCGCAACCAGCTGATAGTCCTGTCCGGGAATTAACTCTGTCGGCAGGGTAGAGGCAAAATCAGGGGAAAGGGGATCTCCGGTTTTAATCAGTACAAATGCACCGTTCGGTGCATAAGCCAGATTTCTTCCTGTAAATGTAATGGAAATCGGGGTGGAAACTCCCCAGCCATCCGTTTTACCCAAAGCATATTGCGCGTTACCGGTATCAGTCTGGTACCCGGGAGTGCCTACCGTCCCATCCGTTGCCAGCGTGCCGTCAATGGGGTCCATTGCAACAAAGCTTGGCAAGGGCACGGTAGGCGGAGAGGTGAGCATATCAAAGTTAACTTTTGTTTCGGCACTCAGACTTTTAGCAAGTGCCGGGTCTACAGTTGGTACACCGGTCAGTGTTTGTTCATCACCGCATCCAGCCAGAAGCAGGCTGGATGCGAAAAAGGTCATCGTCAAAAGGGATTTCATGAATGATTCCTGAAGTGGCTTTCGGGAGCGCATTAAAATGAATAGTTGAACTGGATTGACGACAGGATGGCATCACCACTTGAAGTAAACGCATCGCCATCTTCCAGGAAATGCGCTTTTGCGCCAAATACATAGGCAAACCCGGTATCAATGCTCCATGTGTTTCCAGATCGGTACGTCGCACCGGCAGTCACCCAGCGGCGCTCTGTATCTGGAATGCTTAAGGTGGGCTTTCCTGCCTGTTCATCGACCGCATAACCTGCTCTGAGTGTCCACGTTTTTGAGAACTTGTACGTTGTTCCCAAGGCATAACGTACGGTGTTCTTGTATTCTTCTTTTTTGAGGAAACAGATGCCCCGCATCCCGCCGGATTGGCAAGCAGGGGTAGTTGCCTTTAGCTCTTTAAACTTGCTCCATTGTGTCCACTGCAAGCTGTAATGGAATGCCCACTTGCTGTTAATGTCGTGGTAAGCGGAGAACTCAGCAATAGCGGGAAGTACAACGGTCAGGTCGCTGTTAAGAGGCTGTCCTTTATTCGCTGGTCCGGTGATAGTGCCTGTGTAGTCTGTAAAATCACCCTTAAAGTCCAGGTCAACCTGAGAGCGGTAAGCTAAGCCGATTCGTGATGTTTCACTTGGCTCAAACATGAGGCCAGCATTCCAACCCCAGGCAAGGGTTTTGCCTTCCATATTGATGGTTTTAGCAGAAGGTGTTGCTGGAGAGAGCGAGCCATAGTGGCGACCAAGCTCTGCGGTGGCATAAACCATATCAATGCCGACGCCCAGGCTGAGGGTGTCATTTATCCGGTAAGCAATATTGGGGTTAATGTTTACGCTGGTAAGGGATGTGTTCCCGGCAGCGGAACCCGGGGCAAAAGCGTCGGGATAGTCCGTAGATACCCCGTAGTTAGAAAATATCGCCACACCTGCAGAAAGCTTCTGGTTAACCGGAGTGATGAAATACGCAGAGGGAATATATGCAACCGGTGCAATGTCTTTCGCGGTTTGCGCTCCCCGCGCGAAGCTGTCGAAAGTGACTTTAATGGCTGGGTCAATAATGGTTCCGGCAATAGAAAGATTTGGAGTGTCAAAACGTGTCATTGCCGCCGGATTTCGCGCCAACACTGAAGCATTGTCAGCAATTACACCTTCCCCGGCAAATGCACGGCCCAGACCGGAAGCTGAATGTTCGGAAACCTGAAATCCGGCTGCATATAGTTTCGGGGAAAGCATAGCCAGCATAAGTGCTGGCAAAATGGTAACGCTTATCTTCTTCATCGTACCTGGTACTCCTGTGACACAACGAGTGCCGAACAGCTGAATACCAACTGCTCTTTAATCGGGTAAAACATGCGGTCAATCTAAGATGCTTGCCCTTGCTGTATCGGGCATTGGCTGAGGTATTCTGTCGCCGGGTTGATCTGGGGGATTGGTCACGCTGTTATAGAAAGCGCGCCATTTTATGTGATGAATATCAAAAAATGGATAGATTAAGTGTACTTGATTTGGTTGGTGAATGTTTTTGGTCGGTAAGGCTCTGAATATATGAACAATGCAATCTGGTCTGATGTCTTGATAATGATTGGCTTTTCAAACAAAAATCCCGCCGAATGGCGGGATTTTAAGAGCTAACACATATATTTCATCAGAATGCGTAGTTAAACTGCGCTCCGAGAATAAATGCGTGACCTTCGGATGTGAAGTTGTAGACCTGCTTTGAAGAACTTGCTTCTTTGAAGCTGATCTCTTTGCTGTTCAGGTATGCAAATCCAAAGTCAAACGTGGATTTCTCAGAGGCTTTATACGTTGCTCCAATTGAATACCAGTAGCGGTCTGTATCCGGGATGCTCAACGTTGACTCACCAGCTTGCTCATCAAAAGCAAAACCTGCTCGAAGCGTCAAGTCATTTGAATAAGCGTATGTTGTACCTATTGAGTAGCGAACAGCATCATCGTAGTCTTCGTCTTTATAGAAGCATACTCCGCCCCGAGGGGAGCTGGCAGTACCAGTACAAGCGGCATCAGTTGCACGCAGTTCAGTGAAATCACTCCATTGCGTCCACAGCACGCTGTAATGAATTGCAAAGTCAGTGTTCAGTTGGTTAAAGCCAGAAAACTCCAATGTAGCCGGGAGAGGAACGTCGAGCGAACCCGATGACTTACCAGTAGTGCCTGGGGAGTGGTTTAACACGAGACCGGTGTAGTCAGTAAAATCCCCATCAAATTCAAGGTCAACTTTGGAACGATAGGAGAGACCATAGCGGTTATCTTCATCGACTTCGTATAACACACCGACATTGAATCCCCATCCTGTTGTATCCCCTTCCATATGAATCAATTTATCTGAAGCGGAACCTACTAAATATGGGTTTGTTAGACCTGCACCAGTAGAGCCGGGTGGGATTTTTGAGTTGGCCAAATCGCCCTTAAACCGTGTTAATTCAGCTTCTGCGTAAACAAAGCTTATACCTGCACCCAGAGTAAGTTGCTCGTTTAGTTGAAAACTAAAAGAAGGGTTCAGCGCAACCGTTTTAAGGGAGGTATCGCCCGATGTACTTCCTGCCATAAAGTCATCAGGATAGTCTGTAGCAACGCCATAATTCGAAAACAGCGCTACGCCAACTGCAAGTTGGTCATCGATAGGATGGATATAGGCAGCTGCAGGAACGACAGCTGACGGAGCAACATCCTTCGCTTTTTCCTTAGTGGTATCATTTGTCACATCCACTTCCGGCTCTACATAGTGCGCGGCAACAGACAAAGCAGGCGATGAAAACCGGCTCATAAGAGCAGGGTTACGGATCATCGCTGCGGCATTATCCCCGATGGCTGCTTCGCCAGCATAAGCACGACCCAAGCCCGAAGCAGACTGTTCTGCGACCTGGAAACCGGCACCCTGAGCCTGAAAGGCAGCGAGAGCTACTGCAGAGCTGATGAGGTACGGGACAGAGTTTTTTTCATGATAGCCCTCCTGGCTACTTCTGATTTGTATAGTTATTGCTGCTTCACGTTCATGTCAGAAAGACACCACAAAGTATATGCGCCATTCATAAAAGTGTTAAACAATTGTTATCAATAATTTGCGCAAGATCTTATACTGGTACGATGAGATAGTCGAAAAAAATCAGACTGGCGTTTAAAACGAGAATTTGAATTAGAAAGGGAGGTTTTTGGGCGACACTAATATATTGAAAAATAGATATTTTATGTCGCCATTGGAATGCTATTTCGAAAAAGACTGTGAGGGAATTACTCTTCTTCTGTTTGAACGTCGGATAATGGCCAACCGCCTAGTTTTTTCCATTTATTGACAATTTCGCAAAACAATTCTGCCGTGCGTTCAGTGTCATAGAGTGCAGAATGTGCTTCTTTGTTGTCGAATGGTATTCCTGCCGTTGCACAAGCCTTCGCTAATACAGTTTGCCCGAACGTCAGGCCGCTGAGTGCCGCGGTATCAAATGTAGCGAACGGATGGAACGGATTACGTTTCAGATTGGTTCTTTCAGCGGCTTGCATCACAAAGCTGTGGTCAAAATTGGCATTGTGAGCAACCATGATTGCACGCTGACAGCCTGTGCTTTCAACTCCTTACGGATGAGTTTAAAGGTTTCCTTCAGTGCTTCACTTTCGTCCACAGCCCCGCGAAGTGGACTGAATGGGTCTCGCATACCAATAAATTCGAGAGCGGCTTTTTCAATGTTGGCGCCTTCAAACGGGGTAACATGAAAATGAATTTTTTTATCCGGATGTAACCAGCCTCATCATCCATGCGCAGTGTAATGGCACACATTTCCAGCAAAGCATCCGTTTTTGCATTGAACCCGGCTGTTTCTACATCCACAACAACAGGGAAATATCCGCGAAATCGAGCTTTTAGCGTGTTGAGGTCAGGTTGTTGGCTCATTAATCGTTATCTTTTCCGGCTCAAATAGGCGGGCATTATCGCAAAAGCCTTCAATGAGCTAAACCTCTGTTATAGGAAAAATGCCTTTCTTCTATTAAAGATTGAAGCCAGTTGACCGATAATAACAGTGATGCCGGATAACGAAAAAGCGTAGTGAGAGGTGAGGATGTTGAAAAGGTTAAAGTGGTTTAGTGCGTGTGTCGCACTGTTTGCCGGCTTTCCTGTGTTGGCATCAATGACCTATGTCGCGCCAGCTTCTCTCTCCAGTTGGAAAATGGCGGTAGACACGCCTATTGAGTGCCGGTTGGAACACGATATCCCTCGTTATGGCCGTGCTTCTTTCACGTCCAAAGCCAGTAAAAAGATAAACCTGGACTTTGAGCTGGCGATGATGCGTCCAATGGGGCATACCGAAAACGTTAAGCTGGTTTCTATGCCTGCACGCTGGATGCCGGGTGATCAGGCCAGAAGAATAGAAACACTCCGGTTTTACAAACAGTTTGACGGATATGTCGGCGGGCAAACAGCCTGGCATATGTTGTCAGTTCTTGAGGATGGCCGTTTTCCAACCTTCAGTTACAACGACTGGCAGAAACAGGAACGCATTGAAGTTGCGCTCTCTGCGGTCGCATTTCAGAAAACTTATGATCAGTTCAGTCAATGCCTGTCAAACCTGCTTCCTTACTCCTTCGAAGACATTTCGTTTACTGTCCTGCATTACGACTCAGACAGTGAGCAACTGAATAAACAGTCCATGGCCCGGCTTGCGCAAATAGCCGAGTATATTCGTTACAGCAACGATGTAGACCTTGTTCTGATGGCAACCTACACAGACAGCGTGGCGCGAAACAGGCCAATGAAAACATTGCTGAGCGGCGGGCTAAAAAGCTTGAAGAGTATTTCCTAGCGCTGGGATTGCCGAAGGACCGGATACAGGTTCAGGCATACGGCGAGCGTCGTCCAATTGCAGACAATACGACCCCGATAGGTCGGAACAAAAACCGCCGGGTAGTGATATCAATGGGGCGGACTATTATCTGACAACCAAGGAGGTATCAGCCTCCTTTCTTATTTCTTTTTCCTATCGCTTGATGTTTGTTCAATTGGTGCGATTTATAAGTGGTTGCCTTAATCATCGGGGTTAACAGGCGTATGCTGCATCTAATTGATTTATCTTGTTAAGGAAAGACCGTCTTTTATGTCTTTAACCAGCCTTTTTAAATCGGCCTTAGTCAGCCTGGCCATGGTGTCTACGGTTGTTGCTGCAAAACCTAGCCTTGAACTCCCTTTACCCCCTGAGCAGCTCAATCATCCTTATCCCGAGGTTGCTGTGGAGTCGCTGAATTCTGCGGTGGAACTCATTCATGTATTTGAAAAACAGGGATATCAACTGGATGCGGTCCGGCATAACGGCGTGCTTCCCGCCAACTTTGTAGAAAATTTGCCGGAAGACCTGAACAGTTTGCCGGTTCAGGAGAAGACCACCGGGTTTATCCGGCTTCTGTTACCTACCATCACCGCTGTGAACGAACAAATCCTGCGTGTACGCCAATCGCTGGTGGCGTTGTCGAAGCTGCCTCAAAGTCAATGGTCTGCCCGGGAGCAAAAATGGGTGGAAAGCCTGATGACTTCATACGGTGTCACCGGTCAGAATATCAGTGATTTGCTTTTCCATATTGATGTTATTCCGGCGGGAATGGCCCTTGCCCAGGGAATTGATGAAAGTGGCTGGGGAACGAGCTATTTTGCGGTTAACGGTAACGGGTTGTATGGGGAACACTTGCCAGCACAGGGTGGGAAATTCCTAACAACACCTGGAGGTCATGTAAAAGTGGCCGCCTTTAACAACCTGTATAAGGGCACTGCAGGCTATATCTATAACCTTAATACCACAGATGCGTACCGTAATTTGTGGACGTTGCGTCGAGAGCTAAGGGAAAGAGGTCACCTGACGGGTTACGATCTCGTTCAGGCTCTGTCGCTTTATTCAACCCGGGGGGAAGCGTATGTCGATAACCTCAGGGCACTGATCCGCAATCACAGACTGGACAGTTTTGATCATGTGAAGTTGGATAACCGAGACGCAAAGCGATACAGGTTTGAGAAGTAATCCTCAAAGACAAAGAGCTGCCAACGCAGCTCTTTGTTTTTTACAATCAGGGCGATTACTGACCCAGACCGGCGGAGGCGCTCTTGTTCTGTATAAGTTCAATCATGTAACCATCCGGATCTTTCACGAAAGCGATCTCAGTGGTCCCGCCCTTTACCGGGCCCGGCTCACGGGTAATGTTCCCGCCCGCTGCACGAATGGCGTCACATGTCGCGTAGATGTCATCCACACCGATAGCAATGTGTCCAAAGGCGCTGCCCATATCATATTCGGTCGTGCCCCAGTTGTAGGTCAGTTCAATCACCGCACCTTGTGACTCATCACCAAAACCGACAAACGCCAGAGTGTATTCATACTCTTTATTTTCATTGGTACGCAGAAGTTGCATGCCCATAACGTCGGTATAAAACTTGATAGAGCGGTCCAGGTCACTCACGCGGATCATGGTGTGAAGAATACGACCATTGCTCATAATGCTCTCCTTGTTTTTTGAATACGCCGGTCATGTTAGCACCGGTCGTGAAAAATTTTATCACTCGTCCGGATAGACTTTGTCTTTGAACTCGCACAGATCTTCGATAATGCAGCTTCCACAGCGGGGCTTGCGGGCAATACAAGTGTAGCGCCCATGCAGAATTAGCCAGTGGTGAACATCGAGCTTGAATTCTTTTGGGACAACCTTCAGCAGTTTTTCTTCAACCTGGTCTACATTCTTTCCAACTGCAAATTTGGTACGGTTTGCTACGCGAAAAATATGGGTGTCTACAGCAATGGTTGGCCAGCCGAATGCTGTATTCAGCACTACATTTGCCGTTTTTCTGCCAACACCGGGCAAGGCTTCCAGCGCCTCACGGCTTTCTGGCACTTCGCCATCGTGTTTTTCCAGCAGGATTTTGCAGGTCTTGATGACGTTTTCTGCTTTGGAGTTAAACAGGCCAATGGTTTTGATGTATTCCTTAACCCCATCTACGCCCAGTTCCAGAAGTGCTTGGGGTGTGTTGGCAACCGGATAAAGCTTGTCTGTGGCTTTGTTGACGCTGACATCGGTAGCCTGAGCAGAGAGGAGGACTGCAATCAGCAGTTCAAACGGTGTTGACCAATTCAATTCTGTTTGTGGATGGGGGTTGGCTTCTCTCAGCCTTTCTAAGATTTCAATCCGTTTTTGATTGTTCATTAATAACTTCCAGTTGAAATGCTGTTTGTCTTTTTATATTTCACCCGTGTCTCCGGGTGTAAATACGGCGGTAAAATTTACCGCCGCTTTTTAATTAGTTTGCCGATGTGACGCGGGCGCGCTCAATCTTCTCTTTGGGCTGCTCCTGCTTCTTGGCTGTTTTGGCATCAATCACGTTTTTCAGTGCGATAAGAAAACCTACTCCCAGAAAAGCACCCGGAGGCAGCATTGCCAAAAGGAAGGTATTGTCCAGGTGGAAGACTTCAATTCTCAGGTGTTTGGCCCACTCACCAAGCAGCAAATCAGCGCCGTCAAAAAGGGTCCCTTTGCTCAGTAATTCACGGATAACACCGAGCACGGTAAGGGTTGCTGTCATGCCCAAACCCATCCACATTCCATCCAGCAGTGATGGAATCGGGGCGTTTTTGGAAGCGAAAGCTTCTGCCCGGCCGATGATGATACAGTTAGTGACGATCAGCGGGATGAAAATACCCAGAGACAGGTAAAGACCGTAAGCCCAAGCATTCATCAAAAGCTGCACACAGGTTACCAAGGCCGCGATAATCATTACAAAAACCGGGATGCGAACTTCCTTTGGCACCCATTGACGAACAAGGGATATCGTCAGGTTTGAGCTCATCAGAACAGCAGTGGTAGCAAGGCCCAGGCCCAGGGCGTTGGTCACTGTTGCTGATACTGCCAGCAAGGGACAAAGGCCCAGCAACTGAACCAGCCCCGGGTTGTTAAACCACAGGCCGTTTTTCATCAGTTCTGTATTCTGGCTCATGCTTTACTTCCTCCACAGTTGAAGGGCTGCTTTGTCAGGGTGTCCTTATTTTCGTGGAGATACCACGCAGCATCCCGCACCGCACCAACAACCGCGCGAGGCGTAATGGTCGCTCCGGTAAACTGGTCGAATTGGCCACCGTCTTTCTGGACTGCCCAGCGTTTATCACCCGCACTCTCGATGGTTTTGCCGGCAAAATGGGTAATCCAGTCGGTTACCCGGATATCGATTTTGTCCCCAAGCCCTGGTGTTTCATTGTGCTGAAGAACACGGGCACCTGTTACTTTCCCGCTCATATCAGCGGCTACAAGGACCTTGATAGCGCCGTTATAGCCATTTGGAGCAATGGCTTCAATGGCCATTGCAGTCGGTTTGCCGCCTTTGGTTGCCACGTACAACGGCATTGGCTGATCAGTCCCCAATGCGTTAGGCGCTGTTACCAGGGTACAACTCTTATACAGATCATTATCATGCATGGACGTCGGGATAACCTGATTAAGCTGTCCCAATAATTGTAGTTCTGCCTGCTCGGCGATTTTGTTTTCTGTCAGCTTATTGGTGACAGCGACAAGCCCGGTGGACAGAAGTGCAAAGACTGCCAAAACCAAGCCGTTTTTTCTCATTGCAGCAATCATTTCTGCTCCTTACCGTAACCGTAAGTCCGTGGCTTGGTGTAGTAGTCGATAAGAGGGACGCACATGTTTGCCAGCAGAACCGCGAAAGCAACGCCATCAGGGAAACCGCCAAAGCTTCGTATCAGGTAAATAAGGACACCGATCATCGCACCGAAAATCAATCTGCCGCGAGGTGTCGTTGACGCTGAAACAGGGTCTGTGGCAATAAAAAATGCACCGAGCATGGTTGCTCCGGAGAGCATGTGAACCATGGGTGACGCGACGGAATCTGGTGCAAAGATAAAGCCAAGTGAGCTGCAGGCAAACAGGGCTAATAATATTGCGACTGGGATATGCCATTGAATGAGGCGAAGGCGGAGCATAATCAAGCCCCCAGCGATGAAACCGAGGTTGACCCAGCTCCAGCCGATACCCGCAAGCGATCCAAATACTGGCTGCATCATGCTTCAGAAACCGTTTTTCCTGCAGTCAGTGAGGTTTTGATGGTGTCGAGAGGCGTTGCCATCGTCACCCCGTCAACAGACATCCGGAGTTGGTTTGCGCTGAATCCATCTACGGTGAAACCGGTAAATATGGTAGAGAAGACGTCTGCAATGTTTGCCGTGTGTTCAGCCAAGCCGTGGGGCGGTACCCAGGTTGTCATTTGCAACGGGAAAGAGATCAGCAGTACGACATAGGCAATCATCGCCGGGTTGAAGAGGTTTTGTCCAAGCCCGCCGTACAATTGCTTGCCTATCACAATGGCAAATAACGCGCCGATGATGGCAATCCACCAAGGTGCCAGCGGCGGGATGGCGATACCGATCAGAACACCAGTAAGCAATGCACTGTAATCAGAGAGTGTACCGGTAACGGAGCGATTGCGCAGTTTCATCACTACGGCTTCTGCTACCAGTGCTGTGACACTTGCGATAGATATTTGTACAAGAACTCCCCAGCCAAAGAAATAACAAAGTGCAGCCACTCCGGGCAGTGTACAGAGCGACACCATTTTCATGATATCGCGCGTGCTGCGACGGTTATGGGTGTGAGGGGAACTGGCGATAAAGAAGGCCACGGTTAGTTATCCTCTTGGGTATTCTTTTCAGCCGCTTTGCGGGCTTTTGCCCGGGCGACAGCAGCTGCAATTTTTGCTTTTTTATCCTGCTCTGGCGTGCTTTCTACAACTGTTTCTGTAGTTTTCTCAGCGTGCTCTTCCTTTACAGCTTCGGCCTGTTGTGCTGCTTTGCGTGCTTTAGCGCGGGCAACTGCCGCCGCTACAGCAGCTTTTTTGGCATCGGCCGGGGAGTCGCTTTCAGGAGTGTCCTTTTCGACGACGGGCTCGGCATCAGCCTGCTGGGCAGCTTTACGCGCTTTAGCGCGGGCAACTGCCGCCGCTACGGCAGCTTTCTTGGCATCGGCCGGGGAGTCGCTTTCCGGCGTGTCCTTTTCGACGACAGTCTCGGCATTAGCCTGCTGGGCAGCTTTACGCGCTTTAGCGCGGGCAACTGCCGCCGCTACAGCAGCTTTCTTAGCATCGGCCGGGGAGTCGCTTTCCGGAGTGTCCTTTTCGACGACAGGCTCGGCATCAGCCTGCTGGGCAGCTTTGCGTGCTTTAGCGCGGGCAACTGCCGCTGCTACGGCAGCTTTCTTGGTGTCAGCCGGGTCGTTATTTTCTGATGTAGTAACGCTGGCGCCCGGTTCTGTATTTTCTTGCTGTGCAGCCTTTCGTGCCTTAGCGCGGGCAATTGCAGCCGCTACAGCATCTTTCTTTTCATCCTTGGATGGCGCTTCCGAGCTTTGTTCAGCCAATTGCGCTTTGCGTTCACGAGCCTGGCGTTTTCGCTCTTCCCGAAGCTTCGCCATGTCGCTGTTATCCGGCTGCTCTGTACCCTGACTGGCTGCCTGGGCTTGTTTTGCTTTGGCTCTGGCGATAGCTGCTGCGATCGCCGGTTTGGCTTCCGGTTTCTCGGATTTTGCTTTCACGCGAGCAATAGCTGCAGCAACCAAATCTTCACCGCTGCTGTCAGCCATGTTCTGACGACGTTGGGCAGCGGCTTGTTTGTGGCGATTCTCACGTTCTTCCTTTTCACGCTCAAGGCGGGCTTTCTTAGCCTCAAACCGCTCACGAGCACGATCAGAAGCCAGTTTTTCTGCCTGAATTGCACGAACTTCCGCTTTTGCTGTCCGGTAGTATTGGACCAGTGGGATTTCACTCGGGCAGACATAAGCACACGCTCCGCACTCGATGCAATCAAAGAGGTTGTACTCACCACACTTGTCGAAGTTACTGTCCTTTGCATACCAGTACAGCTGCTGTGGAAGCAGGTTGGCCGGGCAGGCATCCGCACAAGCGCTGCAGCGAATACAGGACATTTCTCCGTTAGACGGGGCGATTTCCTTGCGTGTTGGAACGAGCAGGCAGTTGGTGATTTTTGTAACCGGCACATCGCAGTGGGGTAGGGTAAATCCCATCATCGGGCCACCCATAATGACGCGAGGCAATCGTTTATCAGCTTTGTAGCTGAATTGGTCAAGCAGGTGTTGCACTGGTGTACCCAGCAACGCCCAGGTGTTCCCCGGTTTTTCAACGCAGTTACCAGTGACCGTGATCATGCGCTGAATCAAAGGCTCACCATCAACAACCGCTCTTTTGATTGCAAACGCAGTACCCACGTTTTGCATCATAATGCCAATCTCGGCGGGAATCGCTCCGGCTGGAACTTCTTTGCCGGTAAGGATTTTAATCAGCTGTTTTTCGCCACCAGAAGGGTATTTGGTCGGAATGACCTGGATAACCAGGTTTTCCACGCCTTGTGATGCTTCTTTCAAAGTGTTGATCGCGGCGGGCTTGTTGTCTTCAATACCAATCACTGTCAGCTTGGGCTGGAGGATATGACTGAGGATACGTGCACCTTCGATAATGTCGTCGGCATAGTGCTGCATCAGACAATCATCGGCGGTGATATAGGGCTCACATTCCGCGGCATTCAGAATCAGGATTTCGGTGCGGGCCAGGCCGCTTTGCAGTTTACGCCCGGTAGGAAACCCGGCGCCTCCCAATCCCGAAATACCGGCGTGGCGAATATGATCGACCAAAACCTGTGGTTCCTCAGAAGCGTAATCAGCAAATGAGGTGGTTTCAGCCAGGTTTCCAGGCCGTCAGGTTCAATCACGATACATCGATCAGACAAACCTGAAGGGTGGGCGATGGTACGTTCTTCTATCGCAACCACGGTTCCAGATGTCGGGGCATGTACCGGCAAGCAGAGGTTCAAGTCTGCCTGGGTGAGCGCCTCACCTTTTTTAACTGAATCCCCGATGCTGACCAGCAGTTTACCGGCGGTACCGATATGCTGTTTCAGCGGCAGAATAATCTTTGAAGGTAAAGTATATCCCTGCGCGGCTCGTTGATTCGATTGGGACTTGTTTTCCGGTGGATGAACACCACCATGAAAATCCCAACGCTGTCCATGCTTGATTTGTTCAATAAGTGACAGCATCAGTTTGAACCCTCCTGTTCAGCATGTGCCGGGAGGTTAACGACAGGGATCTGATTCAGCTGCCATTTCCAGTTTTCTGGTGTTGTTTTTACCGGAATCATTTCAATACAGTCGGTTGGACAGGGTGATACGCACAAATCACAGCCTGTACACTCAGCTTCAATAATGGTGTGAATGCTTTTAGTGCTGCCCACAATGGCATCTACCGGGCAAGCTTGGATGCATTTGGTACAGCCGATACATTCGTCTTCGTGAATGAATGCAACTTTCTTGATGTTGTCTTCAGCCGGCGCGTTGTCTGATGCATCTACGCCCATCAGATCTGCCAGTTTCTCTACCGCTGCCTTACCGCCGGGGGTACATTTGTTAATGGCGTCGCCGTTGGCAATGGCTTCTGCATAGGGACGGCAGCCTGGGTAGCCACACTGGCCACATTGAGTCTGGGGCAGGATAGCGTCAATTTGATCAACAATTGGATCTGCTTCTACTTTAAAACGCACAGAAGCAAACCCGAGTAACAGGCCGAATATTGCAGCCAGTGCAGCAATAGCGATTACCGCGATTAGAATTCCACTCATTACAGTTTCACCAGCCCGGTAAAGCCCATAAATGCCAAAGACATCAGGCCAGCAGTGATCATTGCAATCGAGGCGCCTTTGAAAGGAACCGGTACATCAGCCGCCGCGATACGTTCACGCATGGCAGCAAACAGAATCAGTACCAGGGAAAAGCCTACAGCAGCGCCAAATCCATAAATCACGGACTCAACAAAATTGTGCCTTTCGTTGATATTCAGGAGGGCAACGCCTAAAACCGCACAGTTTGTAGTGATAAGTGGAAGGAAAATACCCAGCAAACGGTATAGCGTCGGGCTGGTTTTATGTACCACCATTTCAGTGAACTGAACCACCACTGCGATAACGAGGATAAACGCCAGCGTCCTCAGATAAGTGATACCCAGAGGTTCTAACACGTAAGATTCAACGAGATACGCACATACAGATGCCAGCGTCAGCACGAAGGTTGTCGCCAACCCCATACCAATGGCGGTCTCGAGCTTTTTAGATACGCCCATAAACGGGCACAGGCCAAGAAACTTAACCAGTACGAAGTTATTTACTAATACCGTACCGATAAGTAGCAACAGGTACTCAGTCATACCATCAACACGACTTACTCACACAGATCTGCATATTATCAGCCTTTGCCAGGACTATAACAACCAATTGGACATAGGGTTTTTCTAATTTACGTCTCTGAGACCGACATTGGTTCGGTTTTCATCATACGAAAGTATTGAAATTAGCGGTTGGAATATAAAAAGAGACACGATTTATGAAATCTAAGCTTTTGCTGCAGCGAGGCCTGATAATGTTGGGTTGGAATAAGTGCCGTGCAAAAAACCAACATTTTCCGAAGAGTGAGTGAGCTACAGGTACAAAAAGAAGGTCTTTTGACGAGGCTTT
>BAXG01000064.1 GCA_001310455.1 Photobacterium sp. JCM 19050
AGTGAACCAGCCTTCAACGTGACCGTCGATAGAGATGCCGTTGTCATCCCAGAACGCCACCAGCTTGCCAAGGCCCAGAGTACCGGCCAGAGAGCAGGCCTCGTGAGAGATACCTTCCATCAGGCAGCCGTCACCCATAAACACATAGGTGTGGTGGTCAACGATGTTATGGCCGTCACGGTTGAACTGAGCAGCCAGGGCTTTTTCAGCCAGTGCCATGCCCACCGCATTGGTGATGCCCTGACCCAGAGGGCCAGTGGTGGTTTCAATGCCCGGTGCATAACCGTACTCTGGGTGGCCCGGGGTCTTGGAGTGCAGCTGGCGGAAGTTTTTCAGGTCATCAATAGACAGGTCGTAACCGGTCAGGTGGAGCAGAGAGTAAATCAGCATTGAGCCGTGGCCGTTTGACAGTACGAAACGGTCGCGGTTGGCCCACTGCGGGTTTTGCGGGTTGTGGTTCATGTGGCCGCGCCACACAACTTCGGCGATATCGGCCATGCCCATAGGGGCACCCGGGTGACCAGAGTTTGCTTTTTGTACGCCGTCCATGCTCAGCGCACGGATCGCATTGGCAAGAGTTTTACGTTCCATCAGAAATACCTGAATAATATCGTGAAAAGTGAAGAGCGGCTTACCGCCGCTCTTTGATATCTGGTGTCACTCGCTTAAAGGCGGGTGCGAATCATGTCTTCCAGTTTGCCCTGGTCAACGGCGAAGTTTCGGATACCTTCTGCCAGTTTTTCAACTGCCATCGCGTCCTGATTGTGTTCCCAAAGGAAATCGGACTGTGTCATAGCAGCAGGACGTTCTTGAACACTGACGTCAGGGTTTAGTTTTCGAACCACTTCACCATCAGCATCGCTCAATTCCTGCAGAAGTTGTGGACTGATTGTGAGACGGTCACAACCGGCCAGTTCAAGAATTTCGCCGATATTACGGAAGCTGGCACCCATGACTACCGTGTTGTAGCCGTGTTCTTTGTAGTAGTTGTAGATCTTGGTGACTGACAAAACGCCAGGGTCTTCAGAAGGTTCAAAATCGCGGCCTTCTTTTGCCTTGTACCAGTCCATGATGCGACCAACAAATGGAGAAATCAGGAATGCACCGGCTTCAGCACAAGCTCGCGCCTGAGCAAATGAGAACAGAAGCGTCAGGTTACAGTTGATGCCTTCTTTTTCGAGGATTTCAGCTGCGCGGATACCTTCCCAAGTAGAAGCTAATTTAATCAGGATACGGTCGTTTGTAATACCGGCTTCATTGTAAAGACTGATCAGGCGGCGGGCTTTCTCTACACTTGCTTCTGTGTTGTAGGAGAGGCGTGCATCCACTTCTGTAGAAATGCGGCCAGGGACGATAGTCAGAATTTCTTTGCCGATATTAACAGCGAGGCGATCGCAGGCATCAACAACCTGTTGATTGGCATCGCTGCTTTGAGATTTTGCCCAAGCAATTGCTTCATCAATGAGAGATGCGTACTCAGGGATCTGTGCTGCTTTGAGAATCAGAGAAGGGTTAGTTGTAGCATCCTGTGGCTTGTATTTAGCCATTGCGTCGATATCACCAGTGTCAGCGACAACGGTGGTGAAGTTACGAAGTTGTTCCAGTTTGTTGCTCATCGCACTCAACCTTCTGTTTTTCTTGAAAGTAAGCAGCTGAGGAGGCGGGCTGTCAGCCAGCTGCATAGTCAAATTTTAACAAGTATCAAACTGCTCATCTTGTAGCACTTATTTTAGTGCGTGAACAAATGTAATGTGTGTGAGCAAATGATATGCCGATTTTTGAGTTTTTTGCGGGAGTTGTCAATCTATTCATTTGATAGATGATAGTAATCAATGTGTGGAGAAATCATTAATGTGATCACGATCACTTCAGCTGGTGGGGGCTGATATCTGAGAGGGGAATGAACATATGTTTTGAAAGAAAACATGTGCTCAGTCTACGAAGGATGCGCAGTGCAGTATGAATGGTTTGGCGCTGAATAATTCAAAAAGTAGCAGGTTGTCGGTTACAACCGAATAACAAAAAGCCGGATATGGCTCCGACTTTGCTTCACAAGGAAAAGGGAATGTTACTCAGCGCTATCAGACATATTGAGTAATGCCATTGCACAACTGACGCTTGTTGCGAGTACGTCTATTGCTCCGGTTTTCAAGGCCCCAAGAATAGCCAGCGCTTTCCGGCTCTCACTCGCCATTGCGATAACGTTGGGAATCCTCTGCAGATCGGACATTTCCAGCCCAACAACACGGCCGCGCATCAACGTATCTGCCCGGCTACCATCCAATTTGAAGAAATCAAATCCCCCGATATCACCCACAATGCCGTCATTAAGCCTTGCTTCAACAAATTCCCGAGATGAAAACCAACCAGTTTAACCATGTGGCTGTTTTCATCATGTCACCAATACCAACAAGGGCAAATTCTGCCTTGCGTGCCTGGTTCAGGGTTTCTGCGATAGTGGCGTGCTCCAGGAACAATCGTCTGAATGCCTCACTTTCGACATAAGCAGGGGCATAGAGTGTTTCACTGCTGCCACCGTACTTTTTGCAAGGCGGCGACAGATGTGATCGGCATTGATGGTGTCTCCGCTTCGGTGAGTGCCACCAATAGCGCATACAAAACGGGCATTGCGATGAGACACGATTCCCTGGTGATCTGCGACTGCAGCGACGTTCTGACCCTGGCCAACAGCCACCGTCATACCATCTTGCAAGTTACCGTCCAGATAAGCAGAAACAAGGGTTGCCACCTGCATTCTCTGCTCTTTGACGTTAGGCTGGTCAAGGGCGATCAGTGCTCGCTTCAAGTTGAAGCGGTCCATCAGGCGGCGTTCAAGCTGTGCGCTATGTACCGGGTGGAATTTTACGGTAATTTCGACAATGCCTTCTTCTCTGGCTCGCCTCAGAAGTCGGCTAACCTTGGCTCGTGAAACGCCAAACTTTTTGGATATTTCTTCCTGGGTAGCACTTTGCTGGTAATAAAGAATAGCAATTTCAGTCAGCAGGTCGGTGTCGTCAAGCTGGCTGTCATAGGGCTGATTGGGTGTAGTACTTGCGTCATTTGTCTGATTTGGTTACCCGAGTTAGAGCCATTCTAGGCTATTCTCTCATGATGAACAAATATTCAATCCCATGCCAAATGTTCATTCGATCTGCATATGTGTACATCCGTGTTCAATAAATTAAGCAAATGTAAACATCTTGTCTAAAATTGTTGTATAAGAGATATTTGAACAAAAAACAAACACGATTCAGGTTGGCAAGGACAAAAAAACTTACTGGCGAAGGATTATGCTGGCACTTTTACAGTTTTACCGAAAGGGGTTGTCAAACGCGCTGATATTAATGCTCTCGATTGCTGCATTATTTTATATGGCGCGCTTTATTTCAGCTGTTGAGATCATAGGTCCGAATGACCCAGTTAATGTAGATTGGCAATATGTCATCGATTCTACAAACGTCCTCAGGTTTGAAGATATCAAAGAAGGCCGGAATCTGGACCCGGTTGACTCACCATTCCATGTACCTGTTACCTACCAAAATGCCACGTATTGGCTGGGTGCCACCATTTTCAATACTTCTTCGACGTTGCAAAGTGTATCCCTATTTATTGATAACCCGCTTCTTGAGGTTTTTGATGCTTACCTGGTTGATGACAAGGGCAACATTACAGAAACCTGGTCCTTTGGGTACGGAGACCGGATACATTCTCACTCAGACCCGAACCAGAACTGCCTTTGTATAGAGGTGCCTGCAAACAGCTCTGAATTACTCTATCTGAAACTCTATTCCCCACAACTGCCCGTGTTACCTATCGTATTGATGACAGAAGGCAACAGCGAACTTCTGGCACTCAACAGCCACCTTATATGGGGGGCATTTGTTGGCGTGATGCTGATTATGATGATTTACAACACGGCAATTTATTACAGTGTGCGAAACCCGATTTACCTTGTTTTCGTCGGGTATCTGATCTCTTTGCTCGTACTGATGGCGGTGGTATACGGCTTCGGTGGGCATTTATTCCCGGTTGATGTCAACATTTACCTAAAATCGCACGTATCCAGTGTTGTTTTCCTTTCCTTGTACTTTGCATTGGATATCGCGAGACGATTCCTTAAATATGAAAAGAAGGAGGGCGTTTTCCAATACCTGGTCAATTGGACGCTCTATGCGATGTTCCTGATGACCATTCTCTCTGCATTTACCGGCGAGTTGTTTCCGATTGAAGTCAGCTTTTTCTTCCAAGGGCTGACTTACTTGGTGCTTGTGATTATTACCATTGTGCAGATGCGAGCAACCGGATACTGGAGCCTTTTCTACCTGACGTCTTGGATTCCCAAAATGGTTGGTGGAATCTGGCTTACCTTGATGTGTCTGAATGTGCTGGAATACTCAGTGATGGGCCGCTTTGGCTTTATGGCTGGCATTATATTGGAAGTGGCGATCCTTGCATTAGCACTTGGGGAGAGAGTCAGGGAGCAACAGGAACGCTCGCTGCGCAAGATTACCCATGACCCGCTCAGTATGCTTCCCAACAATACCGTTGCAGAAGACTTCCTCTTGCAAATCATTAATGAGGACAAGCGTTTTTGTGTCTGTCTTATCCGGCTGGAAGGCTACGACACGCTCAGCCCCTATTTGGGCGAAGAAGATAAAGCGTTATATATATCAACAGTGGTAGAGAGAGCCGACCGTGTACTGAGAGAAAGCTCCGCTTACCAGTTTGAACAGATGAACAGATACTCGCGCTACCTTGCATGTGTCAGTGAGGGGATTCTTTGTTTCGTTGTTGACGGAAGCAAGAGTACCAGCCCGGAACCGGTGATTTATGAGGTATTAAACTCTGTTGATGGCGTGGTACAGCTGGACAATTTTGCAGCGCGTATCCGAGGGCAGGTCGGGGTCAGCCGCTATCCTGTTGATGCATCAAACCCAAAAACGTTGATTCGAGAAGCGCTGCAAGCGCTTGAACAAAACCGGGTTCAGACAAACCGAATCAGTTATTTTAACTCTGTTGCCAGTCATCACCACAAAGCTAATTTGACGCTGATGTCAGATCTGAAGTCAGCCATTGAAAACAGTGAACTTGAGTTGTACCACCAGCCTCAAATCAGCTTGAATACAGAGGCAGTTCACGGTTCCGAAGTTCTTCTGCGTTGGCATCATCCTAAATACGGGTATGTTGCACCGGATTTGTTTGTTGATCTGGCTGAGCGGGTCGTTGATAAACGATCTTAGCTTGTGGGTTATACATCAGGCTTTCCACCAGCAAGGTATGCTGATAGAACATGGGTATTATCGACGACTTTCCATTAACATCAGCTGTCGTGATCTGGATATTCCCGAGCTCCCCCAATTGTTTGTCAGCCTGTCAAAAAAGTTCGGTGTCCCGCTGCATCTTGTTTCTATTGAGCTGACGGAATCGGTCATGGTGACGGACTATCCGAAGCTGAAGCAGTTGTTTGATGATCTATCTAACTGCGGCGTTGAAGTCTCAATTGATGACTATGGAACCGGTTACTCTTCGTTGAATTATCTTTCCGAATTACCCTTCACGGAGCTCAAGATAGACAAGACCTTTGTTCAGAACATTGTTCGCAGCCAGAGAAAACAGAATATTGTAAGGGCAACGGTAGACATGGCACATTCACTGGGAGTGATGGTTGTGGCAGAAGGGGTTGAAGACAAAGAAACTGAAGCGATGCTCAAGTCTTTTCATGTCGATGTCGGACAAGGCTATTTTTATGCCAAACCCTTGCCTTTTGAGCAATACAAGGAAATGCTGCGGAGGCTGGAGCCGTCTCCGCAAGCACAGTGGGATATTGCCTCAACGGCCCGCGGTTAATCAGGAAAATACATTGCGCCGAGAACAGCCTCTCGACTGGCTCCAGTGACAGCCGGGAGGTTTCCTGACAGGCCATTAACCGTCCTGTACGCCAGCCAGGCGAATGCAAGGCTTCCATTTCATCACCCGGTACGCCGGCTTCATCTGTAGATTTCACATCCCAACCCGGTAACAAAGCAGCAAGCCTTTGCATCAGCAGAGGGTTTCTTGCCCCGCCTCCACACACCAATAACTCATCCTGTACGCTGCCGGTATCTTGTGACGAGAAGTTTGACACTTCATTGGCGATAGTCTGCGCTGTCAGCTCTGCCAGCGTGGCTTGTATGTCTTCCGGGAGAATGTCCTGGCCGGTTATAAACGACTCAAGCCATTGCAGGTTGAACAGTTCGCGTCCGGTGCTTTTGGGGTATGGTTGCTGGAAATACGGTTCAGACAACAGTTTCGTTAGTAACGCGTTATTGACCTTACCTGATTTTGCCCATTCAGCATCTTTATCAAATTGTTTACCTTTGTGGGAGAAAATCCAGGCGTCCATCAGCATGTTGCCCGGTCCCGTATCGTAGCCAACAGGTGCTTTGCCCGGGACCAGGACTGAAATATTGGATATCCCGCCAATGTTGAGGGCAACTCTTGTACGATCTGGTTTGGCAAGGACATGTTGGTGGAATGCTGGAACTAAGGGCGCTCCCTGACCTCCGAGTGCCATATCTTTTCTGCGGAAATCCGCAACAGTGACAATACCGGTTTTGGTTGCAATCAAATTGGCATCACCGATCTGCATGGTGAAAGGGAATTCTCCCTCAGGGTCATGGAAAACGGTTTGTCCATGACAACCTGTAGCTCTGATGTCTGCGGGGGAGAGAGCTGCCGTTTTTAGTTGAGCATTTATGGCATCAGCAAAAAGTTGTCCAAGCCGGTTATCGATTTGTCCGAGCGTTTTCAGCGTGACAGGCGAACCGGTTCCAAGCTTGATAAGATCGTTTTTTAACTGAACTGGGAAGGGCAGGGAATGTGATGAGACCAAGCGGACATTGTCAGAACTGATTTCTGCAATGACCGTATCAACACCATCCATACTGGTGCCAGACATAACTCCGATGTAAAACTCCGTCGCCATAATGCGCTCCCACACATAAGAAAACTTCGGGTATATTATACCGAAACTGCTTCAAGGCGCTGATTTCAGCGATAAATGACGGCAGAAATTTACCAATTGGTATAGCCAAGTAACCTGGAGAGTAAAAAATGGGGCCATTATGGCTGGATGTGTCTGCGTTTGAACTGGATGCCGAAGAACGTGAAATCCTGGCTCACCCAACCGTGGGCGGTGTCATCCTGTTCGCGCGAAACTATCATGACAATGCTCAATTAGCCGCGCTGACGCAATCGATTCGTAAAGCCGCCGGGCGTGCCATCCTTATCGGGGTCGATCAGGAAGGTGGCCGGGTACAGCGTTTCAAAGAAGGATTTACATTGATTCCGCCGGCACAGAGCTATGCAGTTCTGGATGATGGCCTTGATGTCGCGAAAGATGCCGGGTGGCTGATGGCGGCAGAACTGATGGCCCACGATATCGACCTGAGCTTTGCCCCTGTGCTGGATGTTGGCCATGAATGCCTGGCGATAGGTTCCCGTGCGTTTGGTGACCGTCCGGAGCAGGTTCTTAAATATGCTTCTGCTTACATTAACGGAATGAAATCTGCCGGTATGGCGACCACGGGTAAGCATTTTCCTGGTCATGGCGCTGTCATTGCTGATTCTCATCTTGAGACGCCTGTTGATGGCCGTGACAATGTTGACCGTATGGACATGCAAATCTTCAAGGCGCTGATTGAAC
Organism: Photobacterium sp. JCM 19050; assembly: GCA_001310455.1. Classification (GTDB taxonomy): domain Bacteria; phylum Pseudomonadota; class Gammaproteobacteria; order Enterobacterales; family Vibrionaceae; genus Parasalinivibrio. The sequence continues at coordinate 7,685 of BAXG01000064.1, forward strand.
AGGGCTCCTGGATGCGATGATGCCGGCCCACGTCATTTATCCTCATTACGACGACCGTCCGGCGAGCGGCTCCCCATTCTGGCTCAAAGAAGTATTACGCCAGCGTCTCGGTTTCCGGGGCATTGTTTTTTCTGATGACCTGAACATGGAAGGAGCGGCAGTGATGGGTACCCCGGCTGAACGTGCCCTGCAATCCCTCGATGCCGGTTGCGACATGGTGCTGGTATGTAACAACAGAAAATCCGCGGTATCAGTGCTGGACTCGTTACCTGTCACTGATGTTGAACTGGCTGGCGGGTTGATGAAAAAGCACCGATTCACGTTGAGTGAGTTGAAAACCGATCCTCGTTGGAAAAGTGCGTCACAGAAAGTGGCGGCATTCAACGATTTGTGGCAACAAAGAAGCTGAGTGAACGTTTAAAGATCAAAAAAGGCAGGTATCAAACCTGCCTTCGTTTTATTCAGAGTTCGTATGCATCGGCGTTGTAATCTCGGCGCTTTTCCCGGCTGTTCCGACGCTTGTCCTTCTTCGGACGGTAGGCGCCATCATCAAATTGCTCGCTATACTTGGAGTGGAATTTTTCCTTAGATTGCGTTCCGTTGTTAAGCCATTGTTCCCATTTAGCCATTTGTTCAGACCTGCATGAAATTAACTTAGCGCTATGCTCGCAGTGTTCCTGTCCCTTCCCAGGACTGCTTGCTTACATATGTGAGATCCGGCGTTCAGCCTTTATCAAGCTTGATTTCAACGCCTTGCAAACGCAGGTTAGACGAACCGGTAACTGCTGGTAAAACAAAAAAAATTGCTCTACACAATCAATCTCTCTTATCAAAAATACAGGATATTGGTCAAACAATCTGGACATCCAGACTATTGATTAATTCGGATTTTTCTGTCTCATCCTGCCAGATCATGAACAGCTGCTGGGGCAGCGCGTCAGCATCTGTTATCGGAAACAGCTTTCCTTCCTCGATGTAGGGTTCGACCATCACAGAAGGCATGTAGGCAACACTGTCATGGGTCAACAGATGATTAATGGCAAGCCGGGGGGAGTGCGTGTGTAACACCGGCGTACGTTGCAGTGCTGGGATTTTTGCGTGCTCCATAGCAAACCTCGTTCCCCAGTCCAAGTAAACAAGCGGGAGTACGTTTGTGTCTTCCAGGCTCAAGTCCGGTTTGCTTGCTACCAGCACAAGTTCGTAATCCATAATCTGCCGGCTTTTCAACCCTTCGATTTTTGGGGGCTCGCTGGTCAGCGCGATGTCGAAACGCTTTTCCACCAATGTCCTGGCCAGTGATTGCCTGTCGATAGATTCGAGTCTCAGCACCAGATGAGGCATCTGCTCATAAATATTATTCAGCCAATCAGAGATCCCGCTCAACTCCCAGCAAGCCGATGTCGCACCAAGGGTGAGTTGCTCTTCATAACTGTCCGTCAGTGCCACGTCCTGCTTTGCCCGCCCCCAAGCCTGCAGGATGGATTCGGCATAGGGCTGGAGGCGTTCTCCGGCCGCTGTGAGCTGGATATTGCCACGCTGTCGGGTAAACAGTGAGATCCCGAGCTGATTTTCGAGTTGTCGTATGCGAAAACTGACCGCCGACTGTGTTAAATAAAGGTTTTCTGACGCTCGCCCGAAATGGCGCGTTTTACTAACTTCAATAAAGGTTCGTAGCAGTTCTGTGTCCACGGGAATGCTTACTACTCGTACAGGAAATTCTGGTCTATATATTTAATAAAAATTGTTTATCGTCAAGAAAAATTTATTTTGTTTTACTTCAACCCTCAATCAATCTAAATATTGCGCAAAATTACTAAGGAGTCATAAGATGTTTAGTGGTCAAAAATTTTTTGATGACAAGCATTTTCCAAAAAGGCTTCAGCCGCTCAGGCCGCTTTACTATCAAGGAAGCGCAAATTCTGGAAAGCTGTGGCCGTACAATGAAAGCCCTCTTTGAAGGCACCAAAGAACCGGCTACGGAAGAAGAGTCTCATTTCATTGAAGAAATTCACGGCCGACGTGCGCTTTCTTCTGATTATGGGAAAACGTGGATGAAATATCTCCATGAGATTAATCATAAACACGTTGTTTATAATTTGTGCGAAACGAATCGAGCTTCCTCAACGGATTATGTAGAAGCTGACAGTGATGACTAATTAGATATCTAAATATTAATTAGTTATTCAATTTTATTTAAATATTAATAAGTGAGTCCTATGGGCTCACTTATTTATTTTCTAATCCGAGAAGTTACGATGAAAGTTTGTTTTGTTATGTATCCGTGGCACAAAGTTGAACCGGAGAACGATTCAACCCTGCGTATGATCCACGAAGCGGCACGCCGCGGTCATACCGTTGCCATTACAACGCCTAAGGACCTCACCATGCGTGACAGCGTGCCTTTGGCGTTCTGTGAAGTGCTGGAGAAAAAAGAAAATCTGACCAGCAATATCCCAAGCTTTTATCGTAATGCTAAGTTCCGCAAAGCCCACCTGCCACTGGCTGGCTTTGATGTTATCTTTATGCGCGCTAACCCGCCGCTGGACACCATGGCGCTGAACTTCCTGGATTCAGTGCGCAAAGATGTGTTTATCGTGAATGATATCGACGGTCTGCGTGTTGCTAACAACAAGCTGTACACTGCGTCTCTGCACGATCCAAACAATGAATTTGTGCCGGTTACCCACGTTTCGAAAAACCGTGAATACCTTGAGCGTGTCGTAAAAGAATCAGACAAAGAACGCATGATCATGAAACCGCTGAACGGTTACGGTGGTCGTGGTGTCATCATGCTGGAAAAACGTGCCCAATCGAGCCTGAAGTCTCTGCTTGAGTTCTACATCGGCGACGAAGAGAACTACGTGATCCTGCAGGAATATGTCGAAGGTGCGGAGCAGGGCGATGTTCGTATTCTTATGCTCAATGGCGAGCCTATCGGGGCAATGCGCCGCATCCCGGCAGAAGGTGACGTACGTTCTAACATCCACGCGGGTGGTCGTGAAGTGAAACACCGTCTGACACCGCAGGAAGAGCGTCTCTGTAAGCATATTGGCCCTAAACTGGTTCGCGATGGCCTTTATTTTGTTGGCCTGGACGTTATCAACGGCAAAATCATTGAAGTTAACGTACTCAGCCCGGGCGGTATTACCCGTATCAACCGTCTGAACCGTGTTCGTCTGCAAGAAAAAATCATGGATTTTGCGGAGAGCGTGGTATCAACCAAGCAGTCTGTTATTTCCCAGAAAAATGATTTCCGCAAAGTAATTGAAAATGCTGACGCTTGCTGAAAAAGAGGTGCTGGAGAAAATCCAGCGCCTTGAGCCTTTTGAGGCGATGCTTGAGGATGGCAGCCTGACAATCCGTATCTCTGATTACCAGCCAATGATTGCCACAGCGATTCACCAGGGCGAGCGCCTTCGCCCTGAGTTGGAAGCTAAGTGCGCCTTGACCAAACCAGAGCGTTTTTACGAAGAAGATCCGTGTACCAACGACTTTATTTCCTCGCTGCCAATCACTTTGGTAGGGCGGGATTCCCGGTATGAGTACGATCTCAACCGTGGCCCGGAAACCTGTATCTATGAAGATGCATGGGGAAAAAGCGTCTGGACTGAAACGCTGAGCGATGAAGAGCGGGCAGCAAGTCTGGCTAAACATGCCACCTACTACCGCATTTTCAATAAGCTGGTTGATACTATTGAGCGTTCGTTTGGTCTTTGTATCGTTTATGATTTGCATTCATACAACTACCAGCGTATTGAGCGCGAAACCCCGATATTTAACCTTGGTACCAAGCAGGTAAACCGTCGCCGTTGGCAGCGCGAAACTGATGCACTGCTTCAGGGACTGGCATCAATTGAATTGCCTAACCTGGATGTCGGAGTGGCAGAAAATGATGTGTTTGGCGGCATGGGATACCAGGCCACCTTTGTTAAGGCCAACTTTACGAACACGCTTATCCTCCGCTGGAGGTGAAGAAAGTGTACATGGATGAAACCAAAGGCGAGATATATCCGCTGGTGGTGTCAGCCATGAAAGAAGGCCTGAAAAAGGTGCTGACTGAACACGCCGCTGAAACGGTTCGTCGTCGTACCAAACGGAAAGTACGTGCAACGCATATGCTGCCTTCTGCATTGTCAGATTCTGTTATCAAGGTTGATCGCGAACTTGCCCGTTTGTCACAGAACTTGGAGACGTTGCAGTACATCAACCCAACCAACCTGGCAGCAGAAAAGCGCCGCTTCTTTGCCCGGAAGGGTAACTATGAGCCGGAGTTTCGTTACCGTCAGTTGGCAATTGATCCGTACTCGTTCCGCCAGCGTCTGTACCGTTTGCCGGTTGCAGAAATCCGTGACGCGGACGTAGAGCAGCTTTACTGCCAGGTAATTGACACCATGGCAAAGCGTATCGACCTGCTGACGTCAATCGGTACTGATAACTTCCTCTATAACTCGTTGCGCTACTATGGCCAGCCGGACAAGAAAGACCTTGATAACGCCCGGTTCATCATGCATGCGCCGGAATATACGTCGTACGGCGAGCGAAACCTGATCGCGGCGCAGGCGGTGGAAATTTTCGAACGCGCGCTGTCGAACTACCCGGGTATGCGCTGTAAAGTTCAGGCGACTGCAAAACTGGCAGCCCGTGCGATGGTTAGCGGTGCGAAAAAGACCATTCTGATCAATGCCGCTGAGAAGTTCAGCGAAGAAGATCTGAATGCGCTTATCCACCATGAGCTAGGCGTTCACATGGTGACATCTGCGAACGCTGCGCGTCAGCCACTGAAAGTGCTCAAGCTCGGTTTGCCGGGTAATACCCATACCCAGGAAGGCTTGGCTATCTTGTGTGAGTACCTTTCAGGTTGCTTCTCTCTGCCGCGCCTTAAGACACTGGGCCTGCGTGTGGAAGCGGTAGACAAAATGGTAGCTGGTGAGTCGTTTGCCGAGATATATCACCACCTAGTTGAAGAGTGTAAGGCGGATGCTGAAACCGCTTTTACCGTAACATCACGGGTGTGTCGCGGTGGTGGCTTTACCAAAGACTATCTCTACCTTCGCGGCTTGAAGGATGCGTTGCGTTTCCATCAGCAAGGTGATCTTGATTCGTTGTTCATCGGTAAAACCGGCTTTGATTTTAAACCGCTTCTGGATGAACTCATTGCGCGGGGTATCCTTGAAAAGCCGCATTACCTGCCTCAGGCGTTGAAAATTGAACGCCCGGCAGACCCGGTTATGGATTACCTGGTGACAGCGATTCACTAAAAAACGAAGATAAAAACCGGAGAGCGTTCTCCGGTTTTTTACTGAAGAAGTTCTGCCAGCGTTAGAGGGGATTCGGCAACGCCGAGTTTTTGAGCCGGAGATTTCCCACAGCGGTCTACCCAACACAGGTTATGCCACGCCCGGTAGATGTCGACAAAAATAGAAAGCGCACCCGGCCTGTGCTTTCGTCTTGGGTCATTAATGACGTGGTTAAACTGGCAATGGAAGTAGTTTTGGTATTGCCAGCTGGAAAGATAACTGGCATGTTCGAGCCAGTAAGCTTCGCGGCCAGTCTCGTTGCCAATATGGCAGATACCTTTTTTACCTGATTTGTTCTCTGTAAAAGCCCACCGGTCTCGCCACCAACTCAACAATGCAATATCAATCTGACCCGGCTTGCTGCTTCTTGCCATGATTTGTCTTGCGCAACATAGACCAGATCGATTTTCCCTTGTTTAATCCTTTCGAGAAAAACCGATACGCAAGCGGATCGCAACAAAGGCTCTTGTGGCAGGAAAAGCGTGACGGCCGGGCTGTTGACAGCTTTCTCTTTCAGGGACAGATAGTGGGCATAGACCATATACTGCGGGCGGATTAAAGCGCCTTTGGCCGGATGCCTGACCGGCAGGGAGCCGGTGAAAGGGTCTTCCAGGTTGGCCCGGGACATCGCTGTCTGATAGACGGCTTCGACTCGCTCTCTCAGGCTTATGCCTAATTGGGAAATTTTTTGGGTTTCAGTGTCAGCTGTCAGGCGTACATATTGGCATTTGCGACATAGGGGTCATGCTCAAACGTGGCCGTGTCGGTATCATCATCGAGGTAATTAATGGTGTCAGAAAAAACGTATCCACTCTGGTTTTCAGATGTAGAGAGCCAGAGAACACCATTTTCAGCTGTTGTCTGAAGTGGGGATAAGAAACTCGACAGTGACAGCGGATGCTGCTTGCTCAGAATTTTGCTGTCCGTCACTGAGAGCCGGTGTTGGCAACGTTTGGCTATATTACGCAGGTGGTCGTAGAAGGATTTCGGGTTTATACCAGTACGGCGGCAAATGTCGCGTGCTGTGTGGCCGGTAAAAAGATAAGCCAATATCTGCTGCTGAATGTCCAGCTTTGGGTTGACGACAGACCAGGGGTCGACAAAAGTCGTTGAGCAGTTTTTACAACGGTATCTCTGCCGCTTTCCGCTGAACCCGAAGGCATGGTAGAACTCGGGGTGAACAGCTTGCGGTTTGTTATGGTGTGCACAGTCTGGGTTTGAGCAGGAAGCCGATGCACCATACTGTTCAGTTTCCTGGCGGTGCTTTTCATCCAATACGGATTGGTTATTAAGAAGAGGTGGAAACGCACCGCATTCATTGCAAACTAATGCTGGACGTAACGGATTCGTGCGTTGAAGCGCATAGCGCTCTTCGTCACTTAAACCAAAATTTCGACACGCCAATGTTTTACAGAAATTAAGTTGTAATCCGCCAGCAGGTTTGGGCAACGTAAGTTTAGGCACGTATCCTCCTCTAAAGATGTCCGGGCACTTTCTGCCGGAATAAACTTTTTGGGAAGACAACAGAACATGTTTCGTTTGAGGTCAGGCTTGTGTGGTTCGCCGGATCACTCGCTCATCGAGGTTGTCTGTTTGCTTCAGGCATGGACTAATCGTAGGGACAGGCAAGCTGGCAAAGAGTGATGAATGTCACCAAATTGTAGCAAAGTGAATGATGTTCTTGTGAACGTTACTGATTCTGTTGAATTCCGGCGCCATCGTCGCATTCATAAAAGGGAATCACAAGCACTTTTGATTAAAGAAAAAAGTACCTCATGTCATGACGCGTTTTGCAGCGAAGACAGGGGAGACAGGCAATGTTCATCGAAAGGATGGTAGGCGTTTTTACCATTGCGTTTAGCCATGTACATGGCTGAATCAGCCTGAGCCATTGCGTGCTCAAAACTCTGGCCTGAAAAATACCGGCTGGAACCAACGCTGACGGTGAGATGAAACGTTCGCGATCCCACAACTATGTTGGGCTCCACGGACTGCAATATACTCTGAGCGATGCGGAGGTTTTCTTCTTCATCTGCCCCTTCAACCAAGAAGATAAATTCATCCCCTCCCATACGTGCGACGACACGTTTTTCACCAGAAAGCTTCCTTAGCGACTTGGAAAACTGGATCAGCAACTGATCACCGGTGTCATGGCCATAGGTGTCGTTGATGTATTTGAAACCATCCAGATCTAACAAAAACAGAGTAAAAGCGCGGTTTTTTGTAAAGAGAGCATCAGCGCAATGTTGAAGGCCGAGACGGTTCGGTAAACCGGTAAGGAAGTCAGTATTGGCCACTTTTTCTATGTTTTTGACCTGGCGGTAGTTAAAAAAGAAAAAGAACATCATCATGATTGCGGTGATGACAGTGAGGCAATAAATCAGAAACTCCTGACGCCAGCGCTGCTGGTTCATCTCCTCTATCAGTGCGTTACGGATAGTAAAGTTTTCATTAAAAAGCGCGTACAGGCGGTCGTAATCGTTATTGATTTGGGACTTTATTCGCTGAGCTTCCTCTGGGTGCTCTGCAAGAGAAAACATGGTGTTTTCAAGCTCAAGTAACGAGCTTTCGAGGTCATGCAGCACTTCCTGTGTGGCCGGATAGGACCACAGATACTTCACTTTAGAGTCGAAGTGCATCACCTGATAGCGCCCAAGTAAGACCTCGTATTTGATTTCAATAAAGTCAGCATTAACCTCGTTGTGGCTGAATTCATCAAGGGAAACAATAAGATCAGAGTATTCCCTGGACATTCTGAGCATGTAAAACATAGTAGCCGTGTATCGCCGGGCTAAAACGTCTGCGTTATTGGCAGAAGATGTGAAAAGTGATAGCAGAATAGAAAACAGCACCATCAGCACAACGGCAAAGGCGACGCCTGCTCTGATTGCCCGGCTGTTTTGTGCCCTAAATGTCAAGGCTGAACGTCTCCGTCAGATTTGATTCGAAGGGATTTCAATTGCCAAACCATACGTCGCTCGGCCCGGGCTGCTTCAGTGCCTTCCATTTCACTGAATGGATAGATAATCCAGTAAGGCCCCAAATCTCTCACCTTCATTGTTTTGCCGTCTCTTTTTCCGGCTACCAAAGGGTTGAACCTGGCAATGTCATCGGATGGGATAACGGCTGTGTATCCGTTTAATCCGATTGCAATGATGTCGGCGTTTTTTACGGAAAACTCGGTCAGCAGGTCACTGAGAGAAAAACCTTCAAACACCGTAGTTTCAGTCCAGGGTGTGTGAGTGGTTATCGAAGAGTTTGGCATGGAATCAGATGATATGCCGTTTTCGAGGGTAAGAGCTGGCGTTTCGCTGCCCCCGATATATATGTCTAATGCAAAAGAGGACGGAGTCCACAATGCCAGTATGTATACGAATATTCGCAAGTACATCGCAATCTACTTCTGAACCGGTTAAATATATTGTGTATTTCCGTTAAATATAGACTATTTCAAAGGATTGGGGGCTTGTTAAGACCCTGAATGCATATAAATGGCAATATATTTTTACTGCGCTCTCGAACCTGTTAATTTTCAAAGATATTTTTTAGACAATATGTAACAAAGGCCGGGTTATAAACCGGCCTTTGTCGTGTAACTGCATGATAAACATGATCATACAATATGTTGGTTCAGCCACTCTTCAAACTGGTTTTGAGGTAGCGCACCGTTTATATGGGTTAGCATTTTGCCGCCTTTGAAAATCATCACGGTCGGAATACTGCGAATTCTGTATTTAGCTGCCAGTTCCTGCTGATCTTCCGTGTTAACTTTGACAAAGAATCGCTTGCCTTCGTTGTTTTTTGCGACTGCTTCAAATACCGGGCCAAAGGCTTGGCAAGGCGCACACCATGGTGCCCAGAAGTCGATCACAACCGGCTTTTCGGAACTCATGATGGCATCGATATTATTTGCTGTTCCCTCAAAGGGATTTCCATCCATTATCGGTTTTTTACAAGCGCCGCAGTGAGGTGTTTGGTCGATGCGATCCGTCGGAATTCGATTTGTCGTGTGACAGTGAGGGCAACGCAGAGTCAGTGTATTCATACCTTAAACCTTCAAATGCTGGATTAGCTTATCCAAAGACTAATTTCAGGAAAGGGAAAACACTATTTCGTTTTACCGATTATTGCCATTGTCATGAACTATCACAAATGCATACTATTGCATTGCGCAATCGTCATTTCCCCTTTGGTGTGGTGAGGGGCTCGTGATAAATTGCATCGCGATATACCCAAGCCACCTCAAGATGCAGTTTTCAGCGAGAGTTGATTGGCTGTCAGTCAAGGCGCTGTTTTGACGA
>BAXG01000065.1 GCA_001310455.1 Photobacterium sp. JCM 19050
AAGGCAGGAGCATTACCAAATGGGATGCGGCTGAGTTTGGTACCCGCCGCAACATTGATGCGGTAAAGACTGCCCGCTCTACCTCCATGAAACGCGCCGCTGTCCAGTGGGGCATTGGGCGCTACCTCTACCAGATGGAAACCACCTTTGCGGAATCTCGCAAAGCAAACGGATACAAGGATAAGCGTTATGGCAACATCCATGTCCACCGTGAAAAAGGCAAGCCAGACAGGTATATCGACTGGCGCGAGCCGACACTGCCCGCATGGGCAATCCCGCAGCGTGACTACGAAGAATTTCTGTCCGCCATGCTTAGTGCCAACACAATGGATGAACTTTCCAGGGCGTTCTCTGAAGCGACCAAGGCAGCCAAGGCGTCAGGCGACCGGGAGCTGTTGCAGAAAGTCATCAAGACCAAGGACGAGAAGAAACAACAGCTCATCGATTACGCTGCTGAACATGAGCAAACCGTGCTTTCTGACATAGAAGCCCAGTTACAAGACACCATTAACGTCCTGCCGAAAATGCCAACTATGGAGACGCTGAACAACGCGTACCAAAAGGCTGTTGATAAGGCGACTAAGCAGGCTGATACATTCGGCGTTTCCCCGGCAAGCCTGATTCAGCACATTGGTGACGTTTACCGGGATGCCAAAAGCAAACTCGAGGGAACCGACAATGAAACAGCTCACCACACTTAACCAGCTCCGCACGTTAGAGAAAGAAGAAGCCATTGAGCTCCTGACCGACATCAGCAGTATCCGCCCTCTGCTGGATGCCATCCGTACCGAAGCTTCCAGTGAAGTACCGGATGTGGAGACCCGTAAGGGACGTGAACGAATCGGCGCGCTGGCGCTCAAGGTCAGCAAAAGCAAAACCACCCTGGTCGATTCCATCAATGGCTGATTGCCTCCAAGGAAGACCAAATCAAACGGGTCAAAGCCACCCGCAAACAGGTGGAAGATGAGCTGAACAGCTTGCGCCGTGAAGTGTTAAAGCCCAGAACGGAATGGGAAGCGGAGCAAGCCAGGCAGGAAGCTGAAGCCAGGGACGCTATTCTGGCCCGGATTGAAAACATCCGTCAGGTTGCCCAGCTAAAAGGAACAGAAACCAAGGATGAACTGACCGAACTGTCAAACGCCATCAATGACATGCCTGTTGATGTCGAGCAGTTTGGCGAGATGGTTTCAGACGCACTCACTGCCAAACAAGATGCTCTCCAGGCAGTAAACGATGCCCTGATTGAAAGGGTGAAACAGGATGCCATGGCTGAGCAGGTCCGCCATGCCCGGATAACGATGGACATCAGCCAAATAAGCTCCCTACCCTCCCAGTACCTGGACAGCACAAAGGATGAAGTGCTGATGGCGATAATCCAGTTAGAGAAAACCGACATCACAGAGGCAGAATTCGGTGACAAGGTCGAAGAAGCGACATCAGCCAAGAACGCCGCCCTTCGTCAGCTAAAGTTGATAGAGCAGCACGCTGAAGATGTCCCACCAGAAGAAGACACCGTCATGGTGGAGATCGAACAGCAAACCCTTACCCAACTTCAATACCGCAGCTATGCGCTCAGCCTGTTGGAAGATGACGACCCAGATATCTGGGACATGATTGAAAAACTTGAGCTGGAATCAGAGCCGTTTGTTGAACCACTGCTCAACTGAATCCGGCGTAACTCAATCAAGTTACTTCGGCTGATGTAACTTTGTTCCAAAGCACCCAGGGAGGTACACAGCATGGACATAAACCTTTGCCGCCCTCTTACCGAAGAAGAGCTTTACCTCATAACGGGTTACAGAAAAACGAGTGATCAACTTCGCCTGCTCAGGAGCGCAGGGATATTCGTCATTCACCGTAAAGCAACCAACTCAGTTTTCACGAACTGGTGGCACATCATGCATCCCAATATTGCCAATCAACGCATCGTAGAAGAAACGCCAGAGTCTCCATTACCTAATTTTGAGGCAATCATGTAATGGCGGGTCGAAAACGAAGCAAAGAAAACCAGTGGATGCCAGCGCGTGTTTATAAGGGGAGATCTGCTTACGAGTGGCGCCCATTGATTGGTGGCACCTACCCACTGTGTAGCCTCGACGCGAAACAAAGTGAAGTTTGGAAGGCTTACGAGCAAGCCATCAAAGATTTTGAAAACCACACAACAGTCGAAGGTCTTATTAACCGTTTTTTTGTGAGTGCAGATTTCGCCGAACTAGCGCCTTCAACCCAAAAGGATTACCGGAAGTATGCTAAGAAAATCATTCCAGTATTCGGGAAAATGACTCCAGACAGGTTGAACCTCCTCACATCAGGAGGTACATGGACATTCGCGGAATGAAATCAAGAGTACAGGCAAACCGAGAAAAAGCCTTCTTCTCCCGAGTGTTTCGTTGGCTTATGAGCGAGGAATGGTTAGACGGAATCCTTGCCGCGGTGTGAGACAGTACAAAGAGGTCGCCCGTGATCGCTATATTACCGATGTGGAATACGAAGCTATCTATCAACACGCCTGCCCAGTTGTTCGCGCCGCAATGGAAATAAGTTACCTTTGCGCTGCACGCCAGGGCGATGTACTGGCATTAAAGAAATCCCAGATTTTAGAAGAAGGTATTTTCATCCAGCAGGGAAAAACAGGAAAGAAACAGATCAAAGCCTGGACTCCAGCTCTAATGAAAGCAGTCAGGGAATGTGATGAAGCCTTTGGTAATAACAGCATCTTCGTTATTCACCAGAAAAATGGAAATCGGTTTAGCCGAAACGCATTTAATAGCCGCTGGTACAAGGTCAGAGAGAAAGCTCGTGAAGCCACAGAATTCCCCCTCGATTTCACATTCCATGACCTGAAGGCAAAGGGTATTAGTGACTATGAGGGCACACTGAAAGAAAAGCAATATTTCTCAGGACATAAATCAGAACGTCAAGTATCAACTTACGATAGAAAGATACAAATTGTACCATCAATAGATAAAGCCAAACTCAGTAAGTTGGATTAACTTTACAGTTTTATTAATCACACGCAGTTTAATAATTACGAACACTATATGACTGTTTGTGCCCAAGTAAATATGCAATGTGTCAGATATTGAAATGGCGTAGCTTTCTAATATATAAAAATACTGACAACTATATCTTTAATTTTACCTCCATCAAGATATAGATCGTTCACGAAAGTTGGTTAAAATATTAGAAGGACACGGCAATGAATTGGCAAATTAAATCCATATTATTCAGTATATTATACCTTTATATCAACATGAACGCGCAAGGTAACACAGATCTTTCTGAAACACTATCAAGCATGTCTGATTTTGCAGAAGATATCTGTGAAGTAGTTGTCCAGAAAGGAAGTAACGAAACTTTAGAAATCACCGCAAATGGGCAAACAAAACTAAAAGGTATCGCAAAGAAAATCGCTGATATTGGAATTGATGGCAGTGCTATTTATAGTAGAAAAGAATATGAAGGAGTACTTCAAAAGGACCTAGCAACCTTGATAGTTAACAGTAATAACTGCAAATTAGAAGTGCTAAAGTTTTTGGAGATAAAGTTTCCAGAACTCGCATCTTATGACGCTCCGGAACCAACGACTAAGAACAAGTTTGGAGGATGGTTAGCTAACCTTAATGTGAGTGTTAGTTTATCAGACAAAAACGGTAATCTTTGGGACAAACAAGGTTTATTGGACAAAAAAGGAGCACCAGATTTAGGAATATGTATAACATTCTCTGATGAGAATAGGTACTGTGATCCGTTAGATGGCTCTCTTGGCAACTATGGATGGGGAAATATTATGAAAATGAAATGCAAAAATTCTTTTAGTTGCACCTATGAGAGTATTCGATTTCCCCAGAAAGAGTACAGTATTGAAATATTCGATGTTGACCAGAACTCTGCAGTCACGATTGCCAAAGGGAATTGTTTTCTTGGTAAAGAGTGTGATCTTGGTAAAGCAAGAATAGGAACGAAACTAGTAAGGCAATTTCATAATTAATTGCATTTAATGTCTCCTACGAGATTTCATACAAGTCCCTAAGTCCATTATCTGAAGCATCAAATAGATCTGGTGCTTCAGTTTAACAACAATAACCGCGGTAAAACTTTAGTACCTTAGGACGAACTTCTTCGCTTACTTCAAATCCCGCAAGAATACGTTCGAATGTACTCGAACTACAATCCTGATGAACGGTAAATGTTCCGTCCGCAACGCACCTCGATATATTGTCAGAGCCAAAAACATCTGCCTTGCGGTAATAGATATAACTGGGTTTAACAATGAACGGGTGATCGCCTACACGAAGCTCGCAAGTCCTATCGTAGTCGATGCCTTGCTTGATACTCGATACGTTTACGACCAATACACATTCTGAAGCAGTGCGTGGATAAAAGACTGGATCACAACAAATGATGTGAAGATGGTTGGAAGGCCCGGAGGGGATTAATACTGTCCCCTTGCGGTAAGGGCAGTATTGTTGGGTCATCTTAGCTTGGCCCGGATATTCTCCAGTTGTTGCTGCTCACGTAAGTTTTCCAGAATGGTGGCGATTTCTTCCTCGGACTTACCAACTGCCCGCAAAATACTTTCAGGCCGGATAGGATAAGAACTCCCGTTCGGATCCTGCCACTCAGAAAAATTGTCATGGGTATAACCAACAAGTTGAAACTTGCCCATGTGACCAAATGACGCATACACATCATCCAGTACTTTCAGTTCAGCAACACTCAGTTCATCCAGGTCTTCTTGGTCGACAAAGCTGGCGAGAGAGACCTCATAGTGACTTTCATCGCAGATCCAACGTTGCCAAATCGACTCATGTCCGCAGTGACCCTGTATCAGGTCATAGGTTTGAGATAATACCGGTCCGTGTGGCATAGACACGAATCTGTCGCCACTAATCGACTCGCCCCATTTTGCCATGGCATTCCGCTCCGCAATATACAGCAGCTTAAGGAGCTTTATGTAAGGCATTCTGCCGCCACCTTTCAACAACAGGTAGGCTGCCATTTGGGTGACTCTTTCTTCGGAAAACACGCTATTACCTCCGCGAATGTACCCAAATTTTAACCTGGAACGGTCATTTTGTCGTTATTGATTTAGGAACAGCACGGTTGAGGTCAATTAACTTCTGGAAAAGTAAAGGGAGTTAGTTTCTGGCAAGAGGGAGTAAGGAGAGGACCGCCAAAGTGCAGATCCAGCATAGAGGATGTATGAAAATTTGAGCAAATTTGCGTTTGCTCAATCTTTCCATTTCCGGAAATTAAATTCGGAAATCGCACATAAACAAAAAAGGCCACCCTTTCGGATAGCCTTAAATGCTTGAATTTTAATGGTGCCCCGAGCCGGACTTGAACCGGCACAACGCGAACGTCGAGGGATTTTAAATCCCTTGTGTCTACCAATTCCACCATCAGGGCACGCAATTCTTGATTGCTATGGTAAGCACCATTAACAAATTGTCTTTTTCACGCCCGGCCAGTCACCGAACCTGAGAATTTGGAGCGACACACGAGGTTCGAACTCGTGACCTCAACCTTGGCAAGGTTGCGCTCTACCAACTGAGCTAGTGTCGCAAATGGAGGCGCGTCCCGGAGTCGAACCGAGGTCCACGGATTTGCAATCCGCTGCATAGCCACTCTGCCAACGCGCCGTTAAGGAGGCATTCCCCTCTCAACGAAGATGCATTCTACATAAGTTTTTCACTGTGTCACGTAGAAAATGCAATTCGCTGTTTCAACTGCTTTTTATTCAGCCAAAAATGATAAATATCACACAATGTGGTTTTCAAACGTCCAAAAAAAACCGGCTTGCGCCGGCTTTCTTACACCAAATGTGGATTTAGAAATCCTTTACGTCGAACTCAACAACCGGATTAACATCCGCTTCGTAGTCAACGCCAGCCAGGCCAAAACCGAACAGTTTCATAAATTCGTCTTTGTAGAGCTGGTAGTCAGCAATTTCAAACAGATTTTCGTTGGTGACCTGCTGCCACTTGTCCATGCAATCTTTCTGGATTACTTCACGCAGTTCCCAGTCGTCCAGACGCAGGCGGTTGGCTTCATCCACTTCTGCCGCAGAACCGTCAGCTTTGTACATGCGCTGGCGCATCAGGCGGTTAATTTGCTCGATACAGCCTTCGTGGACACCCTCTTCGCGCATTTTCTTGAAAGAAAGCGCGATATAAAGAGGCATCACCGGAATCGCAGCACTCGCCTGAGTCACCACACTCTTCAGCACGCCGACATTCGCTGAGCCGCTTTAGCTGACAGTTGGTCATTCAGGCTGTTGCCGCACGATCCAGGTCCATCTTGGCCTGGCCGATAGTACCGTTCCAGTAGATAGGCCAGGTGATTTCAGTACCGATGTAGCTGTAGGCCACTGTTTTGCAGCCGTCTGCCAATACACCGGCATCAGCCAGCGCGTTGATCCACAACTCCCAGTCTTCACCGCCCATTACCTTAACGGTATTGTCGATTTCTTCCTGGTTAGCCGGCTCAATTTTAGCTTCAATCAAAACGTCTTTATTGGTATCAACGGCCGTCGCTGTGTAGGTTTCACCGATTGGCTTCAGGGTTGAGCGCACCAGTTCACCAGTCTCTGGCATTTTACGGACTGGCGATGCCAGTGAGTAAACCACCATATCAATCTGACCCAGATCTGCTTTGATAAGGTCAATAGTCGCTTGCTTGGCTTCATGAGAGAATGCGTCGCCATTCAGGCTCTTGGCGTAAAGGCCTTCTTCCTTGGCAAGCTTGTCAAAAGCTGCTGAGTTATACCAGCCTGCTGAACCCGGCTTTTTCTCTGTACCCGGTTTTTCCAGGAACACACCGATAGTTGCAGCACCACAGCCAAATGCTGCTGTGATACGTGACGCCAGGCCATAGCCAGTAGACGCACCGATCACCAGAACACGCTTCGGACCGTTTTCGATCTTGCCTTGTGCTTTGGTGTATTCGATTTGCTCTTTCACGTTGGCTTCACAGCCAACCGGGTGTGTGGTGGTACAGATAAAACCGCGAATTTTTGGTTTGATAATCATCTTATAAGTCCCTTACAAAGCCGGGAAAGGTGATAAACGTGCGCATAGTTTCGCGTTTTTCTCACCGAAAATCAGCCTATTTGTTTACAGGTTGGATGAGTTCATGTGACTGAACAAAAAACACCGCGCCCGGCGCGGTGTTTTTAACGAAGGAAAATTGTTTATGCAGCTTCAGTCGTCGCTTTGGTTCTGCGTCTGGCTGGTTTTGACGTTTTGGCTTCCGGCTCTTTTTTAACAAACCAATCCGGTTCAAATTCATCAACCTGGACAGCACGGTAGCGCAGTGCATCCGCCTCTTGCATTTGGGCAACCTCAGCATCTGTCAGCACGCCAGCCTCCAACGCCAGCGACAGACGTTCAAGCAGCGGTCCTTTGCGAGGGATTAACCCCTCTTTTGCAGCTTTGCCCATCTTCTTCTCAATATCACGAGCGTCATACATGGCGATAAAAGCACGTTCCATGATGGCAACCGGATCGCTGTCTTTTTCTCCCACATAACAAAGGTGAGTCAAACGCTCACGGTGCGCTCCCGGCGTCATGGTCAGTTTGGCGATTTCTACGGAAAGCTCATCAGACGGCGCTTTGTAATGAATGCCCAGTGGGAACAGTAAGCCTTTGAGCAACGGACCAACACCTTTGCGCGGGAAGTTGGTGAATATTTCCTTAAATGCCACTCCACACTTGTACAGGCAATACTGCAGTGCATAGTGAACCATCGGCAAATCACTTTGCTGACGACCCTCATCTTCAAAACGCTTGAGTGTGGCTGAAGCCAGATAAAGGTGGCTCAGTACGTCACCCATCCGCGCTGAAATCATCTCCCGGCGCTTTAGCTCTCCACCCAGAGTCAACATTGCAAAGTCTGCCGCCACCGCCAGCGCACGGCTCATACGGGAGAGCTGGCGGTAATAGTCTGCAGTTTCACCACTGACTGGAGACTTGTTGAAGCGAGAGCGTGTAAAGGCATTCACGAACGCTTTACTCACGTTCCCGACAGCAAAACCGATGTGTTTGAACAGCAGACGGTCGAAGTCTTTTGCACCCTGTTCTGTATCCGGGTTAGCTGCTGCTTCCATTTCCGACAGTACATAAGGGTGACAGCGTGTAGCGCCCTGCCCGAATATCATCAGATTCCGGGTCAGAATATTTGCACCCTCTACAGTGATAGCAACCGGAATCCCGAAATAGTGATGCCCCAGGTAATTCATGGGGCCGAGCTGAATTGCGCGTCCCGCATGGATGTCCATGGCATCATTCAAGAGCGTTCGTGCAGCCTCCGTCATATGGTATTTGGCAATGGCCGTCACAATTCCCGGTTTCTCGTTCAGATCCAGAGAGGTAGTTGTCAGCGTGCGGGCAGCTTCCAGCATGTATGTCATGCCGCCAATACGGCCAAGCCCTTCAGCAACACCCTCGAACGAGCCGATGTTCACACCAAACTGGCGACGGACGTAAGAGTAAGCGCCGGTTGTGCGGGCAGTCAGGTGCGCCACTGCAGTACCCAAGGCAGGAAGTGAAATGCCGCGTCCGGATGAAAGGCATTCCACCAGCATACGCCAGCCACGACCCACGTAGTCATGACCGCCGATGACCCAATCCATCGGAATGAACACTTCATCACCACGGGTGGTACCGTTCATAAACGCCATATCGAGCGGGTTGTGGCGGTTGCCAATTTCTACACCCGGGTGATTAGCCGGAATCAGTGCGCAGGTAATACCAATATCTTTTTGCTCACCAATCAGGCCATCCGGATCAGAGAGTTTGAACGCAAGACCCAATACCGTAGCAACCGGTGCCAGCGTGATGTATCGCTTGTTCCAGCTCACCCGGATACCAAGGACCTTCTCACCTTCATGTTCGCCAAAACAGACAACACCTGAATCGGGGATGCCACCGGCGTCAGACCCGGCTTCTGGTCCGGTAAGCGCAAAACAAGGAATGTCATCGCCATTGGCAAGACGCGGTAACCAATAGTCTTTCTGCGCCTGGGTGCCGTAGTGGGATAGCAGCTCACCCGGACCCAACGAGTTTGGTACCATCACGGTCACTGCAGCACTGAGGCTTCTCGTCGCGATGCGTGAAACAATGGTTGAGTTTGCGTGGGCTGAAAACGCCAGGCCGCCATACGCTTTCGGAATAATGAGCGAGAAGAATTTCTCCCGACGCAGGTACGTCCACACTTCTTCCGGCAGATCTTTTTGTTTCTGGACAATTTCAAAGTCATCCAGCATTGCCAGTAACGTCTCAACCTGGTTGTCTAAAAAGTCCTGTTCATCTTTTGACAGCCGTGGCTTTGGGTAGCTCAGCAGTGTTTCCCACTGCGGTTTGCCAGCAAACAGTTCACCGTCCCACCAGACGCTTCCGGCCTCCATGGCTTCACGCTCAGTCGCAGACAGTGGGGGCAGTACCTTTTTAAACATGTCAAACGCTCGGTCGCTGATATGGCGACGGCGCCAGGATTTTTGAGAGCTCATAGTTCAGGTCCTTTTGTCGGGTATCTCGTTATTAGAATTATGTTTTTATTTGAATTTTTATTGCCCTGACGCCTTTCCCACCAGCCAATAGACGGAACGGCGGGTGCCGCTACGCCAGCTGCCAAATAGGGAACAAGCCGGTCAACGATGTCTTTAATTTCTACTTTTTTATTGAAATCACTTTCCGCGATTTCCTTCAGAGCATCACTCGACGCCATGGTAAAAACCGTGGCACCCAGTGTGAAATGGAGTCGCCAGAACAGAGATTCTGGGTCGAGTGACGGGTTCGCTCTGCGCACTGCCTGGGTAAAGAGTGCGAGAACTTCCTCATATCGGGTTGTGATAAACCAGCGCAGGTGTCCCTGCACGTCGGTATATCCCCGACCGATGAGCAACATGAACCGCGCAGCGCCATTTGCTCGGTAACTGTCAAGCTCAAGCAACGGGTGGCGGACACAGGAAAACACATCGTCCATCGTGAAATCCTGTTGCTCGAGTAGTAAAACCAACTCACCTTTCAGAGCTGGCATGAATTGCTCCAGGTAACGCCCAAGAACAGACCGCACCAGCGTTTTCTTATCACCAAAGTGATAGTTTACAGACGCCAGGTTTACCCCGGCTTTACCGGTGATTGTGCGCAGAGAAGTGTCATTAAACCCATGCTCGGCAAAGAGCAGCTCAGCGGCATCCAGAATTCTTCCCTTGGTATCTCCTTTCGCTGCCATTTTCATTCACCTGTATTAAACACATGTTTGAATGCTACATCCCATTATCATTTTTAACAAGGTGAAAATATCAAGCTCAGGATGACAACAAGACACCAATCACATGCGATGCGGTAAGCAACTGATCTTTATGACCTCAAACCCATAAGCAATCGAGTGATTAAAAAATTAAATTTTTTGGGAACTCTACCGTTTATGCCCGGTCATATTTAATGCCACTGCTTTTTCTTAAGAAGATTGTCTTCTAAATGCCGCTTCATCGATTGATGGGCGGTTTTTTTTATCTCTGGCAACAGAGTCTTAGGCGGGAAAAGGGTTAGTGAGATTTTTTTGAAAAAAATATGAACTCTTCGGGATATGCCCTGTCCTACTTAATAGATGACGAAACGGCCAACTACTGCGGTTTCAGATTTGTTCATTGCTGCTATTGCTTGAAACTCCTTTATTTGTTTCTCTATTTCTTTTCAGCCCACGATTTTCGTGGGCTTTTTCTTTTTAATCAGCCAGATAGAACACGCTCTCTCTTTTACAGCATGTCATAGGGGGACGGGTACTTGAGAACTAAACCAAGCTTTTCGAGCGTGCTTGTTGCATCAATCACTTTCGCATCCTGTCCACCGGGCTCGAACACCGGCTTTTCCAACCCCAGCTTTCCGGCAGACCAACAGTAATAACTGGCACGAGCCGGATTGTCCTGCGCGCTCAGATGCAACATTTCACCCCAAACACCCAAATCCAGGATATTTTTAATCGCCGCGATAACATCTTCTCGGTGAATCAGATTGACCGGCTGATCACCATCTGCCAGCTGCCTGCCAGCTAAAAACTTCGCAGGGTGTCGGTCTTCGCCGATCAACCCGGAAAGACGGAGTATTGTCGCCCTCTCTCCAAAATACTGTTGGACAGCCTTTTCTATGGTCAGGTGGGCTTTTCCCGATTCTGTTTGCGGTACCGGTACCGTCCTTTCAGTCACTGTCCCAGTCGGCTCACCGTAAACAGACGTGGTGCTGATAAACAACAAGTTACATTTGCTTTTTGTTGCCAGTCTTTCCAACCAGCCTTTCATTAGCCGGGCAAAGGCTTCTCCATTTACGGTTTTACGGCCGGGTGCAATGTTCACAATCACGGCATCGCTGTCAAAAAACGCCGGTGAGGTCTTTTCGCTGTTAGCAAGGTCAAAGACAAATCCTTCAATACCGCGGTCACCCAATGCGGCCGCTTCCGCAACATCTCTCTTGCTGCCTCTGACTGTGTCTCCCCTACTGACCAGATTTTCTGCCAGCGGCAACCCCAGCCATCCGCAACCACACACGCTCACTTTCATCTTTTTCCCTCAGACTTTCAACGCCTCAAAAACTTGCCTTATTCTAGGATGAAACTCGGCAAATTCGACATGACACGCAAATTTTTGTATTGTTTTACCAATTCTTATCCTACATCCATCCTAAATGCGATTCACATTTCGACGTGACTCAAAGCACCTATATGAAAATTCCATCCGTATTTTTGTAATTCAGTAACTAAACCGTGAATGGTCGCAACTTTTTTTTGTTGTGCAAACACTACACTTAATCTCACAAATGAATAAGTCAGTTTCGTGAGATCCATAGGAAAGCAAATGCTTATGGGTATTGTGAAGCCAATATGAAGTAATTAGTCGACAGACTTGTCATAAAAATACGGCAGAACCAGGTAACCGAAATGAATACGCTGGAAAAAATCCAAAAGAATCTTGAAAACTTCAGTAAATCAGAAAGGAAAGTTGCTGAAGTCATTATCGCTTCACCACAAACTGCCATCCATTCCAGCATAGCAACGCTGGCAAAAATGGCAGATGTCAGTGAGCCTACTGTCAACCGTTTTTGCCGACGTCTCGATACCAAAGGCTTCCCGGACTTTAAGCTTCATCTGGCACAAAGCCTCGCGACCGGCACACCGTATGTAAACCGCAACGTTGAAGAAAGTGACGGGCCGGAGGCATACTGCAACAAGATTTTCGAATCGACGATGGCATGTCTGGACGTTGCGAAAAACAGCCTTGATGTTACCCAGATTAACCGGGCGGTAGATTTGCTAACGCAGGCAAAGAAGATTTCCTTCTTCGGTCTTGGTGCATCAGCTTCCGTTGCCAATGACGCACAAAATAAATTCTTCCGCTTTAACATCCCTATCGTCTGTTTCAGTGACACCGTCATGCAACGTATGAGTTGCATCAACTGCAACGATGGTGATGTCGTGGTGATTATTTCCCACACCGGCCGTACCAAGAGCCTGGTAGATATCGCCCTGCTGGCAAAGGAAAACGGTGCCACCGTTATTGGTATCACAGCAAAAGACTCGCCTTTGGACAAAGTATGCTCGCTGACCATCACTCTGGATGTGGCTGAAGATACAGATGTCTACATGCCTATGGCCAGTCGCGTTGTACAAATGACGGTAGTAGACGTATTGGCGACCGGCTTTACACTCCGCCGCGGACCTGGCTTCAGGGAAAATTTGCGCAGAGTGAAAGAGGCGCTGAAAGATTCGCGCTTTAATAAAGAAAAGATTGTTTAACACAAGGCACCTTAGGGTGCCTTTTTCGTATCTGTAATATCTGCGGTTGCTGAATTGCCATCTTCGCGGTCTATGCTTATCCAGAGCCAAACTCATTCTTGCTGAAGCGGGTCGTAACACCGTTTTTCATCATTCTCTCCCGGAGTTAACAATGAAATTGCGTCTTAGAAGAACGAAAATCGTCACCACATTGGGTCCTTCTACCGACAAGGAAGGCATGCTGGAGCAGCTTATTGCTGCCGGTGCCAACGTTGTCCGCCTGAATTTCTCTCACGGAACGTCAGACGACCATCTGCGCCGTGCTAATCAGGTTCGGGAGATTTCCGCCAAATTGAATGAACACGTCGCAATTTTGGGTGATTTACAGGGCCCGAAAATCCGCGTTTCAACCTTCCAAGCCGGCTTCGTTGACCTCAACGTGGGTGACCGCTTTACCCTTGACGCCGGACTGGGAGCCGGAGAAGGTGATGAAGATAGTGTCGGTATTGACTATAAGCAACTGCCGAAGGATGTCGATACCGGTGATCTCCTGTTACTCGATGATGGCCGGATACAGCTAAAGGTGCTGTCTGTTCAGGGGGACAAAGTCCACACCCAGGTCACGGTTGGCGGCAAGCTTTCCAACAACAAAGGTATCAACAAGAAAGGCGGTGGCCTGTCGGCACCGGCGCTGACAGACAAAGACAAGGAAGACATCCTTACCGCAGCAAAAATCGGCGTAGATTTTCTGGCGGTCTCCTTCCCACGAAACGGAGATGACATCAACTATGCTCGCCGGCTTGCTGTCGATGCCGGCCTTGAAACTCGCATTGTTGCCAAAGTTGAGCGCGCTGAAACCGTCGACAATGAAGATGCGATGGATGACATTATCCTGGCTTCTGATGTCGTGATGGTTGCCCGGGGAGACCTTGGCGTGGAAATCGGTGACCCCGAGTTGGTTGGCGTACAAAAGAAACTGATCCGCCGGGCCCGCGCCCTGAACCGATGTGTCATCACAGCCACTCAGATGATGGAATCGATGATCAGCTCACCTATGCCAACCCGGGCAGAAGTTATGGATGTTGCCAATGCCGTGCTGGATGGCTCAGATGCGGTGATGTTGTCTGCAGAAACCGCTGCCGGCCAATTCCCGTTGGAAACAGTTAAGGCTATGGGGGAAGTTTGTCTGGGCGCTGAAAAGATGCCGTCATTGAACGTATCCAACCACCGCATCGACAGCCAGTTTGAAAGCCGGGAGGAAACCGTGTCGATGGCGACAATGTATGCCGCTAACCATATGCCGGGCATCAAAGCAATCATCGCCCTGACCGAATCAGGCCGTACTGCCTGATGATGTCCCGTATCAGTTCTGGGCGGCCAATTTTCGCACTTTCCCGTCAGGACAATGCACTGCGAAGAGCCAATCTCTATCGCGGCGTCACGCCGGTATATTTTGACAGCGACGCTTTTGAAGGCAGGGCAATTGCAGCCAATGCCATTGAGACTCTGAAAAAACATGGCTTTGTTCACTCCGGTGATATCGTGCTCATCACTCAGGGGGACGATATGGATATTGTGGGATCCACCAATACCATGAAAATTCTGTCCGTGACCTAAACAGACCCAAATCACCTCAAGGTACAGTTTTCAACGAGAGTTGATTGGCTGTCAGTCAAGGCGCTGTTTTGACGATCTAGAGGCTTTAAATCAAGAAATAGCAACGCAGTATGAGAGCCAGTCATACTCACTCTTCGGGAAGGTTTGGGCATAACAGAAAAAGGGCTTCAGTCACCGCTGAAGCCCTTTTCCAGATTTAATCTGAGCGAATTATGCCAACCAGCCTTTTGCCTTTGCATCGTCCAACACTGTTTTCATATACTCCCACACCTGCGGCGCACCCTGACTGATTTTGTCTTTGTTGACTGCCAATGCTTGCTCATACCGGACACCATGTTCCAGCCAGCTTTGCCCGTCGTTATGATGGTTTAAAAGCATGGGCATGGTACGATCCAGTGCTTTCGCAAAACAGGACTCAGCCGTTTCCATTGCCTCAAACTCAAGCCACAAACCCAACAATTCCTCACATTGGTCCGGTGGCAACATGCCAAAAATCCGCTCAGCAGCCAGTCGTTCTTTCTCAGCTTGTACAGCCGTACCCGCAAGGTCGTAGACAAAGGTGTCCCCCACATCAATTTCAACAACATCATGGATGAGCAACATTTTTACAACTGTAATAAGGTCAACAGGTTCTGCTGAATACTCGTGCAAAAACACTGCCATCAACGCCAGTTGCCAGCTATGCTCAGCAGAGTTTTCAAGCCTGCCGTCCGCACTTTTTATCCGAGTGCGCCGTAACACAGATTTGAGCTTGTCCAGTTCTACAATGAGGTCGAGTTGCTGTTTAAGGCGGGATAAATCAGTCATCATACGTCCATTTAGGGTTAAGGAGAGAGGTAAGGATATGGTCTTCCCACTTTCCGTTGATAAGAAGATAGGCTTTGGCAACCCCTTCCTGAGTAAATCCATTGGCTTGCAGCACCGCTTCACTTCGCCTGTTTCTGGGCATGTAATTGGCCATAATCCGGTGCATTTTAAGATCATCAAACATAAAGCGAATCGTCCGCCCCAGAGCCCGGCGCATTATCCCCTTGCCTTGCATATTTTCCGCAAGTGAGTAGCCGACATAACAGGCATACATTGGGAAGCGAATGAAATTGCTGTAGCTGATGGTGCCGATGACCTCATCACTGCCTTCACGATAAATCAGGAAATAGTAAGAAAGTTGGCGACGCTGGAGGTCACTGAGTTGGGTTGCGCGTTTTAACCACCCGGTATCGGAATAAAATTCCGGCTCCCGATGGGGTTCCCAGGGAAGCAAAAAATCCCGGTTTGCCCGAAAATACGCTGCGACGTTTATCGCATCCTCGCGACCGATAGCTTTTATCGTCAGTTCATCCACTATCAAAACTGGATTAGCGTTTATACTTTCTTCGAACAAATCGCCCCCTATACAGAAACCTATCACTGGTTGCGCTATGTACTATGATACGCTGCTGTCTCCATTCGGCGAAGTTTATCTTTTAGCCGACGATTTGGGCTTACGCAGACTCACGCTGGAAAAACTCGCTCATCCCCGCTGCAACACCTGGATTCACTCCCCTGAAATAATGTCACCCTATTCCAGACAACTTGATGAATACTTTGCCGGCGTCCGGCGTACATTTGATCTCAAGCTCGCACCGGAAGGAACAGTATTTCAAAAACAAGTCTGGCAACAATTGCAGTCAATTCCATTTGGCGAAACACTGTCAGCCGAAGACATTGCTGAAGACCTGGGGATGCCGCATGCCACGCAGGCAGTAAGGATGGCAGCAAACATGAACCCCATCCCCATCATCATTCCGTGCCACCGGCTAACCATTGAAGCTCACCTGATGACAGAATACCGTTATGGGGAAAGCATGAAAAAGGCGTTGTTGGAAATGGAATGTGGAAAGGCGTCAATGGTCAAT
>BAXG01000066.1 GCA_001310455.1 Photobacterium sp. JCM 19050
ATTCCTTCAGGTATTTTCCTTGAATTGAACGCACTGAAAACACTCTGAATGACGCACCTTGAGGTGGTTTGGGTATATATGTGTTCTGAAAAAGACCGGGTTTTTGCCGGTGCGCTTTCAGATTCTTATATTGGATGGTTATGAGAGGCTGTTGATGGCTTAAGATGAGAAAACGCCTTTTGGATACGAGAATGACCATGAACACTGTCTCGGAATATTGTGTGGTACTGACAACCTTTGCGGATGACGCGGTCGGCAAGAAAATCATCGATACCCTGCTGGAAAAACACCTGGCTGCCTGTATTCAGGTTCAGGCGATTGACAGCTTCTACCATTGGGAAGGGGCGGTGAATTGTGATGCAGAAAAGCAAGTGCTGATAAAAACCCGGGAAGCCCTGTACCCGCAGGTGGAAAAAATCATCCGTTTGCTGCATGACTACGATGTACCGGAGATCATCAAACTGCCAATCACCGGCGCTCAGACGCCTACCTTGCTGGATCAGGGATACCTGCCCGGATATCTAACTCAGAGTATTTCCCTGTTCGCCCAAATTTAACTTTACATATACGGGAAAGCGCATATATTAAAAACCGTATATGCTAACCCGAGAATAAAACATGGATCCGGTTCTGTTTTTTAAGTGTTTATCCGATGAAACCCGGCTCCGCTGTCTCATGTTGATTACCCATGAACAGGAGCTTTGTGTGTGTGAACTGATGGCGGCGCTTGATGAAAGCCAGCCCAAGGTATCCCGACACCTGGCTCAGTTGCGAAAGTGTGGGTTGCTGGTCGACCGTCGTCAGGGGCAGTGGGTGTTTTACCACATTAACCCGGCACTTCCGGCCTGGTGCAAGCAAGTATTGCAGGATGTCGTGGTTGCCAACCGGGAGTTTTTGAAGCCCAGCGTAAACCAACTCTGCGCAATGGGTGACAGACCTGCCCGCGCAGCAGCCTGTTGCTGAAAAAATTTAGTTTTGTATATGCGCTTTTCCATATGTATTGTCAGGAAGAGCAGCCTGATACTTATACCCGTTGGGATGATGAACCATCATTTTGGCGGATACCAATGATGAGAGATGTTGAAAATGGGCGTATTTGAACGCTGGCTTTCCCTTTGGGTCGGGCTGGCAATCGTTGCCGGGGTAGTGGCCGGTATAGCGTTTCCCGCGGCGTTTTCGGCGGTTGCAGCCATGGAGTGGGCACATGTGAATCTGGTGATTGCCGTACTTATCTGGGTGATGATCTACCCAATGATGGTGCAGGTGGATTTTGGTGCGGTAAAAGATGTGGGCAAGAAGCCTAAGGGGTTGGTGCTGACACTGGTGGTGAACTGGCTTATCAAACCTTTCACCATGGCCGCGCTCGGATGGCTGTTCTTCCGGGGTATTTTTGCAGATTGGGTAGATCCGCAAACTGCCGGTGAATACATCGCCGGGATGATCCTGCTTGGTGTCGCACCCTGTACGGCAATGGTGTTTGTCTGGAGTCAGATGACCAAAGGTGATGCCAACTACACGTTGGTGCAGGTATCAGTGAATGACCTGATTATGGTGTTTGCCTTCGCGCCGATTACTGCATTTTTGCTGGGTGTCTCTGATATCACCGTCCCTTGGGAAACCTTGCTGATCTCCGTTGTGCTCTATGTTGTGCTTCCGCTGGTTGCGGGCATTCTTACCAGAAAGAAACTGACCTCCGGTAACAACCCGGAAGCCATGGCTTCGTTCCTGGCAAAGGTCAAGCCGTGGTCTATCATCGGGCTTCTTGGAACAGTGGTTCTGCTGTTTGGCTTCCAGGCAGAAACCATTGTTGAAAAACCGCAGGCCATTGTGCTGATAGCCATCCCGCTTCTTATTCAGACATACGGTATTTTTGCCCTTTCCTACGCAGGGGCACGCTGGCTGAAATTACCTCATAACGTCGCAGCACCGGCATGCATGATTGGTACGTCAAACTTCTTTGAACTGGCGGTAGCCGTGGCTATCTCGCTGTTTGGTCTGCATTCTGGTGCAGCGCTGGCGACTGTAGTCGGTGTGTTGGTGGAAGTTCCCGTTATGCTCTCGCTGGTTGCGTTTGCTAACAGAACCCGTCACTGGTTCGCGTAATTTCTGGCTTTGTCTGATTTTTCAGAATGAAGCCGTCAGAACAAAAAAATGTAGTTAAGGAGACAAAATGCATCCGTACGATGTATTGACGCTGGATAACGGCAGCAAACTGATTTTCACACCTTGCCCGGGTACAAAAGGGGAAGATGTACAGAAGTCTGTCAAAACTCTGAAAAAGGCCGGTGCTGCTGCCATTATCACCATGATGCCCGGTCGGGAGATGGCAAAACTGGAAGTGGAGAATATTCCTTCTGCCACCGAAGAAAATGGGCTGAGTTGGTTCCACCTTCCGGTTGAAGATGATGAAGCACCGGAAGCGGCATTCCAACGGGGTTGGGTTGAGCAAAAAGACGATATTCTTGCGCTTTTGAACGATCATTCGACAGTCGCCATTCACTGTAAAGGCGGATCAAGTCGCACCGGGTTAATGGCATCTGTATTGATGCTGGAGCTAGGTATGGGATGGCATAAAGTAGAAAAGCAGGTTCAGGGTATACGACCTAAAGCGTTGACACTGGCTCCACACAGAGCGTTTCTTCATTCTCAATATTCTGTTCAGATTTAGGGGTAAAGGATGACTATCAAAGTAGGAATTAACGGGTTTGGCCGGATGGGCCGCCTTGCAATGCGTGCCGCGTGGGAATGGGAAGATGTGGAATTTGTTCGCATCAATGACCCGGCTGGGGATGCCACAACACTGGCTCACCTGATGAACTTCGATTCTGTCCACGGTCGCTGGCAACATGAAGCGGTTGCTGAAGGGGATGTTATCCGCGTCGGCGATAAAAAAATTGTCTGCAGCCAGAAAAGTGAAATTGGCGATGCTGACTGGACAGGCTGCGATGTGGTGATTGAAGCTTCGGGTGTAAAACGCCAAAAGAGCCTGCTGGAAGCGTACCTGGTTCAGGGTGTGAAACGTGTGGTTGTTACTGCACCGGTGAAAGAGGACGGAGTGCTCAATGTTGTGATGGGTGTTAACCATCACGAATACGATAAGGACACTCACCGGATTGTGACAGCGGCATCTTGCACCACCAACTGCCTGGCTCCCGTTGTGAAAGTTATCCATGAGAAGCTGGGAATTAAACACGGTTCCATGACCACCATCCATGACCTGACCAATACACAAACGATCCTGGATGCTCCGCACAAAGATCTGCGCCGTGCAAGAGCGTGTGGGACAAGTCTTATCCCGACAACGACGGGTTCTGCTACCGCTATTACCCATATTTTCCCGGAGCTTAAAGGACGCCTTAACGGACATGCCGTGCGGGTTCCGCTGGCGAACGCCTCGCTGACAGACTGTGTGTTTGAAGTGGAGCGCGAAACCACGGAAGCGGAAGTGAACAGCCTTCTGAAAGCCGCCGCTGAGAACGAACTGGCTGGTATCCTCGGTTATGAAGAGCGTCCGCTGGTGTCCATTGATTACAAAACAGACCCGCGTTCCAGCACCATTGATGCCCTGTCTACTATGGTGGTAAACGGCACCCAGGTGAAGCTTTACGCCTGGTATGACAACGAGTGGGGATATGCCAACCGCACGGCAGAACTGATGCGAATGGTAGGCCGGATGGACAAGGAGTAACAATGTCGATGCTTGCCGGGCTTTCGCCTTCTATCCGGCAATATTTGCTGGTTACCGGTAATTACTGGGCATTTACCCTTACAGACGGAGCACTGCGCATGCTGGTGGTGCTCCATTTCCATGACCTCGATTATTCTCCGCTCCAGATAGCCATGCTGTTCCTGTTCTATGAGATTTTTGGCGTGATTACCAATCTGGTTGGCGGCTGGTTGGGTGCCCGGCTGGGGCTTAACCGGACAATGAATATTGGCCTTGCCATGCAGGTTGTTGCGCTCAGTATGTTGCTGGTTCCTGCGTCTATGCTGACGGTGCCCTGGGTGATGGCTGCGCAGGCACTGTCTGGTATAGCGAAAGACCTGAATAAGATGAGCGCCAAAAGTGCCATCAAAACCCTGGTTCCGGCTAACGCTGAAGCACACTTTACAAGTGGGTCGCCATTCTCACCGGGTCAAAAAATGCCCTGAAAGGGGCTGGGTTCTTCCTGGGGGGCGCACTTCTCGCCATGGTGGGCTTTACCGGGGCAGTTGGTGCGATGGCCGCAGCGTTGGCGGTTGTCTGGCTGTTCAGCATGTTCACGTTGAACCAGGACATGGGAAAAGCAAAGAACAAGCCCAAATTCAGTGAAATGCTCTCCAAAAGCCGGGCGATCAATTTCCTGTCAGCGGCCCGGTTGTTTCTGTTCGGCGCAAGGGATGTGTGGTTTGTGGTGGCCCTGCCGGTATTCATGGCAAGTCAGTTTGGCTGGAACCACTGGTCTGTTGGTGGCTTTATGGCTCTTTGGGTGATTGGTTACGGTATTGTCCAATCAGTCGCGCCGTACTTTACCGGGAAAAAGGCCGGCAAAGTACCGGACGGCAACACCGCGTTTTTGTGGGCTATTGGACTCGCAGCGTTGCCAGCCTGATTGCCCTTGCACTGGTGAACGGCATTGAGCCTCATCTGAGTGTGATTGGAGGCCTGTTGCTGTTTGGTGGGCTTTTTGCGGTGAACTCCTCGCTGCACAGCTACCTGATTGTCAGTTATGCCAATGAAGATGGCGTGTCGCTGGACGTAGGTTTCTACTACATGGCGAATGCGATGGGGCGTCTCCTTGGCACGGTGTTGTCTGGTTGGGTTTATCAGGAAGCCGGGCTGGAGGCTTGCCTCTGGATCTCGTCTGCCTTCATCATATTGGCAGCCTTGCTGTCGCTTGGTTTACCCAAACATACTGTGCACGCATCGTTACACAAGTAACCGGACAACGGGTATTGCAATGATCTGAAAGGCTCCTGGCAAGGAGTCTTTTTTGTTTGGGTATACATTTCAAATAATCCCAGTCCCTTGATTGTGTTAGCTTTCATCGCTTCCGAGGCACAATAGATCCGTTGAGGTGGGTTAACCTAAGCCTCTGTCACATAAAATTCACAAATATTGCGAATTGTCATATAGCTCGTGCCACATGTAAAGCCATGTTTTTTAAGAATAAAATGCGCTACACATTTACCGTATCTATACCTGTAACATTAGCTTAATAATCAAGTAAGATTTCCGTCATCAATCTCCTATAGCTTTCTCCCTAGTCCTTCTCGCTAAATGATTTAGTGAGACGAATTCACGCAGAAACGACTTATCAACTAGGAGGTTGATGTGAAACTTAAGGCTATGATCGCTGCGACTGCTGCAACCTTTGCTGTATTGTCTTCAGGCAATGCACTGGCTGCGTCACGCGACTATATCAGCATTGTTGGTTCTTCAACGGTTTATCCGTTCGCCACCGTAGTAGCAGAGCGATTCGGCCGCACTTCGTCTTTCGCAGTGCCAAAAATCGAATCTACTGGTTCAGGCGGTGGTCTGAAGCTGTTCTGTGGCGGTGTTGGTGAAAATACACCAGACATCACTAACGCATCGCGCAAGATCAAATCTTCAGAAGTTGAGCTTTGTGCAAAAAATGGCGTTAAAGACATCGTAGAAATCAAAATTGGTTACGACGGTATCGCTTTCGCAAACTCTAAAAAGTCTGACCAGCTTGACATCACTCTCCGCGATATCTTCCTGGCTCTGGGTAAAGTTGTTCCAGATGGCAAGGGTAACCTCGTAGACAACCCTTACAAGACCTGGAAAGACGTAAACCCGGCTCTGCCTGCAACCAAAATTGAAGTTCTGGGCCCACCACCAACATCCGGTACCCGCGATGCATTTGCTGAGCTGGCAATGGAAGGCGGTTGTAAGACTTTCCCAGAAATCAAAGCACTTAAGAAAACCGACAAGAAAAAGTACAAGGCTGTATGTCACGGTGTTCGTGAAGACGGCGCATTTATCGAAGCGGGTGAGAACGACAACCTGATCGTTCAGAAGCTTGAAGCTAACCCAGGCGCTTTCGGTATCTTCGGTTTCTCTTTCCTCGACCAGAATGCTGACAAAGTTCAGGGCTCAAAAATCAAGGGCGTAGTTCCTACTTTTGACGCAATCGGTGACGGTTCTTACCCAATCTCCCGTTCACTCTACTTCTACGTGAAGAAAGCTCACGAAGGTGTAGTACCTGGCCTGAAAGAGTACGTCACAGCGTTTACTTCTGAAGATGCAATCGGTGACGAAGGTTACCTGACTGACCGTGGCCTGATTCCTCTGGCAAGCGGTGAGTGGAAGGTAGTTCGCAACAGTGCTGTTGACCTTCAACCGAACCTGTAAATAGAGTTCCTCTGGAACGCCAGTGGGGCAGCCGGTTACGCTGCCCCTGTTCCGTTTCTGGCGATGTTGTGTTTACGGAGAACATATGCAAGCGACAACGTTAATAACATTCTTGCTGATTAGTGCCGCTGCCGCGTTTTGGCTGGCAAGGCAACGTTCCATGGATTTGGGGCGCGCCAGGGTGGGCTCAGCACTTTGCATTCACGACCGAGTTACTATGGTTCTCTTGCCGCCATTATGGCAACCGTACCTTCTCTCATTCTTTTCTTTTTGTGGCAGTCATTTGAAGGGTCATTGGTTAATGCCCTGGTAATGGCACAGTTGCCAAGTTCTTACACATCCGGTGAAGCCAACCCAAGTCTGGTTTACAGCCAAATCATGAATATTTCTCGTGGTCTGGCAAAAACAGATGATCCAAACCTGACAAATGCGGCGAAGCATTATGCTCAGTTGATGGATCTGGGGCTGACGCTGCGAACTGTCGCTTTGGTCTCTTTGAGCCTTGTCGGTCTGGCCGCTGGCTGGAAGCTGGCGCGGCCAAAAGTCCGCTCCCGTGTTCACGTTGAAAAAGTGCTGCAAATTTTCCTGCTGTTCTGCTCAACCATCGCCATTTTGACAACGGCAGGCATTGTCCTGTCTGTGCTGTTTGAAGCGATTCGCTTCTTTAACATGGTGCCAATTACCGAATTTATTTTCGGGACGGAATGGTCACCGCAGATAGCACTGCGTGCAGACCAGGAAGGGGCGAGTGGTGCATTTGGCGCGATTCCTCTTTTCACCGGCACCATGATGATTTCATTTATAGCCATGTTGATCGCCGCCCCTGTTGGCTGATGAGTGCGATTTATCTGGCTGAATATGCTTCTCCGCGTGTCAGAAACATTGTTAAACCTGTGCTGGAGGTCCTTGCCGGCATCCCCACTGTGGTTTATGGCTTTTTCGCCGCCCTGACTGCTGCTCCGCTTATCCGCGATGCTGCACATTCCATCGGCCTGGACAGCGCCTCCGCCGAGAGCGCCTGGCTGCCGGTATGATCATGGGCATTATGATTATTCCGTTTGTTTCTTCATTGTCAGATGACGTTATTAATGCGGTTCCACAAGCCCTTCGTGACGGTTCACTTGGTTTAGGTGCCACCCGTTCTGAAACCATCCTAAACGTGGTTATCCCGGCTGCACTCCCCGGCATTGTTGGTGGGTTGTTGCTGGCTGTGTCCCGTGCCATCGGCGAAACGATGATTGTGGTGATGGCGGCAGGTCTGTCGGCAAACCTGACAGCTAACCCGCTGGAATCGGTGACCACGGTAACGGTTCAGATTGTGACATTGCTGGTCGGTGACCAGGAATTTGACAGCCCGAAAACGCTGGCCGCATTTGCTCTTGGTCTCACGCTGTTCGTGGTCACGCTGGCATTGAACTTTGTCGCCCTGCGCATTGTGAAGAAATATAGGGAACAATATGACTGATAAACTCCAAAAAATAGCGGCGACAAAGCGGGAGCGTGTCAAAGCCTCGCTGGGACGTCGCCGGGGTAAGGAAAGCCGGTTCCGTTTTTACGGCATCTTTTCTATCTCGATTGCATTTGCATTCCTTGCAGTGCTGCTGGTGTCCATCGTCTCAGAAGGGCACACGGCATTTAAAACCACGGAAGTTCGTCTTGATGTGACGCTGTCTCCGGAAGTGCTGGGTATTCCGGCGCTGAACCCAGGTGAAAAAGAGCTGTTCAGTGCCAATTACCGCAAGGCGTTGCGGGATTCGCTGAAAACCTTGTTCCCGGAAGTAAAAGACCGTCGAGAACGCCGCCAACTGTACTCAGTGGTGTCGAACGGTGCGGAATATGACCTTCGTGACAAAGTGCTGGCGGATCCAAGCCTGGTGGGTAAAACCATCACTTATTGGGCGTTGGCCGGGGACAACTTTAACCAGTTCAACAAAGGCAATATCTCTTCCAAATTGCAGGAAGATGAGCGCCAGTTCAAAGACAACCAGATCGCTTGGTATGACACACTGAAAGACGAAGGCCGAGTGCAAACGGTATTTAATACCCGCTTCTTCACCAACGGTGACAGCCGTGATGCAGAGCTTGCCGGTATCTGGGGTGCAACTGTCGGGTCTTTCTACACCTTGCTGGTCACATTGATGCTGAGCTTCCCGATTGGTGCAGCGGCAGCTATCTACCTGGAAGAGTTTGCCCCTAAAAACCGCATCACCGAAGTGATCGAAATCAACATCAACAACCTGGCA
Source organism: Photobacterium sp. JCM 19050 (assembly GCA_001310455.1). Lineage (GTDB taxonomy): Bacteria > Pseudomonadota > Gammaproteobacteria > Enterobacterales > Vibrionaceae > Parasalinivibrio. Next base: position 8,599 of record BAXG01000066.1, read on the forward strand.
GCAGTGCCGTCAATCGTATTCGGTCTGCTTGGTCTTGCGGTGTTTCTTAACTTTTTCGACCTGCCACGTTCAGCGCCTTTGGTCGGCGGTCTGGTTCTGACACTGATGACGCTTCCAACCATCATTATCTCAAGCCGGGCTGCGATTAAGGCTGTTCCGCCTTCTATTCGGGATGCGGCGCTGGGCATGGGGGCATCCAAAATGCAGATGGTACTTCACCATGTTCTGCCATTGGCTATGCCGGGCATGCTGACCGGAACCATCATCGGTATGGCCCAGGCGCTGGGTGAAACAGCACCGTTGCTGATGATTGGTATGGTGGCTTTTGTTGTGGATATTCCGGGAGGCCCGCTGGATGCGGCGACCGCACTTCCGGTTCAGATCTATCTCTGGGCGGAGAACCCGGAGAAGGGATTCGTTGAAAATACATCAGGCGCCATCATGGTGTTGTTGGGTTTCCTCGCGTTTATGAACGCCTGTGCAGTTGTGTTACGTAAACGGCTGGAGCGCCGTTGGTAAGAAGGAATAGATTATGACGACTACAGTTAATCCCCAAGGTATCACGGCAGCAGATTTGGAAATCACTGCATCACCGGAACAAACCCAAGCTCCGGCAGAGACCTGTGGCAACCCGTTTGTTGTTGACCCTCGCATGATCTCCCGCGAAGTGGGAGTCGACTATGAATTTGGCGCAAAACCTGCCTGAGTGGTGTCAGCGTCGATATTGGCAAGCGCGAAGTATTGTCCATGATTGGTCCGTCCGGTTGTGGTAAATCTACCTTCCTCCGTTGCCTTAACCGCATGAACGACACCGTGAGCGGCTGTATTGTGCGCGGTAAAATTGCCCTGGATGGTACAAATATTTACGGTGACAAAACCGAAATCGTAGAGCTGCGCTCCCGTGTTGGTATGGTTTTCCAGCGCCCTAATCCGTTCCCTAAGTCTATTTACGACAATGTGGCCTATGGCCCACGCATTCATGGTCTGGTGGACTCGCGCACAGACCTGGATGAAGTGGTTGAGTCTTCGCTGCGCAAAGCCGGTCTTTGGGAAGAAGTGAAGGATCGTATGGACCAGCCGGCAACCGGTTTGTCCGGCGGTCAGCAGCAGCGTCTGTGTATCGCCCGTACTATTGCGATTACGCCGGAAGTTATCCTGATGGATGAGCCGTGTTCTGCACTGGACCCAATTGCGACAGCCAAAATTGAAGAGCTGATTGCGGAGCTTAAAGAAAGCTTCAGCATTGTTATCGTGACGCACTCCATGCAGCAGGCTTCGCGTGTGTCTGACCGTACTGCTTATTTCCACTTGGGTCGTCTGGTTGAAGTCAACCCGACCAAACAGGTCTTTGAAGACCCTGAGCACCGCCTGACCCGTGATTACATCGGCGGCCGGTTCGGATAATTTTCGGATAGTTCTGTGTAACGAAAACGCCCCGGTATTTTGCCGGGGCGTTTTTTGTGGTGTGCGATACGCTTAGATTTCGTTGAGCATGGTTTGTGCGTCGCTGACCTCAAAAGACTTCGGTTTTTCCACATTGAGCAGTTTAACCACGCCATCCTCAACCAACATGGCAAAACGCTGTGAGCGTAAACCGCCAAACCGCCCTGTGTCCTGGGACAGGCCTATTGCATGACAGAAAGAACCGTCTCCATCTCCGAGCATCGTAATCGCTTCAGCATTTTGGGAGTCTCCCCAGGCCTTCATAACAAAGGCATCGTTTACCGCCAGGCAGATTATGGCATCAACGCCTTTGGCTTCGAATTGGTCTGCGAGGATGATGTAGCCGGGTAAATGCGATTCTGAGCAAGTTGGCGTAAATGCACCGGGTACGGCGAACAGTACAACTCGTTTGTTGCTGAACAGGTCCTTGGTAGTGAGTGAAGCCATTCCATCTTTGCCAAGGTGCTGGAACTCATGATGGGGAAGGGAGTCTCCGGGAGTAATCATCTTGGTTAGCCTCTGATTTGTGTTCGTCCCAATAAGTCTAGCTTGTCTGGGGGGCGTTATACCCAAACCATCTTGAAGAGGTTTGTAGTGGTCAGCATTTTTCCTTTATGAGAATTTTGGTGGCGGTGAGCTGCTTGCTCAGTTCCTTTTTGTGTTCACCTGATGCATTCTTTTTTCGTTTTTTTACATCAATGTATTTCGATTTCACCCCCTCACAAGGGAGGTTGCGATACTGCTTTTGGTAATCCTCAATGGTGGCTGACATAGCGGATTGGGAGACAAATTGTATTGCTGCAGAAAGTAGGAGCACGGAGAAGCGGGACACTGATATTTCCTTTTATCAATCATTCAGTTAATTAGTGACCTGAAATTGTAATACTCAGCCATCCGTATTTCTTATAGGTGAAACAAGGCAAAATAAAAATTTATGATGCGACACTGATGGAAATGTAACCAATGGCAGTATAAGCATTTTTTTCATGATAGGTGTCATACGGGACTGTCTTATTAAGAAGACAAAAACGAAGCGGCGGACTGTGGATAACTCAGCGCTGTGAGTTATCCACAAAATAGGTGAATAACTTTGGGAGTACTTTTTGTTTAACTTTCGTGAAGCGGGGAAATTCAAGGCGATTGGCTTCAATCGAGTTTTCCAACACCCCCTGTCAAGAAGAAAATTCTTTTTTTGTATCGCTAATCAAGCTTTCTCTGGATATCGTTAAAAAGCTGGTGTGCCATCCTGATATCTCGGTCTGAAAGGCGATTAAGTCCTTCAATTAACCACTCTTTTAGCTTGTTATCACCCTCGGCAACACTTTCCATGAGATTTGATGCTTTGTCCCTGAGAGCTGCCAATGCGCGTGCGTTTGCCTCTGAAGGAGTCAGACCGATCTGCCTGTTCACTTCAGAGAGAGCATAACTGTAAACCATCACGGCCTGACCAAGATTCAGTGATGGATAATCCGCCACCAATGGGACATAACTGTACAAATCGCACAAAGAGAGCTCTTCGTTAGTTAAACCGCTCGCTTCTCGACCAAATAGCAAGGCAATCCGGCTGATTGAACCTGCCTGTTTTTCCAGTTGAGCTGAAAGTTCGGAAGGGGAGAGGTAGGTTCTCGCGCTGCCACGCTCTCTTGCCGTTGTGCCAATAACCAGATCGAATTGGTTTCGGAGTGATGCAACATCCGGATAGCACTGAATACCGTCAAGGATGTCATGTGCCCCGTGTGCGACCCAACGGGCTTCATCCTCTTTATGGGCGTCTGAACCCACAATAACCAGTTGGGTAAAACCCATTGTTTTAATGGCGCGTGCAGCAGCACCCACATTGGCAGCCCGGGCCGGTTCCACCATCACAAAAGTAATTGACATCTTTCTATCTGTAACTGTCTGGCAATGGGCGGGGATTATACCTTAAGTTGCAAGTTGTGGGTGGCATTCAGTGTGATGGGAGTTATGCCAGGGGTACTCTTTACGTTCAAGCTGAGCGACAGTGTGCTCGGGTTCAAAGTTGCGGATTATTACTAACAGAATGCTTTACTGGAATATGACCAAAAGAGTATATCTGTCAGGCCTGAGCGTGCAGGCAGTTTTCTGATTTCTGTGTAGTTTTTATTTAGGACTATGCTTGCAGATATAACGTTCCAAAGGAGTGAGAAGCAGTTTATGCGTATTGGAATCGATCTTGGTGGCACCAAAATTGAGGCAGTTGTGTTGTCTGATGCTGGTGAAATTTTATTCCGTAAACGCGTGCCAACACCGAAAGGTGATTACCCGGGAACCATCGCAGCCGTTGCGGGGCTGGTCCGGGAAGCCGAAAAAGAAGTGGGAGAGACCTGCACGGTTGGGATGGGGATTCCGGGGACGCTGTCTCCGGTTACCGGGTTGGTAAAAAATGCCAACTCTGTATGGTTGAACAACCAGCATTTTGACAAAGATCTTTCGGAAGAACTCGAACGTGAAGTAAGAATCACGAATGATGCAAACTGCCTGGCTGTTTCAGAAGCAACAGACGGTGCCGGTGCGGGAAAACAACTGGTGTTTGCCGCAATACTGGGAACTGGCTGTGGAGCCGGCGTTGCGATTAATGGCCGGGTACTTAACGGCAGAAACGGTGTCGCCGGTGAATGGGGGCACAACCCGCTGCCATGGCAGAATGATGAAGAGCGTCTTCAGGCTGCTGAAAACCCCTGTTTTTGCGGAAACGAGGGATGCAATGAGTCTTTTATTTCCGGTACCGGACTTTGTTTCGACTATTTCCGCCATACCGGAGAGAAAATTACCGGCGCAGAGATTTCAGAGCGTGCCGGGAACGGTGATAAAGAAGCAGAAGCTGCAATTCAGCGTTTTGAACAACGTGTCGCCAAAGCGCTGTCCATGATCGTCAATATACTGGACCCGGATGTGATTGTGCTTGGCGGCGGCGCATCGAACATGGACCGCCTGTATAAAAATGTGCCACCGTTGATGGCTCAGTACGTGGTCGGCCGAGAGTTTGACACGGAAATCAAAAAGGCCGTCCACGGTGATTCCAGCGGTGTACGCGGTGCGGCCTGGTTGTGGCCTCAGGAAGACTAACTCAGACGAGCTCTACTTCGACAGCCTTTCAGCCCTGCTTTATCTCAAGCAGGGCTTTTGCAAATTCAGCAAACCCCAGGCCGCCCGGTTGGGTAGTAATAACCGCAGGTGGCGATTCCAGAACCGGAAGGTAGTGCGAAATGTTTGCCACCCCCACACTCAGGGGAAATGTCGCAAACATCTGAGCATCATTTGCTGAATCCCCGGAAAAGCAAAATTTGGTCATTAAATCTGCTTTCAGCCCCTTTTCTTCAATGAACTTCAGGGACGCCGCTTTCTTACTGTGATCCCCATACCACGCGTTGATGTGGATGGAGCTGGCGGTCGCATTTGCACCCAGAGCATGAATGTCATGCAGAATGGCATCGACCTCTTCCTGCGGGGCTTTGGGACGGTTCTGGCCGATGTCTACGGCGACTTCACAGAGCCGGTAAGCTTGGTCCAGGGTGAAATCATATCCCGGATAGCGGGAGAGAATGTCGCGGATTTGCTGTTTGAGAATCTGCTGTTCTGTTTGTTGATGTTCCGGAGTGGAAAAATGTCTGCGGGTTAGCGCATTGCCGTGTTTCTCCAGCGTGAATGCTCCGTTCTCACCCAGTACCGCATTCACTGGCCAAAGCTGCGCAATGTGGTCACACCATCCGGCACATGCGCCGGTTACGGCAACGATTTTGATCCCGGCTTGCTGGAGTTGTGAAAGAGCAGAAAGTGTTTCCGGCCACAGTTTTCCTTCCCATGTCAGCGTGTCGTCCACATCTGTGAACACCCATTCCACATTTTTCCACTCAGCATTTAACAGCATATCGCCAGATATCCCCGATTTTGATGTTACTTAGATTCAAACTAAAACCGACCCAGAATAACAAATCACTGCTTTCAGCGTGCAACCAAAAACACCGAAACCTTGTGTTCATGCACGATATGCAGCGCTTTCTAGCCTGTAAATTGCGCAATATTATGCAATTCATGTTTCAAAAATGAGACTGGAGGCCGTCGATCCTCCAACTTACTAAAAAGCAAATCAAACCAGTGTCATAATTGCCGAATACACTGAGAATTCTTCAGGCCAATGCCTGAAGGGCTCAGACAACACATAAATAGAATATAGGTTGGGTGGAGATGAAACTTACAGCGCATCGAGGGGTGAAAAGTCTCGCACCGGAAAATACGCTGTCGGCAGTGAGGAAAGCCGCTGAGCTTGGCGTCGAGTGGATAGAAGTAGACGTGCAATGCACGGCAGAAGGTGTGGCCGTTGTTTTCCATGACCGGGTGCTTGGTCGCTGCACCGATGGCTCGGGCGTGCTTTCGGAGACCCATTGGGAGCAACTGGCGCGTCTGGATGCGGGAAGTTGGTTCAGCGATGAGTATATTGGTGAACGCGTTCCGGCGTTTGAGCAGTTGCTTACCCACGTCAGGCAGTTGGGTCTGGCCGTTAACGTAGAAATCAAATGCTACCGGGAAACCGACGTAGAGGCGCTCTGCGCGGAAATCATCGCCGTTGTGGAACGTGTCGGCCTTGCAGAGGATCATCTGTTGATCTCGAGCTTTTCGAGAGAAGCCCTGGAGTATTGCCTTGCGCACATTCCTTCTGTCCGCCGTGGCATTTTGTATGAATCCCTGCCGGATAACTGGGAAGAGGATCTTCGCCTCAAGCCATACAGTATTCACTGCAATCACGAAACACTGACAAAAGAGCAGGCGGCTGAGATTAAGGCTAAAAATCTGGAGCTGCAATGTTTCACTGTGAACAGCCCAGCCAGAACGCTGCAACTTGAGTCTTGGGGTGTTGACCGGATTATTACCGATTGCCCTCAAATGTTAATGCCGGTTCAAGAGAGTCCATTAACGGCTTGATACCAGTAGGCATATTCGATAAAAAAGCGCCGGTTGAGTTAACCGGCGCTTTTTTATGGACTGATTCTTATCAGTTCTTGGTAAGCACATAGTGCTCAGCCAATGGGCCAGAAACTTTGTTGCCGTCTCCATCCAGCTTAAACAGCTTGTTCTCACCAACAAAGAATTTGTTAGGCGAACCGACAATGCCACTGAGAGAAATCACATTGCCGGCTTCATTCCAGGAAAAGGTACCTTGCGAGCGGAACGTCGCGTTTTCTTTGCCAAGGTAGGTTTCTTTCATGGCGTAACTGCCATCTTTGTGCAGGTTGATGGTGGTTTTGATTCCGCTGCAATCAGCACAAGGGAAAGTGCCAACGTAGCTGCCTTCCCAATCCAGTGCATTCTGCGACGTGTGTGCGGTATCTACTGCCGGGGCAGTTTGCTCAGTAGAAGGCTGTATGGCGGTGGAGGACTCGTTGTCACTGGAAACCTGACATCCTGAAAGCAACAACAGCGCAGCAGACGTGGCGATAACGGCAAATTTCATAAGGGTTCCTCAGAGTAGACGAAGGCAGCTTAATGCCTGGAAGACCCGATTATTATGATGAAATTTCATTCATATAAGTCAAACAAGAGTCATAGTTCTTGGCGGAACTGTCAGGATGAGGTCAGGTTTTTCCACATCAGTCGCCCGTTGAGTTCAAAAGACTTTTCGGGAACGCATTGAAGCAAAATGTTTTCCACTTTAATCACGGCACCTTCTGAATACGCTTTGCCGTCGAAATAACAGACCCTGCGACCCAGTTGAGAAGCATCAATCTGAATTTCAGGCTGTACAGAATAGGTTTTGGTTTCCTGGGAGGCGGCGTGCGCACTGAACGTGGCAATTGTAAGAAGGCAGAGTATGAATCTCATGGTGAAAACTCCGGATAGCTGAATCAAGGCTATACCCGGAACAGGAAGATAACAAGCGCTTATACCCAAACCAACTCAAGGTGCTTGATT
>BAXG01000067.1 GCA_001310455.1 Photobacterium sp. JCM 19050
CACGCCGTCGGTCAGGCCTTTGATGCTGCCATCAACGACGGTCAGGGTATCGCCATCCACATCGGTGATATTGTCAGTCAGGGTAACGGTCCGAGCAGTTTCGCCTTCAACCACACCTTCGGTAATGACAGAGCCAACTTTCGGCGCATCGTTAGTACCGGTGACAGTGATGGTGGCAGTCTGGTCAACCGTTGCGCCATGACCGTCAGTCACCTGATAGGTCACGGTGATCTCTTTGGTTTCACCTTCTTTAAGCCATCAAATGTCGGGCTGCTTGGATCGATAGTCAGCTTGTTGCCGTCAACGGTCACACCGTCGGTCAGGCCTTTAATGCTGCCATCAACCACAGTCAGGGTATCGCCATCCACATCGGTGATGTTGTCAGTTAGGGTAACAGTCTGAGCTGTTTCTCCCTCAACCACACCTTCGGTAATGATTGAGCCCACTTTCGGCGCATCGTTAGTACCGGTGACGGTGATAGTAGCGGTCTGGTCAACCGTCGCGCCATGGCCGTCAGTCACCAGGTAGGTCACTTTGATCTCTTTGGTTTCACCTTCTTTCAGGCCATCAAATGCTTGGTTAGATGGGTCGATAGTCAGCTTGTTGCCATCAACGGTCACACCGTCGGTCAGGCCTTTAATGCTGCCATCAACCACAGTGAGGCTATCGCCATCCACATCGGTGATGTTGTCGGTGAGGGTGACGGTCTGAGCTGTTTCGCCTTCAGTCACACCTTTTGTAATGACTTCACCAACAACTGGAATATCGTTAGTACCGGTAACAGTGATAGTGGCCGTCTGGTCAACGTTTGCACCATGCCGTCGGTCACCTGATAGGTCACGGTGATCTCTTTGGTTTCACCTTCTTTCAGGCCTTCAAACGCTGAGTTAGATGGGTCAACGGTCAGGGTGTTCCCATTAACAGTGACGCCATCGGTCAGACCTTTAATGCTGCCATCAACGACGGTCAGGCTATCGCCATCCACATCGGTGATGTTGTCAGTCAGGATAACGGTCTGAGCCGGGTTACCTTCGAAGATACCGCCAGTGATTTCTGCATCAACAACAGGTTTGTCATTTGTACCGGTGATATGGATGGTAATGGTCTGCTGTGTGCCGTCTGTCGCTGTCAGCGTGATGCTGTCGGTTTCCGGATGTCCTTTAGGCAGAGCCTGGACTTTGGATTCATCCAGGGTATAGGTCCAGTGGCCGTCTTTGAGCTCAAGCGAACCGAACTTACCGGCAGTGGTGCCGTTTTCGAACGCTGGATGGTCGCTCTGGTCGGCATCTGTGATAGTCAGCGTACCGGTAGCAGTAACCGGAGCATCCCCTTCATTGCCTTCAGCAACATTACCGACGAAGGTGCCGGATACTTCCGGTTGGTCATCAGTCCCTTTAATGGTGACTACGATGTTGTGGGAAGTGCCGTCAGCGGTTTCAACCGTAAAGGTTTCAACAATGGGGCTGTCGTTGGCACCGAGCTTCTGAACGCTGTCGTTACTGACTTCGTAATGCCAGTGGCCATCTTTAGTCAGGGTTAATTTACCCATCTGACCATCAAACGTACCGGCTTTGAAATGACTCTCACCAGTGTCTACATCGGAGACAGTCAGAGCGCCATTTGCTGACAGCATATCGTTGCCGGTCAGTTGCGCTGCATTGTCTTCGGTGAGGGTGGCAGTATCTGTACCTGCGATTTGAGGGCCATCATTGGTGCCAGCAACAGTAATAGTGACTGTTACTGAGTCGGTGCCGTCAACAGAGGAAACCGGGAAATCCAGTTTTACTGAATCGTTTTTGCCCAGTGCCTGTACGGTGTGACTGTCATTGTTGATGGTGAAGGACCAGTGGCCTGATTTGTCAACACTGAAGGTGCCGTAGTCATTGGTAACGGTTTTAGGGGAGACTTCACTTTGTCCGTTGTCTGCATCAGAAACAGTCAGCGAGCCTTCAGCCGTTGTTTTGCCAGAGATATCTTCCTGAACGTCGCCAATGCTGTTGCCGGAGATAGCTGCGCCATCGTTAGTACCAGTAATGGTTACCGTGATGGTGTGTTTGGTGCCGTCTTCAGTGGTGACGGTGAAATCTTCTTGCTTGGTGATACCTTCAGGCAGGTCGTTAACCTTGTTGTTGTCGACAGAGTAGTGCCATTCACCGTTGGCATCGATGGTCAGGTCACCGAGAGTACCATTGCCTTTAATGACGTCAGGTTTGAAGTGGCTTTCGCCGGTATCGGCGTCATCAACAGTCAGCTTACCGTGGTCGGTCAGGGTTGGTGTGCTGTCGTTTTCTTTGACTTCACCAATGCTGTCACCGGTGATAGCTGCGCCGTCGTTAGTACCGGTAATGGTTACCGTGATGGTGTGTTTGGTGCCATCTTCAGTGGTGACGGTGAAATCTTCTTGCTTGGTGATACCTTCAGGTAGGTCGTTAACTTTGCTGTTATCAACAGAGTAGTGCCATTCACCGTTGGCATCGATGGTTAGGTCACCGAGGGTACCATTGCCTTTAATGACATCAGGCTTGAAGTGGCTCTCTCCTGCGTCGATATCGTTTACAGTCAGCTTGCCGTGGTCGGTCAGAACCGGGGTGTTGTCATTTTCAGTGACAGCGCCTGTATTATCGCCGTTTACCTCGGCTGTATCGTTAACTGACACCACATTGACGTCGACTGTTACTTTGTCTGTGCCACCTTTGCCGTCATCCACTTCAATGGTAAAGCTATCTTTACCGTTGTAGTTGCTTTCAGGCGTGTAGGTCCAGTCACCGTCCTGGGAAATGGTGACGTTGCCGTGAGCGGGTTGGGTGTGGGGTCTGATCACCACATCATCGTTATCAAAATCTGTGATGGTAATTTTGCCGCTGACTTCAGTGTCTTCATCAGTGTTAACAGTGATGACATCCCCAACTGGGTTGCCATGGTTATCGCCGATTGACGGAGCGACATTTCCAGGAAGTGGTTCTTTTTCACCAAAACTGATGTCTGCTGGGTCGTAGGCCGGAGTTTGCGTCTGGTAAGACGATGAAGCAATGACTTCGGCTCCTGTCCGGTTGACGGTGACAAAGTCAAAGCCCCCACCAGATTTAAGCGAGGTACCTGCTGCTGTTTCCGGCAACACTTTTGTCGGGTCTTCACCGTTCAAAAGCATGTCTTGAATTTGGGCGACATCATCACCGCGATTGTCATGTGATGCGGTGTTATGTTTTACGTGATTGTTAACAGGCGCATCGGAATCCAGCCCGAAACTATCAGCTCCGTTGGCTGGAGTTTGAGTAGCGGGTTGAGCGGCCCCCTGATGGGGCTGGGTGTCAATGCCTTCAGCTTTTCTATCTTGTTGATCCTGAACATTTTCAGTTTGTTCTGACGCTGAGTTATTGGCTTGACTGTTTGATTTTGTGTTGACTGGTTCCATTCCACTTCCTGAAGTTAATTATTGGTTTTTATTTTGTAAAAATTGCAATTACCAGCACTATACTTCGAATAAATAATTATAGACGAAAACATATGCTATTTGTATTACATATTTGACGCCAATTTTTCGTCATTAGTTTCATTTGTGCGCAGAATTTTTTGGGCGGGTGTAGTGAAGAATGGAATAGCTGAGGGGAGGCTATTTTAGATATCCGTCTTATTTGCTAGCATTCCCTCACTCCTTCTTTCCTTTGCGGAAAAGAAGCCCGATACCCAAACCGGAATGTTTTGAATGGCATCAATACCTGTTGGCCTGACACAAAAAGCGTTGGTTCAACTTGAAGAGATGGGCATAGCTGCCTGGGATCTTCGTAACCCCCAGCTTTACGCTGAGATGGCTGAAACAAAAGTCGATGTGTCTGAAAGTTGTGAGTTGTTGTTAGTCACTGATGACTCACTTACCCAAGAGGATGTCGAGTTGTTTGGAAAGATTCTGGCGACAATGAAGCTAAAAACAGAGCAGGCTATGTGCTTGCCAAGGGCTGCGTTATCTCACTTATCCTTCCAGACACTGGCATGGTGCTGGGTGACCGGGCCTGAGCTTGAAGAAGCGGAGCGTACAGTCCTGAAAAATACCCGGGTGTTGCACTCCGTTGCCCTTTCGGCAATGCATAACGACAATCAAGCCAAGAAGTATCTTTGGCAGCAGATAAAGCAGTATGAAAATTGATTTCCAGCCGATGGCTGATACACATCTGGATGAGGTGTACCAAATAGAGAAGGCCGCACACGGTTGGCCATGGAGTGAAAGTCTCATCCGGCAGAAACCGGGAAGATTTGGGTTTAACTGGGTGGCAATGCTAAACGGAAAAGTTGCCGGTTATTACTACGGGCAGTGTGTTGCAGGCGAAGCAACGCTTCTTAATATAGCTGTCTCTCCGGACAGCCAGGGAAAGGGGATAGGTAAAGCGCTGCTGAACGACTTTTTGGAAAAGTCAGAAACAATGGGCGGTGAAGAAGCCTGGCTGGAAGTCAGAGCCAGCAACTCCCGTGCTGCTGGGCTTTATGAGTCAGTCGGCTTTAACGAAATTGACCGACGGATTGGTTATTACCCCGCCAAGCAGGGAAAAGAAGACGCGTTGATCATGACGTACCTTTTCTGACCTAAGACGCTTTTTTATCTTCCTTGTCACTGCCGTTTGATATTAGCTCAGGCGGCATGATAAATCCCTGATACCCACTTAGCTTCATCTCTTCAAAATTCGACAACTGCTCAGAGTATTGAATACCGGTCGCAATGACTTCAATGCCGAGGCTGGTTGCCATGTTTATCATTGGCAGCAACATCAGGCTGTTATTTTCATCGGCCTCATCGAAACTGAACGACTGATCCAATTTGACAAAATCCGGACGCAAGCGTTTAAGGTAGGCAACTGAACCCAATTGCCGGCCAAATTGGTCGATGCCATAGCGAATGTTGTTTTTCTTCAGCAGACTGCAAAAACGGTGTGCGGTTTCCGGGGAGCGGTAAGCAACCATTTCATTGAGTTCAAAATAAAGCAGATGTTCGATGCTATGTCGTTTGACGGAACGCAAAAGCCAAGTGGTAAATGCGGCGTCTTTGATGCTGTCCGCTGTCAGGTTAATGGTAAGTGGGGTGGCAGGAGACAACTCCAGTATGGCATCAATGGTTTTACTGACAACAAGCTGGTCAAAACTGTTCCCAAGGGAGAAGCGCTCGAGATTATTCAGGATTTGGGCCGCAGGAACATATTCCCCTTCGAGTAACACTTGGGCAAGAACTTCTCGGTGGAGGATACGTTTGTCAGTTGAAGACATGACCGGCTGCCACTGCAGGCGAAGATTTCCCTGTTCGATAATCCCGGTGAGGGTTGAGCGCCATTGCTCCTTGGTCAGGTGTTTGCCACTGTCGGCAAAAAGGAACGTTTCCCCTTTTTCTTCCGCTTCCTGCACTGCATTGTCTGCTTTTGACAGCAGTTCAGAAGCACTTTTCTCATCGGTCCGGATGACCAGCCCGATGGCGAAACTGTCACTGACCGGCAGGCCGCTTTGGGTGACCTCGTTGTTCAACAGGCGAATCAATACCTGCAGGATGCGCCGGGTTTCTGTGTCGTCAGCCCCCGGAATCAGGAGGGCGACTTCGTTATGGCTGAGCCTCGCAACCGTGGCATCCGGAGAGGAGCTCAGTATCCCGGTAAAGGCTTTGCCAAGAAGCCTCCAGCTGTCATCCCGAACCTGGTAACCATATCGCTGGTTCAGAAGCTCAAGCCAGTTCAGGCGCAGGAACATAATCACGCCACCGGTTTCATCGTCCATCCAACTGTTCATCCTGCGGCTGAAAAAACTGCGGTTTGGCAGGCCAGATACGGAATCGTAAAGCGTCTTCTCCCTGAGTTTACGGACTTCCTCGTTCAGGGTGTCAAACAACTGGCTTAGCTGTCGGGACATACTGTTGAAGGCATTGGTGAGTTCTCTTAGATCTTCACTTTTAGGCAAAGGAAGCTGGCTTGAAAACTCTAACCGGGCAATGCGCTTTGATTCCTCGGAAATAGCATAAATCGGGGACAGGATCTTTCGGGTAAAGAACCTGACAAACAGGCTGACGATGACAATGGTTGCCGTAGTAAGCAAAAGAAACGGCAAAGACAGACGCCAGAGTGTTTCGTAGGCTTTGGCAGGGGAAATGGTAATGCTCAGGTTGGCCAGTTCAATCCAGCCGGAACTGACGGTTTTGGAAAGTGATACCGGCTCTATCAGCCGAGGGAAACAAACCAATCCGGTGCCGCTGTTTCGATGTTATCAAGCTGCCAGACCTGCTCTTTTCCATCTAACAGCCAGACAAGTTTTGCGGCACTGAGCGTGCCGTCTTCCATTATCGTGGTAATCAGGTTGTCGCTCTTCTCTGTGTCCCCGCTTTCAAGAACCGGAACAAGGGCAACATCCAGGTGGCGGATTGAAGTGTTTGCAAGGGTTTCAAGCTCTTGCTGGAGAAACCTCAAGTTGTTGTCGAACTGGACATAGCCAAGCAGCCCACACATTAAGAGCAATATACTTCCAACGACGAGATTTATTTTGTTAATCAGAGTCATCGTGCGGTCCACCTGGCCTTGGTTATTTTTATGTCTTTTTAGGAGAACGTGTTTTTAGATTTCATCGTCTACGCTGTAAATCGTCCACTTCATATTGGTGGACGTGTTACTGCCGCTGATATCTGCTACAACCCGGCGGTTTTTGGCATGAGCCTCCGGGGTATCTGACTCATCAAGCAGACGGCTTTCACCGTATCCTTTTGCACTTACCCGAGATTTCGAAATACCAAATGTACCGGTCAGTACCTTTGCGATGGCTTCAGCCGGGACTGGGAAAGAATCCGGTTTTTGTCCGCCGCACCTACTGCACTTGCATGGCCTTCGATGGTGACAAAGGTGCCCGGGTAGTTATCCATAAACTCAGCAAGTTTCTCGATGTCAGCGTAGTACCGGGGCTGGACATAGGATGAGTTGTTGGCGAACAGCACATTCAACTTCATGCGCTTATTGATTTCTCTGGCATCACTGCAACCGTAATTATTAATGAGTGCACCTGTCAGGGTATTGTCACACTGCTCCCGGGCTTCGATAACGCCATCCTGGTCCAGATCACGGAGATCGTTGGCCTGTGGGCTGCTGTCTGGCAGGGTGACGATATCCTGGCTGGCACAACCTAGCAAAGACAGGGTAAACATGAAAATCAGGGCTTGTTTCATAGGGGTGTTCCTTGTCAGTACTCGTTGTCACCTTGCCATGCTTCAGGGGTTTCAACCCTTAGCGATGACAGAAGTTGTCCGGTTGCGTTGAGAATCCGGTACTGCGCGGTCAGCTCATCGAATTCAGAGGCAATGTAATCCTTGCGCGCTTCGAACAGTTCGTTTTCTGCATCCAGCAGATCAAGAAGGGTTCGCTGCCCGAGCCGGAATTGCAGGTTGTAGGCGCTTTGGGTTTCCTTGGAGGCAATGACGTGGTCTTTGATATAACCGAGCTGCTCTTGCAGGTTTGTGCGCGCATTCCAGGCCAAGGTCGTTCCCTCTGTAATGTCCCGCATGGTACGCATGTTCAGCTCTCGGGCTTCACCAAGACGGTAGGCAGTTTCACGCTCCCTTGCTGAATCTCGGCCTCCGTTATACAGGTTGTAGCGAACACGGACCATGGCTTGCAGGTCATTGTTGTGCCCGCCAGTACCGCCAATGTCGTTGTTCCAGTTTCCATTCAATTCCAGGGACACTTCCGGGTAATAGCTGGACTCAGCGGTGTCACGCTGGTACTGGGCTGCTTCAATATCCTTTCCTGCCGCTTTGACCACAGGGTTGTTTTTTCTCGCCAATTCCAGCGCATCTTCCAGTGTTGCTGGCAGCATATCGGCATCCGGTACCGGAATTATCATGTCCTCTGGTTGGCTGTTAACTGTGCGGATATATTGGCTGCGCATGTCCATCAGGTTGTTTCTGGCGGAAACCAGGTTGGATTTAGCTCTCGCAAGACGGCCACTGATTTGGGAAAGATCGGCGGTTGAGCCAAGGCCAAACTCTGTTTTCTGTTTAATCTGGTCGTAGATTTCCTGGTGACTTTGCAGGTTCTTTTCGGACAGAGAAACAACTTCTTTTGCTTGCAGGTAGCCAAGGTAAACCTTAACGACATCCAGGGCTTTGTCTTCAGCGGAACTAAGTAAAGACCAGAACTCGGAGCCGGCTTCCATGCGGGTACGGCCTACTTCGCTGGTTGTCTGGAAGCCATTGAACAGGATCTGGCGGATGCTGATACCGGCTTCACCTCTGTCGAACTCCACATCGCCGCTGCCCGCAGCACGGGTGGCCGGGCTGTTTGTCTGTTCCCAACCGTAGCCAGCTGTCAGGTCAACGGTCGGCAGATAGCCGCTGCGAGCCTGGGACACTTGCTCTTCACTGGCTTTGAATGCATGAAATGCCTGGCGTAATTCGGGGCTGGAATCGAGAGTTTGAGCCACAGCCTGTTCGAGCGTCTGGCTCCAGGCTGTTGGTACGGCAACGGCGCATGATACGGCAATAGCAGTAACGCTTCCCTTAAAGACCTTACGGACGTGATTCATTGTGTTCTCCTGCACGTATCACGAATACATCAGCGTTCTCTCAGCGCTGTGTCTCTTGCTCTTAAAATTGGGTTGAGGATGTAATCCAACACGGTTCGTTTTCCGGTAATGATGTCCACACTGGTCAGCATTCCGGGAATGATGGGCATTGGAGTACCGTCTTTTCGTGTTAGGTTCGATTTCTCTGTCCGAACTCTGACAAGATAGAAACTGTTGCCTTCTTCATCCTGTGTCGTGTCAGCACTGATGTGCTCCAACGTTCCGTTAAGGCCGCCATAACGCGTGAAGTCATAGGCGGTCACCTTAACCACGGCGGGCAGGCCGGAATGAAGGAAGGCGATATCTTTGGGCTGTATTTTCGCCTCGATAAGCAACTGGTCTTCGGTGGGAACAATTTCCACAATGTCCTCACCCGAACGGACAACACCACCCAGGGTGTTGATATGAATGGTTTTTATGGTGCCATTCACCGGCGAGGTAATAACCGCTTTGTTGACTTTGTCCTGGGAGCCGACTTTCGCCTGGTTGAGGCGGGACAGCTTGGTTTGCAGTTCATTGAGTTTTGCGCGGGTTTCATTGTTGAACGCAAGCACCGCTTCACGGCGTTTCAGGATAGCCTCGTCCTGCGCGGCCTTTACCTTTGGCTGCATCTGTTGGAGGGCTGAAATCTCACCCCGGATATCATTCAACTGACGCTGTAGCTTGAGCAGCTCAACCTCTGGGACGATCCCCTTTTTCGCTAGGGGTTTGGTGAGGTCGAGTTCGCGGGAAACCAGTTTTGAGCTGCTTTTGAGCGTCTGGATCTTTGTTTTCAGTTCCTGGGTTTCCTGCTGCTTTTGCAATATTTGGCGCGCTGGATCTCCAGTTTGTTACTGAGATCATCCAGCCGACCTTCATATTCCAGGCGTTGTCTGGACACCAGTTCAGGTTCTTCCGCTATCATCTCGGACGGAAACACCAGATCCGCTTTTTTAACCCGAATCTGTTCACGCCAGTTCTCTGAAACCGGGGCCAACTCTATACTTGCCAGCTCTTGCTGCATCCGGAGGATATTGGCCTCCAGACTGGAGCCTTCTTCTTCCTGCTGGGCGACATCTGAGCGGAAGCGGGTATCGTCAATACGCGCCAGAGGCTGTCCTTCTGTGACAATCATGCCTTCCTTGATGTACATCGCCTGCAGGATACCGCCGTCAAGGCTTTGTATAACCTGGACCTGTGAAGAAGGAATGACTTTTCCGTCGCCCCGGGTAACCTGATCGAGCGAGGACATTGCTGCCCAGGTGACAAAAGCTGCGACCATCGCAACCAGTGCCCAGATGATGATCCGGTAGCGCACGGGCGCGGAAATCATCATGGCGCCGTAGACGTCGTCGGTCATCTCCAGTTCATTGGATTTGAGCCTTTTAGTCATGGGAAGCCTTCCTCTGCCGTGCCTCGGCAGCATTTATACCTTTGCTCAGTTCCTCCAACACTTTGTCGCGCGGGCCATCAAGCAGAATTCGCCCTTTCTCCAGTACCACAATACGGTCCACCAGTTTTAACAGTGACATTTTGTGCGTCACCATAATCATGGTGCGATCCTGACTTACCCGTTCCATGGCATGCATAAATTGCTTTTCAGCATAGGCGTCCATACTGGCGGTTGGCTCGTCCATCAGCAGGATAGGGGGATCGTTGAGAATGGCCCTGGCAAGGGCGACAGCCTGACGCTGGCCGCGGGAAAGGCTTCGCCCCGTTCGCCGACTTCTTTATCCAGCCCTTCAGAATCTTGAGACGTAAATTGCCCAACGCCGGAAAGCTGTACTGCACGGATAAGCTGATGCTCGGTGACCTGACGCGTACCAAACAGGATATTGTCACGGACAGAACCATGGAAAAGCGTGATGTCCTGGGGCATATAGCCGACGTTACGCCGAAGGTCTGCGGGGTGAATTTGTTTGCTGTCTACGCCATCAAACCGCAGGCTCCCCTGGGAAGGTTGATAGAGCCCGGCCAGCATTTTCAGCACCGAGGTTTTACCCGAGCCATTTTTGCCGATAACAGCGATATTCTCCCCGGCTTTGATGGTCAGGGAACTCGGATACAGCACTGGCTTTTCGGTATTCGGGTAACTGAAGGAGATATTGTCAGACTGGATATGACCGGTAAGGCGCTTTCGGCTGATAAGGTGGCCCTTGTCGGCAAATTCGTCGTCTTCGTTCATGATGGTATTGAGCTGCCGAAGGGCGCTGGCCGTCTGGTTTCCGCGGGTCAGCAGGCTTGCGAGTTGTGCCATTGGTGAAACCACTCGGCCGGAAAGCATAACGGCGGCAATGATGCCACCCATGGAAATGTCACCGTCTGCTACACGGTGGACACCCAGAATAACGACACCGACGGACGTCAACTGGGTGACAAAAGTCGCCAGATAAGAGACCGACTGCGAGATCTTTTTAACCTTCAGGTTCCAGTTCGCCGTGTGGGCGATCATCTGTTGCCAGGTCTTCTGGACGATACCTTCCGCCACGTTGGCTTTAATGGATTCGATAGCCGTGAGGCTTTCTATCAGGTGGCCGTTTTTCAGGCTGGCGTATTTGTTACTTTCCTCAATTGCTGCCCGTAGTTTTGGCTGGATTGCAAAGGTGTAACCCAGGATAAACAGACCGGAAGCAAGCGGGACTGCGGCAAGGTCGCCGGCGACTACGTAGATAATAAAAAGGAACATGATCGCAAACGGCAAATCCACCAGCGCGGTGATGGTGGCAGACGTTAACATGTCCCGCACACTGTCGAATTCACTGAGCTGTTTTGCCATGCCACCTACGCTCGGGGAGCGCTTTTCAAGCGGCATTCCCATTGCTTTGGCAAAAAGTCGGCTCGAGACGATGATATCGATTTTTTACCGGCAATATCAATCAAAGAGCTGCGAAGGTTTCTGAGGATGTAGTCGAAGAAAAATGCGATTGCAGCGCCGCTGGCAAGCACCCAAAGGGACTCGAATGCCAGGTTGGGTACGATTTTGTCGTACACATTCATCATGAACAGCGGTGATACCAACGCGAACAGGTTCACCACAACGGACGCTATCAGTGCATCCCGGTAAATTGGGCTGGCATCGCGAACCATTGACCAGAGCCAATGACCTTTCGCGTCGTGTTGGTGAATGTCGACACTCTGGTCGCCGCGGTATTGCTTTTTAACCAGCAGCGCATAACCCACATAAAGGCTTCCAGTTCCTCAATAGGAAGTTCTGTTTCCCCCCCGTTTTCGGGCAACTGGATCACTGCGCGGTTGTTCGCTGAATCAAACTCCCTGAGTAAGCAGGCTTTCTGGTCTTTTAGCAACAGGACACAGGGCAACAAAAGCGGGCTGATGTTGTCCAGAGGTTTTCGGATAAGGCGGGATGTTAACCCGGCCCGGGATGATGCCTGTGGAAAAAGATCAGGTGAAAGCCTGGCGCCGGTCATTGGCAGACCGGCAACCAGTGCTTCGCTGGAGCAAGGGGTGCCGTAATGCTCGGTAAGGAGCACAAGACAGTCCAGAAGCGGGTCCTCAGTGGTTTGTACGGAGGCTGGAATGCTCCACTGAGGTTTCATGTTTTCTGCTGCTCTCACTGTTTTCTACCTATCCTTGCGGGTCGAGGTACATCGATATCGGCTCTCCAACAGGATGTAAGTGCATTAAGGGAAATCCTGTAGTGGGTCTTCCAGTGGGATATGAGTGTTATTTACTATATCTGTACTTACAGCGTTTTCAAACAGTTGCTTAACATTTTCATCCTCTAAAATGCCGTTTTTGATAACACCGTTTTCGTCAGTGATATCGTCCAGGGTGACATTTTGCAGAATGATTTCCTGGTTCCAGGTATGGTCACCGTCCGTGTCTACACGCAGTACCAGCGAGCCGTCACGGTCAAAAATATCGACCTGATCTGCATCCAGGATTTGTTCATTCTTGTCTTTCACCAGATCGGTGAGGTCCAGTTTGCTCTCACCAACCACAAAGTCGGTGATCGTGTCTGAAACGGCAATATTTTCAACATCCTGACTGCGCCATATGAGATCGTCACCGCTGAGACCGCTGATCATATTGTTTTCGACCAGGGCATCGTTGGTTGAACCTCATTTGCAAACCAGACATCCGCCATATCGCGGGTTTCACCGTCAGTGGTGGTGTAATCTGACACCATGCCAAGCCGGTTGGTTGAGCTGTATTCATCACCTTCCTCGGCGTTGAGGTTGAGCGATGCCACACCTGCTTCGTCAAGGCTGAGAAGCTCACCTTCGTCAGTCACCCCATCATGATCTTTATCTACCCAGATCTGCAGCTCATCAAAGATTTCGTCATCCTTGTTGATGATGCCGTCAGCGTTGGTGTCATGCTGGGCAAGCGCTTGGTAACCATCACTGGCGCGGGAACCGTCCTCAAGTCGGGTATCAGAACCAAACAGTTCTGAACCGTCGTTGATCTTGCCGTCGTCATTGATATCCCGGACGAGAAGTCCATCGTTACCTGAAATCCAGCCGGTTTTGGTATTGACGCCATCGCCGTCGAAATCGAAATTAACGCTGTCCGTCATTACGCTGCTGGTATCAATACCGTTGCCATCCAGATCCAGTACGATAGGCGTGAGACTTGGTGCAATGGAGATGGTATCCACATGACCTGTGTACTTGCCTTTTGCCGTGAGGGTTCCGTCTCTGGTGAAGAGGTCATAGCCACTCTTTGTGAAGTTCCCGTTGTTGTCAGCCCATACGGTGTAAGTTCTGCCGTCTGGGCCGATCAATTCAACTTTCTCTCCACTGCGCCAACCGTTACCGGTTACCCACTCTTTGTTACTGCCATCGGCGTGCCAGTGAACATGGCCTCCTTTGGCGTTGCTCATATCGCGGTAACCTCGGTCGATAACTGTGACAGTGTCAGAAACCTGCCCACCGCCAATATGCGTCTCACCCGATGCAGGCTGCGCCCTTACCAACAGGGTTTCATTTCCGTCAGCGATGTTGTCGTTGATGGGTTTGACTCGGAGCTGGATTTCAGTCTGTTTGGCAGCAAATGTCAGTGGTCTGCCGCTTTCAAACTCAGCCCATTTTGAGCCGTTCCAATACTGGTAATTACCGAGATCCTGGTTGGATACGTAAGAACCAGAGCCGGTGTAGACGCTGACTTTGACGTCGACATCCTGATCAACTTGTTTGCTGAGTTTGAGTTTGAAGTAAGCCCAGTCATTTTCATAAACACGGCTGTTTGAATGGGTATCCGCGACGCTAAGCGTAGGCTTGTCGGCGTCATCGGTGATATCAGCGGCTTCTGAGGTTACCCAGCCCTGGCGGCCACTGACGGCAGCACGGATCTTAATGGTTTCATCACCCTCGTAGACATTGTCATTGAGGGTTTGGGCGTACAAGCGCACTCCCGTCTGGCCGGCTGGTACGGTGATGTTTGCCTGGTAGTTGTTTGAAGCACTCAGTACAACTTCACCAATTTTCTGGCCGGAAAGGTTGTAAACGTACACACGTCCTGAGTAGTCGGCACCATGGTCTGCTTCATGGTAACTGTCATGGAAGTTCAGACGTACCGTTGTAGCAGTTTGGGACGGATTGTTCAGTTTCAGGGTCCAGCCCGGTGATGTACCACCTTCAACCCCGTCACGGTATTGCTCGATTGATGCGACTTTTGGCGCAGCATCGTCATTCGTAATCGTACCGGTTGCGGTGGTGGTCGTTTTGACGACACCGGTTGAGCTACCGCGCTCTGTTACCTTGATGGTGACGGTTTCGTTGCCCTCGTAGGTTGAATCTTCAGTTGTCGCAAGGCGCACTTTGAAGCTCTTGGAACCTGCTGGGACAATGAGCATATCTCCGTAGTACTTGGAAGCACCCCATGTTCTGCCTCCGTCGTATGATGCCTGGAAATAGCCGGCATTGGACGTATCTGTACCGATTTGGCCTGAGCCGTTGGCGAAGTTGACTTCGGTCCAGGAGTCGCCTTTGGTCGCAGTATGTACGGATACATTCCAAACCAAATAACCACCCTCAGAGACAGAAGTGTTACCGATTTGCCACTGAGGCATATCGGCTTCATCGGTGATGTAAGAAGCTGAGGACGTTACCCAGTTGCTCTGGCCGCTGGCAATCGCCTGGAACTTGATGCTTTCTTTGCCTTCGTAGGTGGCATCGTCTTTCGGTTGGGCATAAACCTTCAGGGCTTTCACACCTGCTGGCACGGTGAAGTTGGACTTCCAGCCATTGGAGCTGTTCAGGTTGACCGAGCCGATTCTGGTGCTGCCGTTATAGATATGGAAAACACCGGTGTAATCACGTCCGAAGTCGGCTTCATGCAGGCTGTCGCTTACACGCATGGTGACGGTGTTGTTGGATGTGGATGTCTTATCCAGGTTCAGTGTCCATCCGGCCCACTGACCACCTTCAATGCCGTCTTGCAGGCGGGAGATGGAGGTCACTTCCGGCTTGTCGGCATCATCGGTGATGTCTGCCGCTTCTGATGTTACCCAGTTCTGGCGGCCGTAAACGGCAGCGCGGATTTTGATGGTCTCATCGCCCTCATAGACGTTGTCGTTAAGGGTCTGGGCATAGAGCGTACGCCAGAGTGGCCGGCAGGTACAGTGATATCTGCCTTGTACCCGTTCGCGCTGTTCAGCACGACTTCGCCAATCTTCTGGCCGGAGAGGTTGTAGACATACACGCGGCCGGAGTAATCAGTACCGTGGTCAGCCTGATGGTCCGCATCATTGAAGTGCAGCTTCACTTTAGTTGCGGTGTCTGCCGGGTTATTAAGCTTAAGCGTCCAACCCGGTGACGTGCCACCTTCAACGCCGTCACGCAGTTGCTCGATAGAAGCAACCTTAGGTGCTGACTCGTCATCCCGGATAGTGACGGTACCGGATTTCAATGAAGAATGGTTGTCGGTCCGCGCCCGGATAGTGAAAGATTCATTGCCTTCGTAGGTGCCGTCTTCCTTGGTGGCCATGCGCACCTGGAAAGAGCCTTTATTGGCGGGGACGGTGATCCAGTTACCACGGCTGAAATCGCCGGAGGCTTTGGTCCAGCCATTGCCGTAGTTAACCCACAGA
>BAXG01000068.1 GCA_001310455.1 Photobacterium sp. JCM 19050
TGCTGTAGCAATCCGGCCCTGTTTGTACCGCACCTAAGCTAAGGCTAATGGAAGTACCCGGCAGTTAAGTGCCTGAACGATGCGAGGGCAGAATACGCTCAGGGCGTGCTCTTCTGTACAGTTTGGCAAAATGACACAAAATTCATCGCCGCCGTAGCGAAAACTTGCATCTTCGATGCGAGAAACGGATTTGATGGCGTCACCAACCTGCCTGAGAATTTCGTCACCTCGCTGGTGCCCGTATCGGTCATTGACCAATTTGAAATCATTAATATCGATATAGACAAACGAAAGAGGTTCTTGCCGGCGCTGCAGATTGGATCATTTTGTTGAAGGTATCCAGAAGATAACGCACGTTTTGCAGGCCGGTCACTGGATCTGTTCCGAGCAGTCTCGTTCGTTCTTTTACTTTAAGTTCCAGCTCTTCTGCGTAACGTTCAGCGCGTTTTCTTGCCATTTTGGCACCATTCATCATGCAGTCGAAGTAGGTGTCCAGGACCAGCCCGGCATCAAAATTAATGATTTTTTCCAGCGCGGTAATAACCGGAATGGGGTTGTTTTTAAATCCAGCGTGCTGACAAATTTCTTTGATAAGGATGGTTTTCAGTGTCTGCAATGATGCCAGGTAAAACTTGGTGTCCAGACCAATTCTTTTGTGAATCAGTCCGATACGTAAACGGGTGCTCACATACTTTTCGTCGTAACAACCGCAAAATAGCTCGAGGATGTAGTGCGTTTGGGAATAGCGTAACTGCTCCAGCGTTTCTGCGTCATCGAAAAATTCGACAACTTCTGGCTGGTTAAGCTGGTGGGTAAAGAATGCATCGACAATGGTGCAAAGACTAGCTTCAACGATTGGCAGAGCTAAAGAGAGCTGCTGGATATCACTGTACGTTATTCCCAGCAGTTCTTTTCTGCGTTCAATTTCCCTGTCAGTAATCTGCAATCGCTGAAGCAGATTTTGTTCCACTCGCTGCATGCTTTCCTCTGTGTTTGACGCCAAACCGGGTAACCGGGCAGACCCAGGAATTACCCAAAATTCGTAATCGCGTGATTATACAGAAAAATGGACACAACAATCAGCTTTTCGCTGAAATATCAGTGAACTCTCCCTCAATGACCTGACCATGATTCTCATACTGAGATTGAACTCTCATCTTCGCCAGTTTACGGCGGAGAAACGGACGGGCAATGATGGCTGTTGCAGTAGCGAAAAGGCCAACAACTGCGGCAAACATCAGTGTGATAAAGCCAGTGATAAGTGCGACCAGACTGATAATAACGTTCTTCATGTCATTTCCTCATGGTACAAGACGGGGGGCTTTATCTTTGTTGTGAATTAGTTGCTGCGAAATATAAGTTACAAGCCCGGTTCTGAACACAATATGAACAAATTCGTTTTCTGATAAGCAATGCACCATCATCTGATAAAGCATGAATGCTTAAAAGCAGGATTTGAAGTCAAAAATTAAAACTTTGATTGCGGCTTTTGCTATTTTTCGCTACCGAAAACGTTTGCTCGCTTACAAGCCATTCAGTATATTTCGGGCACTTTTCCCTCGCTGTTTTTCCAAAGAAATCTTTTAGGGAAATCCGTTCAAAAATCACTCAAATCATAAAGCCAGGCATAACATGTCATTGATAAAACCCCTTTCCATGCTTTCTGCTGCGTTGATGCTTGCCGGTTGCTCGTCTTTCCAGCACCCACAGACCACCTTTGATCTCACCGTAGCCCACATAAACGACACTCACTCTAATTTCGACCCGGTAAAATCCGGATTCAAAATGGACGGGCAGGCGGTCTACAACGAGTTCGGCGGTTACCCACGTCTGGAAGAGAAGGCGGAGCAGTACCGTAAAGCGGCAAAAGAAAGTAACGAGAGTTTCCTGTTCCTTCACGGTGGAGATGCCTGGCAGGGCAGTGCTTATTTCAAAATCAATAAAGGCGCAATGAATGCCGACTTGTTGAGCCGGATGCAACTCGATGCGATGGCGTTGGGAAACCACGAATTCGATATCAGTAATGCAAAACTGAACACCTTCATTTCATCTGTTAACTTCCCGGTGTTAGCAGCCAATATGGATGTCAGCAAAGACGCAGATTTAAAAGGACAACAAAACTTACGTCCTTATGTGATTTATGCCTTTGACGGAAATAAAAAAACACGGGTGAACGATATTAATACTCTTCCGAAAGATAAGGATATTGTTGCAATTTTTGGCCTTGTGCTTGATGACATGCCGGATATTGCACCTCATACCGGAAAAGTCCGATTTAAGAATTTGGAAAAGTCCGCGCAAAAAACAGTTAATTATCTGGAAAGTAAGGGTATTCATAATATCGTTGCGCTTACCCATATCGGAAATGCCGCTGATATTAATCTGGCATCAAAAGTGAACGGGATTGACCTGATTGTTGGTGGTCATTCTCATACCTTGTTGGGTGATTTTACTAACCTTGGTCTGGCAAATAATGGCAAGTATGCCCAACAGGTGAGTAATCCAGACGGATCAGGCAAAACCTGTGTGGTACAGGCTGGGGAATATGCTCAGGCAATCGGTGAAGTGAAGGTATCATTTGACACCGCCGGGCACATCGTGAACTGCAAGGGTGGCAATACGTTGCTGAGCAATGATGACTTTTATTCGAGCCCGGCCCGTGACAGCAAAACCCACTTCACGCCGGAACAAATGAAACAGGCGGAAGCCTTCATTGCTCGTCAGGACAACATTGTTATCAGCGATGAAGATTCCGCCATGCGCCAACTGATTAACACCAAATACAAGCCTGCAGTGGATAAGGCTTACGGCGAAATTATTGGTCGGGTTCCGGAAGAACTGAAACATGAACGTCGCCCGGGTGACCGCGGCACTGATAACCACGGTTCTGACGTCGCTCCCATTGTTGCCGAAGGTCAGTACTACTGGGCAAATGAGCCGCAAGTACAGGCGGTTACCGGTATGAAAGTGGACTTTTCTCTGATTGGTGCTGGAGGTATTCGTACCAATATTGAAGCCGGAGAGTACCGCGAAGGCAACGTCTCGCTGGAGCTGCTGCCATTTTCAAACTACATGTCTGTGGTTCCGGTAAAGGGCAAAGTCATCCGTCAACTGCTTAACGAAGCGGTAACCAAAACTCTGCCAGAGGGCTCCCATGCCGGCAAGTTCCCTTACGGTGGCCATATTCGTTACACCTACACCGAAACGACACCTTACAAAGCAGGCAGAATAGACAGTGTTGAGGTGATGACAGGCACCGAGGTTAACCCGGTCTGGACGCCTCTGGATGACAACAAAACGTACAATGTTGCCATCAATAACTACAACGCGACCGGAAACGATGGCTGGACCCCACTGTACACAGCTCAGAAAGACAAGTCTGGCCGAGTGGATGTGGTATATGTTGACGGCAAGCTGACCGGGTTTAAAGTGAAAAATATCAGCAAGGTCGGAGATAAATATAAGGTTAATTACCTTGGTTCCGCTCCAAACTGTAAAGCAGAAAACACCCGCTGCAACACAGATGCACAAGGTGTGATTGACTATATTGATCATGCCCGCCCGGTTGTTACACCACTTTCTTACCAGGTAGTAACGTTTAACCGCGCGAAATAAAAAAGAAAAAAGGGCAGGCCGATACCAGCGCCTGCCCAATCGCGGAAGAAGTTAACCCACTTAAAAGTAATATTCGATAGCAACCTCGACAAAGTCGTCTTTACGAATGAAGTAGAGAAAGTCATCGGGTTCATCACTGTTGAACCACCACGCATTTGCCCGCCATTTCCAGTTGTTATCTATCCGGGCTGAAGCCTCAATTCGTCCGCTCCTGACACTGTTGTAGTCAAGGTCCTGGCTGATCCCCAAAAGTATCTCTGTTCCTTCCGCATCGTTGAGTGCAAGCCGGGTTCCGACGAAAAGGTCATTTTGTGCGGAGGACTGACTTTCCTCGCCCCTGGAGTCATATTGGTACTCTGCCAGGGCACCGACATCCCAGAAAGAATCAAAGACACCGACAAAGGTATACTCAAACCCTCCGACCAATGCAGTATGGTTGTCGCGGCTGTCCCGGTACCTCGCTTCGAGCTTCCAGAGCCAGTCTCCGCTGACTTTCTGTATGTCTGCGGAAACCTGTTCCATCTGGCGTAGTAAGGGATCAATGTGTTGCCGGATACCAACAGATAAGGGTCTCGGTTGGTTCCCTTAAACCAGGAAAAACCAAAATCCCAATCGCCGACATAATGGCTGTACCTGGTGGCGACATCAATATGTGTCTCTTCGGCAGAGCTTTCATAGCGGGCGTTGTCACTTATCGGTAACAGTGGCCTCAACCGGCCTTCGGTGCCCGCAAAGGTCAGTTCACGGAAGTAAGGAAGGATGAACACATCCACAGTTCCCCAATCTTTCACCGCTTTAAACATTGTCATGGGCTGGCCGAGCTTTTGCTCCCCATCTACCGATTCAACCAGATCTGACTGATTGACAACATCGACCAGATGCTGTGATTCAGCCACACCCCAGTATACTTTTCCGATCCCGGCGTGAAATTCATAATCGTCAAACACATGGATAAACATCAGTTCCCGGATATCACCGTGGGTGCGGTCGTCATCAAGACTGTCGAGACGGGCAAACGGCTGAAATGTCAGCGTCGAATTGCCATCATTCCATTCGGTATACCATTCTGGCTCGACAACCAACGATGTCTGTTCATTGTCCTGCCCACTCAGCCCGGATTGGAAGAACTGGCGGTGTTCAAGATTGACATTCCCACTGAAATCCGCCGCAACGGATGGAGAGCTGACGGAAATCAGTAAGCAAGTTGCCCCTACTATTCCTGCTTCATTTCACCCCCTCTACCGCGCGCGTTTTAAGCTGGCTTTGTTGAAATCCCGATCGCTTAAACCGGTTTGGAAAGCCATCTTCCCAGTGGTAAGCACCGTACTTTTTCCTGTCTGATGGTTCTGCATTTCCATGCGGTGTGGGCGCCAGTATTGGTCGAGATATTGGTTATAATCCTTGAGCTCAAGAGTTTTGAGCAGCGATCCTTTGCGGTCATAAAACTCGACTTTGAGCGGGCGATAGTGCACCTGGTCGATCCACGCCACCTGCCGGGTATACCCAGAGTTTTTGTCGGTAGGTATCTGCTCCAGAACAAACGTCTGCTGATCGTCGAGAGGTTCGTCACGCAGGTAATTGAACGTGTATTTTTCAATCTCAAACGAACTCAGGTCCTCATACGCAAACTCGCTGCCCATAAAAGGACCGGATTTGTTCCGCGACGCAATACGCTTCACTTTCTTTAACGCGGGCAGGTAGAGCCACTGGTCATCCGGTTTAGTCGTATGGGAAAAGTTGAGAAAGGCTGTTCCTTTCACATCCCTTGGCTCATCGAAAATCGTCAGCCCTTTGTCACCGTCTCCGTCGACCTCGAGCGTTTTCAGACGCATCGACCTGTTACTGGTATTGCCACTGGCAGATTTCAGGATCATGGTCATTTCAGCGACCGAATCACCCCAGCCGATATCCCGGGCTTTCCGCTCTTTTGCAATTTCCAGCCCTTTGGCTGCGTCTGCAAAGGCAGATGCAGACACCAGCAGCAACGGAATAAGACTCCAACGCATGAATTTCATCTTTCTCTCCTTTTCATCAATCCTTGGTGTATTGCGCAAATCCGATGGCCGAATGCGGCTAAACCAA
The DNA here is from genome assembly GCA_001310455.1 of Photobacterium sp. JCM 19050. Taxonomy (GTDB): domain Bacteria; phylum Pseudomonadota; class Gammaproteobacteria; order Enterobacterales; family Vibrionaceae; genus Parasalinivibrio. Next base: position 5,698 of record BAXG01000068.1, read on the forward strand.
CGGTGCTGCACTGGATACGGTTTCTCTGGCTTTCATGGGTTTTCTGTCGAATATCATCAGCAGTGCCGGCAACATGACAAAATCAACCACGAGCGCGATGGAAATAATCAGTGCGCTGAGCTGGCCCATGTCGCTGTTCAACCGGAAATCCGACATTGCGAGAACCAGGAAGCCGGCCACTAAAACAACAGTGGTTATCCAAAGGCCCGGGCGACAGTGTGGAATGCATAACGGACAGAGTCTTCGGCGTTTTTACCCTGCAGGCGTGCGTAGCGGTATTTGCTGAGGAAATGCACAGAGTCATCGACCACGATTCCCAATGTCAGCGTGACCACTACCGACAGCCCCAGGTTGATTTCACCAGACAGCAGCCCCCACATACCAAAGCCGATTATGGCGGGTGCCATGTTGGGAACAACGCTGATGATGCCAAGCCGCAATGAACGAAGTGCGAAAATCATAAGCGCCGAGATAAGCAGTAAGGTTATTGGCAGCGATTTCAGCATGCTGGCCATGTTTGTTTCACCAATGTGGGCGAACATCAGGGCAGGACTTGAGGCTTTGATCGAATATGCCGGAGCATTTTCGTTAAACCAGGCGTGGATGCGGTTTTCCAGCTCAACCAACTGTTTGCTGCCGAGGTTGTCCGTAGTGAGTACAAGACGGACGGCAGACTTGTCGATATTGATCTGGTTGTTAAGGTCAAGGCCGTAGGGGAGAGACATCTCGTAAAGAAGGAGGTACTGAGCTGCTAACTCTCGGTCCTGAGGCAAGCGATAATAGGAGTCGTCATCACCGTGCATGTTCTTGTTCAGGCGTTTGAACACGTCAGCGAGGCTGGCTACGTGGTCTGTTTCAGGCTGGGCCCGCAACCATTGTGTAAAGTCTTCCAGCGTTTTTAGGAATGCAGGATCGGCAACCCCCTGTGATTCGCCGGATTCAATGGCGATACTGATATTGGTCATCCCGCTGATATGAGATTCCATAAAATCAGCCGCCTCCCGGAATTCGTTGCCTTTACCAAAGTATTTCACTGACTCGTCGTTGACGACGTTAAGCGGCAACATGGAGCCCGCACCAACCAATACCAGGATAGACGCCGGGAGAAGAGTTTTGCGGTAGCGAACAACCCGGTCACCGAGTTTGTCCATGTAGCCAAAATGCTCTTCTTCGGTTTTTTGCTTTATCCGGATAGGCAGAACCATCAGCAATGCCGGGAGCAAGGTCACTGAAAGGATACAGGCGATAATGACTCCCAGCGCAGAAAGGTTACCGAAGTCGCGGAGTATCGGAGAATCAGAGGCGTTCATCATCAGAAAGCCAATTGCCGTTGTGACGGATGTGACCCAGATGGGAACAAAATTGAGCTGGATACTGTGCTTGATAGCCTCAAATTTGGATTTCCCATGCTGCATGGATTGCCGCATGGTGGCAATGACATGTACACAGTCGGCAACGGCGAGAGTCAGGACGAGGGTAGGGACATTCACCGTACCGGTACTGAGGAACATTCCCGCCCAGCCCGATAAGCCCATGGTCGCGGCAACAGACCCAATGATGACCAGCAACGTTGCCACGACCGCAAATATAGAACGCAGCATGAATTTAAGGAACAGCAGGATGATGAGCAACATAGTTGGCACCAGGGTGCTTGAGTCCTGCTGTGCAGACATCATGAAGTTGTAGTTCATGGCAATAATGCCAGCTTTGTGAAACTCGATGCCCGGATATTCTGCCCTGTAGCGGTCCAGCATGGTGTCGGCGTAGGTGACCACCTCCATTACCTCGGCAGTTTTGTTTGCCTCAGGTAACTGGACGGTAATATTAACAATCGATACATCCCCTTTCTCGGAAATCACCGCGTTTAACAATGCGGGTTCAGAAACCGAGATACCCTGAACCTTATTGATACGCGGTTCATCAAGTGGGTAGTCTTCCAATAGCAAGTCTTCAACCAGCAGGTCATCTTCGAACGCTTCGGTGTGCTGATAATTTGCGATGGAATCTACCCGGCTTGAGTACGGTATTTGCCAGGCATCCTCCGTAAATTGCCGAAGCATGGTGAGGTAGGTTTCAGAAAATATCTCACCAGTTGGAGGGGAGATAACGATAGCGAGATTATCGGTTTTATTGAAGGTTGCTTGGATTTCTTCAAAGGCTTCTAACTGTGGGTTGGTTCCATCAAAAAAGATATTGTAGTCGCCTCTGAAATAAAGATTTTTTCCTCCGACTGTTGCCAGGAACAGCAGTGCCAGAACCACAAATATTGTTGTTTTGGCATAGCTTATTGGAAGCTGTAAAAGTTGAGTACGCATCACTGACTCCATTTGTGACGTTTCGTCAAAAAAGTTTGTTTGAAAACCGGCAGTTGCCGGTTTCGTTGTTTATATCAATCGATGTTTCTGAAAGTGTCAGCACAAAACGTTATGGAGGGTTTTCACTAAGAGAAAACATCTGTTCCAGTTTTCTGACACTTCGTCAAATAATTTGCTTATAAAACCCGCATTGCGGGTTTGTTCATCTTTTCACTTTCCGGTTAACTCTGGGTTTGTTCCTTCAACAACGCTAATTCTTCAGAGAAGAGTTCTTTTTCGGCGCGTCGCCAGGTTTTCCTGTAGTCAAGTTCACTTGAGAGCGGTTTCCATCCCATACCATCAAGCAACATATTGATGATATTCAACACAGTAAAAGGATCCTGAACCCGCTCAATGCAGGTCGCATTTCTCGCACTGTTTATCAATGAGTTAGCGCCAAATCCCAGTGCCCAGTTACCAAAAACAATGGTGTCAGTGCTGGCCGCCTGACTGAGTGAGAGAACACCTTGCTCAACGGCTTGGGTCACTAAGCCATCTGCATTGGCGACCAAAGTGTCATCCAACTCATTCATTTTCGCCAATCTTTCCTGAGACGCTTTTTCTTTCACCCAAGGTGACTTAGCGACCAAGACACAGTTAGAGAGCACCGGCTCAAGGGAGAAAAAGGTGGTGTAAGCCACATGGAAAGCAACCAGTTTTTCTCTCGTATTCCCTTCAAAAGAGAGCGCCTTTTGAAACAGGTTTATGTTTTTTTTAAGTGCCAGAATCGCAAATGCAGCAATGACGTCTTCTTTACTGCAAAAATGGTTGTAGATGGTGCCTTTAGAGTAAGGGCTTGCTGCTGCCAACTTATCCATTGTGAGGTTTCCGTAACCTCCTTCAGCGACCAGGTTTACAGCAAGACGCACCAATCATGCTCTCTGTCAGCAATAGCTAATTGCTTTTTTGACTTTACGGCTTTGAAAAAGCACTGTTTGTTTTCACCACGTTTGCAATGTTTTCCGAACATAATCACTCAGCATTTTCAGCGTTGGGGGAATCTCCTTTCTGAAACAGTTTAACACGTAATGTTGATGATGAATTTTTCATTTATGACGATTAGTCAAAATTGACGTATCGTCATAATAGATCAAATATCAATCAAATCAACCTTTGAATGTTAAATATTCATGAAGGGAATGTTTGAGGTTTTCTCCTTTATACTTATTTGTCCACATTCTAAACAAGGGAGCAAGGTATGGTCAGGGCGGGCAGGAATCTTCTTTTCTCTCTTTTTCTTTGTTTAACCGGTGCCACAACGGTTAGTGCCGCGACCTCTGTTTCATCCAAGGACTACGCTATCTCGGCGGATATCATTGCTGAGGGGCTAGACCATCCTTGGGGGCTGCAGTTCTTACCCGACGGCGACATGCTGGTCTCGGAGAGAAACGGTGGCATAAAGCGTGTTGACTCACGCGGCAAAGTGACCGATGTTTCCGGTGTACCAAACTTTGTTGAAAAAGGGCAGGGAGGGCTGATGGGTATAGCGCTCTCTTCTGATTTCTCCGAAAGCGGTATTTTGTTTATTGCCTTTGCTGAAGGGGGCGATTTCAGAAAAGCAGGTACCTCCGTTTTCCGGGCGAAACTTTCTGGTGATCGTCTGGAAGACGGAAGAGTGATTTTCCGTTCTGCTCCCAAGCTGGGAGGTGGCAGGCACTTCGGTGGCCGTCTACTGATTGATGGCGATGCGCTCTACGTTACCCTGGGTGACCGTGGTCATCGGGAGCGGGCACAATCGTTGGCCGATCATGTAGGGACGATGTTGAAACTCACTCATGATGGTGACCCTTATCCCGGAAATCCTTTTACCAGCCAAGGGAACGCCAAGCCGGCAATATACAGCTTCGGCCATCGTAATATTCAGGGTATCGCAAAGGATGCCAGCGGGAATATCTGGACCCATGAACATGGGCCACAGGGCGGTGATGAAGTCAACCTTACTTCAGCAGGAAAAAACTACGGCTGGCCGGTGATTACCTATGGCGTCAATTACGGGTTGGGAACAAAAATCGGAGAGGGAACCCATAAAGCGGGTATGGAGCAGCCTGCACTGTATTGGGTCCCGTCTATCGCCCCGTCTGGTATGGCTTTTTATGACGGTGCAGTTTTCCCTGAATGGCAGGGAGACTTACTGGTTGGTTCACTGAAATTTGGACTGTTGGTTCGGCTGGAAATTGATGAAAACGGGCAAGTGACAGAAGCGGAAAGGATGCTGGACGGTAAATTTGGCCGTATCCGGGACGTGGTATCCGGCCCGGATGGTGCAGTTTATCTTCTCACCGATGAAGGAAATGGAAAAGTTATCCGGCTGACTGATTCGGGAGAGTAAATCTCCTATTCAAGTGCCAGTCTAACCACCAATGATGCCGATCGTTTTCATTGTTTCCTTCCTTGGTTATTTATACCATATATGGGTACATCCTTTGCTTTCGGCGAAGGTGGCTCTATGCACACAGCATTTCGGCCTTTTGCCTTGGCTGTATAAAGCGCTTTGTCTGCGCGATACAGAGCCGATTTTATTTTTTCATTGTCGGTAGCAAATTGTGTGACACCAATACTCACCGTGAGGGTTCTGTCAGGAAGGTATGCTGACCAATCGTAGGTTTCTACCAGCTTTCTGAATACTTCAGCGGTTTGCCAGGCGACGGCAAGATTGGAGTGCTCAAGAAGGATAACAAATTCCTCCCCGCCAAACCGCGTGGCAAATGCCTCTTTTCTGAAATACCGGTTAATAAGTTCACCCAGGGTTTCCAGTACCTTGTCGCCGGTAAGGTGAGAGAGCTCATCGTTCACCGCTTTAAAGTGGTCTATGTCAAGAATTAGCAGGGAAACTGACGTCTTTTTAGTCAGCTCATCAAGCTTTTTATCCAGTCCTCGGCGATTGTAAAGGCCGGTAAGTGCATCGCGGTAAACATCTTCTTCCAATTGGGCTACGGTATTTTTGTGATATTCATGAGCCGCTTTCAGCAGTTTGTTCTCTTTTTCAGAAACAATAAGCCTGAACTTTAGTTCCAGGTTGGAAAGTTTGCGCATCACCTGACCCTCCAGATCAGAGATGGGAGAGCGTTGAATGATATTTTTGGAAATTTCATGCGCGAGCTTTTGCCTTTCAAGGGCTTTAAAAAATAGCCCGCAAGCGGTGTAAGCCCTGCTTTGGGTTTCAAGCAGCGATTTGATTGATGCAGTAGGGACGGTCAGGTCAGCCCGGCTAAGTTGTCGCTGGATCAAAAACGCTGCCGTATCCGGTTTTCCTAACTGAATCAGGCTCTTTGCGGCTTCAATAGCCAGAATGCCCCGCATCCAGAAGGTGTTATGTTTTCTGCTCAGCAGCTTAGCCTTAGAAAGTGTGTTGAGCGCTTTATGGTTGTTGCCCTGAAGCCTTTGAAGCTTCGCCCGGTAAAGCGCTATCTGGCAAACAAGGGTATGCTCATCCTGCTCAGCGACGTCAGCAATCTTTGCCATTTCCTCGCATTGCATCAGCATTTTATGCGCAGTTGCGGTGTCGTGAAGTTCCAGCAAACTGCTGACGGTAAACAACCGATACCTGAGCCGCAGAAGCATTGAGTTCAACAAATGGTCGACCCGGGCAATCCGGTCAAAATACTGCATTGCGCGTTTATGGTTACCATAAACAACACAGAGGTTGCCGATACCAACCAGGGCATGAACGTATGCGTCCATGTCACCATACTCTGAGGCTAGAGTGGCAAGTTCGAGCAATGAAGACAGGGCGGAGTGATAGTCACCCATGTCTGTGTAGTTGTTGCTTAACAGTGTGTATATTTTGAGCGCCGTTTCCTTGTCGTCCAGTTGATTACAGTACGCTTTGGCTTCATACAGATAATTGTTGCTGGTTTCGATATGTCCTGAATGACTGGCGGCTTTCGCGCACTGGTACAGACTTTGTAACGCTTCTGAAGAGTGCTCTTCAGTGAGTTCAGTAATCAACGACCAGGCTTTGAAAGCTTTCTGTGGCTCGAGATTGGCAATATCAATGCCTTCTTCTTCAAGACGTTTAGTCAGTGTGTTTACCGTCATGACAACAGCGCAATGCCTCCGGTTTTACGTGTTGGAGCAACAACCTGAATTTTTGTCAGTGCTTGCAGTTCGACCGTCGGGAGTGGCATGGACGACATACCAGCTTCCCAGGGGAAAGAAGAGAGCACTTTTGCAATATCGCTTTTGAGGCGCAATGCCCCTTCACTGGAGCGCTTTGTCAGGATGCAATACGTATGAGGTTTGGTTTCGCATACAATTTCATCTTTATTCAAAAGATTGATTAACAACGAAGTTGCTTTGCTGAGAAAAGCCGGATTCGAATGCGTTACAGACACGATGTGGTATTGAGAATCAGAGGTGTCGTTTCTGGCTTTTTCTATGTTTTGTTCCCACTCCATACCGCCGACTACATCAGGTCGGTTATCTGATGTGAGCAGAATGTCCGTCAGGCGTTGTTGAAGTAATGTGGCTTCCCGGCTGGAGAGAATTTTCATTGCCCGCCGGTCGAGTTGTTTTGGCGATGTGGCGGTTTTGTCGCGCGCCGAGACAATGGATTTCTCTTTTAAAATAGCTTCTGTGTATCGACGATATTTCTTATAAGATTGCAGAGCGAGTTTGTAGTCACCGGTTTTTTCAGCCACGTCAGTTTGTTGGTCACATATTTGTGACAGCAATTCACCTTTGTCAAATTGCCGGGCCGTTTGCTCAGCCTTTTCCAACCAGGCAAGGGAAGCCTTATAGTCTTCTTTGGCGGCCGCAATTTGGGCACTGCTGATATTGCAGTGGGTCATCATCCAGGTTTGCTCATGGTCACTGGCAATTTGGTAAGCAACTAAACATGAATCTTCAGCCTGTTTGAGTCTTCCCATCCCTAAAAGTGCGATGCCACGGAAATCGTGAATTTCCGCTGTCCATGTTGGATTAAAAATTCCCTCAAGAACGGTTTCTGCCCGGTCTAGGACGGGCAGCATGTAGTTGTAGGCTTTAAGTAATTTCAGGTCCCAGGCCAGTAAGATAAGTGATTTGCCTTCAATGGCTTTATGGCCACTTAACTGCGCGGCACTTGCGACATGCGCATGTGCTCGTTTTGCTTCTTCCAGGTTTCCGGTAATTCGCCAAACGTTACCAATCCCGATGAGCGATTCCAGTTCTAAAGTGGTTTCATCCATCAGAAGTGCGTTTTCGAGCGAGTTTAGCCAGTACTGTTTTGCCGAGACATACTTGCCTTGACCCCAGAGGTGCAATGCATGGATGTGGTAAATCTGGCCGAGACTGTCGAGTTCGGTTTGCGATTTGTGCAGTTTGAGCGCATTTTGAATGGATTTTAAACCTCGCCGGTAATCCATCAGGTGCCAGTATGCTTGCGACAGCAAAATCGAAGATTGAACGGCACCTTTAATGTCTCTTGTCCGCATACAATGGTTTTTTAGCCGATATGCCTCATTTTTCACCAAGGATGTATCGGTTTCAATGCGTTCCCATAACTCATGGAGGTATAGGTTTAGATCTTGAGTAAGATGTTTGCTATTCAAAGAAATCAACGACCTGCAACTGAACTGTGATTCAGTATATAGTTTTCTAGATCTCCCATTGAGGCTAAACCACGGATTTTGTGAGCGATAATTCGTTTCTTTTTTCGGAAGTTTAAAGTGCAGCACTAAATTCCATTTTATTGGTTAAAAACCCGTCAAACATCCTATCCTCGTGGTCAATTTAAGAATTAATTTCATTGATTTATCGGATGTTATCATCCCAAACACGCTGGTGCCCGGAGTGTGAGTTGGATGGTCGCTACTGCTGGCTTGTCACAGTGATGTATAAAAAATTAGTCTTTAACGTATTGTCTATCCAGATTTTTCATAAAGATAAGACAACATCTGTGTTTCGTTGCCTCTTATAGTCAAATCAGGTGGTTAACATGCAGCTAAATCTGGAGGCGAAGATGTTGAGGAGTTTGGTAGCGGTTGCAGGAAAGAGTGCGGTAGTGATAGCCATGATAATGATGACAACAAGCGTAAAAGCAGAACAACTGCCCGGGATTGTGGTGTTTCAGTCTGATTTTGGTTTGAAAGATGGCGCTGTGTCAGCGATGCAGGGTGTGGCGATGGGTGTTTCAACAGACCTGAAACTGTTTGATCTTACCCATGAGGTTCCGGCGTTTAACATTTGGGAGGCATCATACCGGCTGAAACAGACAATGCCCTACTGGCCTGCAGGGACAGTGTTTGTTTCCGTGATCGATCCCGGGGTTGGAACAGAAAGAAAATCTGTGGTGTTGAAAACAAAATCAGGGCACTACGTTGTGACACCGGACAACGGTACATTGTCTCTTGTTGTTGAAACGTTGGGGTTGGACGCTGTTCGCCGTATAGACGAGGAAATAAACCGCCGGAAAGATTCTACCCGTTCATATACATTCCACGGCAGGGATGTTTATGCATTCACCGGTGCCCGGCTGGCTTCCAATACAATCTCATTTGAGGAAGTAGGGAAGTTGTTGCCACAAGAAGTTGTCTCGATACCTTATCAAATTGCGAAATATGAAGAAGGTACATTCCGGGGCAATATCCCGATACTTGATCCTCAATATGGGAATGTCTGGACCAACATTCCTGCCACACTTTTCGAAGAAAATGACATTACCCATGGCACTGAATTTATCGTGGACATCAGAAAAGACGGAAAGCGGATTTATAAAGGTTCAATGCCCTATGTGACAACATTTGGCGATGTGCCAACAGGAAAACCACTGATTTATATTAATTCTCTCCTGGATGTGTCGCTGGCACTGAATATGTCAAATTTTGCATCTGAATTTGGTATTTTTTCAGGGCCTGGGTGGAGTGTCAGTTTGAAAAAAGCAGAAGACTGATTATTGCCGGCCAAATACTTGGGTCCAATAATATCGGTATGTGGCGTCGCGGTTTTCAACCATCGCGGCGCCCATTTCCCGGTAACTTCCGTTCATCAAATTCTTGCAGTGACCTTCACTTGCCATCCATTCCCGCATGACACGCTCAAGTGTTGGTTGTCCTGCCGCAATGTTCTCTCCAACGTATGTGCTGGGATATCCGGCATCCTGCGCACGATTGACTGAACGCTTTCCGTCCAACCCCTGGTGACTGAAGAAATTGTAATTTGCCATATTGGATGAATGCACGGTGGCTGCGGTTTCCAACTGGGTATTCCATTTAAGAGAGCCGACCGCAGGCATGGTAGTGTTGCCACAGGTCTGGGGTGATGTGCGAAGGTTATTTACGGCTTCAAGCATCTGTTCCTGGAATGTCTGCTGAGTACCGGACCC
>BAXG01000069.1 GCA_001310455.1 Photobacterium sp. JCM 19050
GATCAAAAACCGCAGTTCTGAACAATGACTGTCAGTCTTTGGCTGAACTCATCATCCTTGAGGTTTGACAGTTCGTACAGGGCCTCTGCTCCGGCAAGATTGAGTTCCACATCATGATCGTCAATCGCCTCATCATTCTTTCTGAACATAAGCAGATGGTTTGCCATTCTGGCGACATCTAAATAGGACGGGTGAGGATGTTCCTCGTCTGCAGTGTTGTTGGTTGCAACCTCGACATAATCCTCATCAAATTCAAAATATCGGAGAACAATACGGCTGGCATCTTTGCACAGGTCTTTGAATATGACGCCGGCGATCTCAAGATCTAAGTAATTTCCCTCATCATTGTATTGTTGGAATTGGTCTACGAGGCTGAAAAGTCCTATGTCAGCAAGTAACCCGACGAGCAGCGCCTTTTCCATTTCAAGGCCGGTGGGCTCGCTACTGTGTTTGTTGACCGTCTGGCAGACCAACGCCATTGTTGCCGCAAACTCCCTTGCGTGCACTGCACTTCGCTTCAGCAAATCATTACAGGCTTTACTGAATGTGGCGCTTTTTTTGAGTTTGTCTACCGCATAGGCCATTGCTATCGCGTGAATACGTTTAAGGCCAAGGCGTGAAACCGCCATATTGATGTCGTTGCATTCAATATTTGTCCTGGGGCTGAACATTGCACTGTTCGCTGCTTTTATAACATTGGCAGTTAAAGCAGCATCATCCAACAGGCAGGTTGCGACATGACGGATAGTGGTATCCGGATGCAGGCAGAGTTGCTGCAGCCGAATAACGACGTCTGGTATTGGAGGCAACTTCAGCGATCCCTGTCGCATGGCATGAATGAGACGACCACAAAACTCATCTTCAATCTGGCTGATGATTTTTGAATTGCTTTGGTTAACCCAGTAAAGGGAGAGGTGCGATGACTCCATCGGACTTGGATGCCTTTTAAAATTAGCTGAAACTGCCTAAAGGCAGGAATTATAAGTAAATATACGTGTTACAGAATTTTACTCCAATAGCGCTGAAGCGGAACGGAATCTGACGCACATTTCTACATGAATAACTACTCAATAAGGCCCATATCTAACAGGGAATTAATTCATTTAAATTAATATGTCTCTGGTGAGTCAAAAAACTGACTAGGAAATTGGTCTGAAATGTGACATCGGGCGCGATCAATGTCACATTCGGCATATTAAAACAAACACTAAGTGACCTGATGCATAGTTTTTAGGGCGGCAATGGGGCAGTATTAATTCGTGAAGTGAAATAGGTGGCCAGGGTGTATTTAGAGTTCTGCCTGGCTCTAGGGAAGCAAATGGAGGCGCTATGTTCACTGTGGAAACAGGTTTTTGTACTTATATAGAGAGTTTCTGCGACACAGAAAAACGTTCTATGTTTGGCGGTACTGGCTACTTTATAGACGGGGCAATGTTTGCACTCTATAAGGAAGACCGTATCTACATCCGTGGTGGCGACAAATTGACAGATACGCTGAAAAAGTTATCCTGCAAAAAATTTGTGCATGTTAAAAAGAGCACATCAGCAGTCATCAACTATTTTGATATCACAGAACTTTTCAATGGCTCGCATGAAAGCTTGAAAGACCTGATCAGTGAATCAATCAATATTGCCCGCACGGCGAAAGCAGAAGTCAGTGCCAAATCGAATTTGCGTCTGAGGGATCTTCCGAACCTTCGACTGACAATTGAAAGAATGTTGAAAAAATCAGGCATTGCTGATGTCGATACGTTCTATGCGCTGAAACCCGAAGAGGTTTACCGTAAGGTTCAGGCATCCCATGGCTATGAAGTGGACATCAAGCTTCTGTGGATGTTTGCCGGTGCACAAAAAGGCTGCCACTGGACCTTGTTGGATGAAAAGGATAAGCAAGAACTACTGAAAGCAGTGTGACAGTGATTGAGAAAAGCGCCGCAAGGCGCTTTTTCACTATACCCAAACCACCTCTCGCTGAAACCGCGCCTTTAAGAGGTTTGGTACGTAGCAGTTAAATAAACTTCGTTGAAGCCATCAATTCCCCTGTTTAAAATATTTGCGTCCGTTATACTACCGCCCTCGAAAATATCTTCCCCAATTGCATTTAATCCAACTGGACTTAAGTTTCAAACTAACGCCGTGACGGAATACGTCTCGCGATGGAGGGAAGGCCACAGTCAGGTTTTTACATGCCTTTATCTCAACGCTCTCTTTGGGGCAAATACCTATTACTTCCACTGTCGCTGTTTTTGCTGTGTGCATGGCTGATAGAGCATTTCAATGTTGATATTCGGCTGGCAGATTTTCTGTTTCATCTTGAGGGAGGCGTCTCCGGGCAGGGTTGGCCTTGGCGGGATGCCTTTGTTACCAAAAATATCCTGCACGGGGTCGGGCACGATTTAATCGTCACATTGGGTGTCATGGTTATTATACTGACCGGCCTCTCATGGAAACTCCCTCGCCTGAGACCTTACCGTTACGGGTTTTTATACCTGGTTATCAGTTTTGCCCTAACTACACTTCTGGTTGGGTTGTTGAAATCCATGACTCATGTCAATTGTCCGTGGGACTTGATCGATACGGTGGCAGCCAGCCGTTTATTCCAACGTTCAGTGCGTTGCCTGAGGGTGTTAAGCAAGGACGTTGTTTCCCTGGTGGCCACGCGTCCGGTGGGTATGGATGGGTTTGCCTGTTTTTCTTTGCCAAAATGTACCGCCCAAGTTGGCGATATATCGGCCTTGGCGCGGCTTTGGTTTTGGGCTTAATTTTTGATGTTGACCAGCAACTGCGGGGTGCGCATTTCCTGAGCCACGGATACTGGACACTGGGTATCAGTTGGACGATAGCCGCTGTTTTGTATCTGGGGTTTTTCCGAAAATACAGCAAAGCATCGTAATTCACCCCCCAATAAAAATGCCGCATTTGCGGCATTTTTTATCACTGAAGAGTGATTAGAACTTGAAGCGTGCGCTCAGCATAACCTGGTCGCCATACCACTCATTAAAGCGGGCTTGTGCACCGATAGAGAAGAGTTCGGTGGCATGGAAACGGCCGTAAACAGAACCAAAGAATTCGTCGTTGTCATTCAGGTTGAAGTTACCCACCTGTGCGCCTACTTCAAATTGCGGAGCAAGCCACTGACGAACACCCAGGTTAACTTCAACACCAAAGTCTGAAGAGTGGTGGTCCTTTTTCACGTTACGAAGCAGCAGTTCACCGGTGACATCTGCCCAGTTATTGACAGGTGCGTGGAAACCGATACCGGCTGATGTATCAAAGTCACCTTCGAATTCTGAATCAGCTTCTACAACAATGTGTGCGTTAGGATGAATAGACATGCTACCTGCAGCGCCATAGGTCAGCGGACCCACACCCATACGGGCTTCAAAATAGTCATAGCTGAAGTTGCTCATTGTCGTCATCTCTTGAGCCGAAGCCCCGGCACTGAAAGTCGCAAGCAGCAGCGCGCCGATAGTAAGTGAATTACGCATTCGTCCTTCCATCTTTGAATATAAAAATAAAATCAATTACGCCATTGTAATCGTGGTAAGTCACCGTAGACAACAAGCGTTACCCGTTGATGACGTGATTACAGGCAATTTGCGTCAATTAATCTGGATTTTTATGCGAAAACTCACATCCGTTTAACGACTTTGCCGACTCAGCTGTCCGAAAAGTCCAACCGGCGGTCAGAAATGGCTTGCATCAGACGCTCAGAATCTAAAATCTGCACCCATGGCAACAGGTTGCTTTCTGTCGCTATGACAAAAGATGTCAATTGATCAATGGCGATCTGACGAAGCTCATCTGCATTCCAGGGTTTTGCTATGTAGTAATCCAGACTCGCATTGTTTACAGCTTCTACGGTTTCTTCCAGCCCCGCCTGACCTGTCAACAGCACTTTTCTGGCCTGTCTGGTGAAATCCTGCCGCTTCAGTTCAATAAGAAAGTCCACACCACGCTCTCCCGGCATCATATGATCACAAAGGATAAGTGCCAGTTGGACACCATCGGCCGATGATTCAGCCAACAATTCGCGGGCTTCATTTACGGATTCACAGGCTTCCAGAAGAAAATCGTCCGTCAGTGGGGAGAGGTCGTGTAACACTGCATCGAGGACATCCCGTTCATCATCTACGCACAATATCATGTATTTGTTCATGTTCTCTCCGTTGTGACTGTTGGGGTGACAGGCAAAATGACTTTCATTTTGGTGAACTGGCCGGGTTCAGACTCTACGTCGATTTTTCCACCGTGCTGGTTAACAATCTGCTGGCAAACCGTCAACCCAATTCCCAAGCCGAAATGACCTTCTTTCTTGGTGGTGTAGTTGAGCGTGAATATTTTTTCTTTCAGTGCTTCCGGAATGCCGGAGCCGTTATCCTGAACGATGACTTCTACCGCCGGTGTTGTGTTCAGTGTAGTGGGTGAAACATGAATGGAAATTTCCCCCGGGCACTGAACAGCGTCCAGTGCATTGGCAACTAGGTTAGTCCAAATCTGCTGGAGTGCGACAGGTTGGCAGAGCACCTCAGGAACATCATCATAATGGCACTCTAATCTGTGGTGTTTGAGGCGGTTTTCAAAGATCACCAGCGTGTCTTCAATTCCTTCCAATATATTTGTCTGCCGCCAGCTCTCGTCATCCGGTCGTGCATAGCCTTTCAGGCTGCGAACCAAACCGGCAATGCGTTGAGCGCACACATTCACAGAGCGCAGAGAAACGCCGGTCTGGTGATATTGTTCAAGCGTGCTGATTTGTGCTTCTCTTTCCGCTTGTGTCCGGGCGAGCCAGGATAACTGGTCGATGTTTGTAAAGCCCATATTGACCAATTTGCGCGCCTGTTGTCTGTCTCCAATCCGGCTTTCGAGATCCCTGGCAAGTGTTCTGGCATCAGATGTGGACATAGGCTTTGCGTCCATTGCCTCTTTCATTCTGTCCAGGGCGAGTTCCAGCAGCCCCTCGTCGCGGGAAGAGCGGGTACAGTGAGCAATGGTTTCTTTCAGTATGTCGCTGTTACGCAGGATAGCGGAAACCGGATTATTGAGTTCATGGGCAACGCCGGCGACTAATTGTCCGAGCATCGCCATTTTTTCTTTTTCAATGAGTTGTTGATAGGCAGACTCAAGTGATGCAAGGGTTTTTTGAAGCCGGATTTCGGTTGAAATGCTTCCCCGGAGACGCCGGTTGAACTGTCTCAGCAGGAACTGTGTGAAAAGCGGCAGGAACTCAACGTTGTCCTGCATCACTTTATTGAAAAGTGATTTATCCAGTTTTATCACCCGCGTTTTCTTCAGAGTAACTCCGGTGGAAAACGAAAGGTTTCCGGTGACAAATGACATCGAACCAATCAGGCTGCCGGCTTTCAGCGTATCTACAGTGTGTGCATTGCCGTCTTCGTCCTTTTTGCGAAGGGACACTTCACCTTCGGCAATAAACCATAAAAAACTGTTTGGTTGTCCTTCAAGGGTGAGAACGTGTTTTGCGCTGTATGTCCGACACGCCTTTTTCTCGTCTTTCTGGTCAAAATACCGGTAGAGAAGGGAAATGATATTGTTTGCCAGTTGCGCATCGTCAATTTGCGGGTTCAGGTCGATAAACCCCATCCTGTAACGCATTAACTGGCGGTCAATGTGGGCGCTCAGAAGCCGTTGTGAATCGAGAACCTGACAGTAGGGGAGAAGGTTGTCATCGCTGTTTTCCAGAATGTAATCTGTCAGTTCTTTGATGATTGCGCGGTTGAGCTCGTCCCGGTTCCAGGGTTTGGTCAGAAAATAGTTAAGCCGGCCTTCATTAACGGCCTGCATCAAAAGATCCAGTTGGGGGAGTTCGCTTAGTAGCATTGTCCGGGCTTTTTGCCCTGCAGGGTGGTCATCGATTTCGAGTAAAAGTTCGATACCTCGCCGGTCGCCCAGTTCATTGTCACAGATTAAAAGGCCAATGCGCTGGTTGTTTGTGTTGAGATAATCAAGATGCTCTCTGGCCTCTTCGATAGATTCAGCCGTAATAACATCAAAGCAGGCAGAAAAATGTGCCAGTTCGCGGTGGAGTTTCTCGACGATTAAAGGATCGTCATCAAGGCAGAAGATGACAAATTTATTCATACAGTATCCTGACTGTCACTTTACTCACGAGATTAACCCTTTATCGGATAAGGGTTTGAGACACTGGCAGCAAAGCTGATATTGGCTGATATAACGTCAGGATTCCCCCAAGTTATTGAGAGATAAGTCTCTCTCTTGAGGGGGAGTTTGATATAGTAGCCGCAGAAAGATTAATAAGACGGAGTGTCCATGATATTCGGAAAGAAAGCGGCAATTGCGGCGCAGTATCAATGGTTGTTTTTTGGCCGATGGCCAGCGGTCAATTTGGTCAGAACGCTTTTGAAAGCGCCCTGGAAGAACTGAAGAACAACCCATATGTGACTGTAGAGGAAGGAGCTTATCAGCGAGGCTATCTTTCTTCCCATGCCGAGAACCGCCTTCTTATCACCGGTGAGCCCGGAGAGATGCTCCAACAAATGAATATTCCGGTGGAGTATGTGATGGACAGCGAGTCAGTCACGGACTGTTCAGTATCAGTACCAGCACAACCATTAAACCGGTCGGGCTGCCGAACAAAAAAGCCATCTGGAAGCCCTCTGACACACCAGCAACGATCAACAGCGAAACAACGGTATCTGGAAGAACCAGCTTTACCATGAACATGGCTGCAATCAGTGCAGAGCTGGAAAATGCAGACGTTGCCACATCAGCTCTGGTCATTGAGGGAGTGGTGAACAAAAACGGTATTGCGGCGCTCACATACCGTATGCCTTCGATATTGGTGACTGAGCCTGCTGGTGGCACATTGAAAGTTGAACGCCTGTCAGGCAAAGCTAACGGAAAAATGGAAGGCAATTTCTGGATTGGGGATCAGAGCGGAAAAGCCGGTGCGATAAAAATCACCTCTTCAGAAGGTGAATCGGTGACACTGGATCGTCCTGCTATCCAGGCCTCGAACCAGCTGGTACCCGAAGCCAATGAGGCGCATGGGGATAAGCATCCAGAATTGCTAAACAGCGATACAACAATCACGCTCAACAAGGTTTCAGTAGATGGGGCCGGAGATATCCTGAAAAACTATCGCGCCTTGTTACAGTTCAAAAACCTCAATGCAAGCGCGCTGTCTGAACTGGCAACCATGAGCGAGAGTCTTGATGAAGCGCCTTCAGACTCAGAAGTTCTCAAGGTACAAGATGCACTGAACCGATTGGTTGAGTCGGGTATGGATATCGTGTTTAACCAAAGTGGTGTGCTGGATGACGGTGCTGCCAAAGCCGATATCTCCTTTAACGTTGCCAAGGGTACAGAGAATGTCAGTGAAAACATTTTTGCCTTGTTTAACGGGTTGACCGGTGCAATCAATATAGAAATGCCACAGGCCACCGCGGTGACATTCTTTACACCTGACGGCTACGAACAAGTTAAGAGCATGGGCCTGGTGAAAGAATTTGAACAAAACGCTGTTATTCAGGCCAGGGTTGACGGTGCTGATTTGGTACTTGAGAACGGAGAGAGGCTTCCTCTTACCGCGCTGTTCTTGGCTTTGTTTGCATAAGACAGTTGTGCTAAAGAAATGTTTCAGGTTTATTGATAGGTGTCATATATCGGTAAAATCTGTGTTTTCGATTTAGTAAATTGCTCAGGATGAGCGACACTAAAAGTGTAAGTTGTATTCCGTAAAAATCGGGGGCGCGAATGGAATCTTTAAAAGTACGTGACCACATGAACAAAAGGCCGGTCACTTTTTCTCCTAACATGTCGCTTTCAGAAGCTCTGGACAAGTTGATTAAAAGTGAGCACACCGGCGGCCTGTGATTGATGAAAACCGTAAACTTGTCGGTTTCATCTCCGAGCAGGATATGCTGCATATTCTGCTCAAGGTTGGTTATAACTGCCAGGATACTCACACGGTTGGCGATATTATGTACCGCGAGGTTCTTTCTGTGTCACCAGATGATTCAATCATTTCGATGGCAGAGAAGATGGCGCCTAACAAGCCGAAGTTGTACCCGGTCTGCGAAAATGGCCGATTGGTTGGTATTATTGCACGCCGCAATCTGCTGCGGGCAATCAGCGCTCAAATTGGTGAATGTTTCGCCCATCCGGTATAAATCAGCCGAAAAGCTCAAAAATACAAAAAGCAGTGCGAAAGCGCTGCTTTTTTGTTCGCCTCAACGTTTCATTTTTGTACATTTCCCCTGAAAGTGTGATGAGCACTCGTATTTTCTGATTTACTTCACTTCTGTCGCCGCTTTTATTGATCTGCTTCGGGTTCCTGTTTATTCCGTAGTCACACAATCGAGTGAAATACTTCGTTTTTTCGGCCAGTAAATAACTTTCCCTCATTCCTTTTAGGACGAATTCCATCCCTTACACAGGGAAGCTTCCGTACGCGTAAAGGTTTCAAAGCTTCGGCTTAGAGGAGTGAGGAAAAGTTATTAATATTTTCTGATTAAGGGACTAGTAGGATGAAAGGCCAGTTGTTGAGGTATATCTTACCTATTGTTATTCCGTTGTTGATTCTGATGCTCCCGGCATCGGCATTTCCGTTTGAAACACTGACGGTAATGCAGCAGCGGGTTATTGCCGTATTTATTTTGGCGGCGTTGTGCTGGGTACTGGAACCTATTCCAATCTATGCCACATCCATGGTTGTTATCGTACTTGAGCTGCTTTTCCTTTCGGATAAGGGGATAATTTTCTTCCGTGGTGATGCTGGTCAACCGCAGTTTGGCGAGCTGTTAAGCTACAAAGACATCATGGCAACCATGGCCAGCCCTATCATCATGCTGTTCTTGGGCGGTTTTTTCCTGGCAATGGCAGCAACCAAGTACCGGCTTGATGTCAACCTCGCCCGCGTTCTCCTGAAGCCCTTTGGCAATGATCCCAAGATGGTCATGCTGGGCCTTATGCTGATTACCGCTATCTTCTCTATGTTTATGTCCAACACGGCAACCACCGCAATGATGCTGGCGATCCTCACGCCAATTCTTGCGTTGTTTAAGCCCGAAGACCCAGGCAAAGTTGCGTTAGCACTGTGTATTCCGGTAGCGGCGAATATTGGTGGTATCGGCACTCCAATCGGTACACCACCGAATGCTATTGCACTTCGTTACCTCACGGGTGAAAACTTTATTTCCTTTGGTGAGTGGATGGCGTTTGGTGTACCGTTTGTTGCCTGATGCTCGCCCTTGCGTGGTTCTTGCTTTGCTTCCTGTTCCCTGCCAATGAAGCGCAGGTAAAACTGGATATCCGTGGCCGGTTTTTAAATACACCCAAGGCAATTACAGTCTATGTGACCTTTGCTGTCACCATCTTGCTATGGTTGATGGGATCTGCCCACGGAATGAACTCATATACCGTTGCTCTTATTCCGGTTGCAGTGTTCTCCATGACCGGCATTATCAATAAAGAAGACCTTAAAAAAATCTCCTGGGATGTTCTCTGGCTGGTGTCCGGTGGTTTCGCACTGGGTCTTGCATTGGACCAAACGGGTCTTGCCGGGCTGGTAGTACACAGTATTCCGTTTGAAGAGTATTCACCATATGTGGTGCTGGTGGGCGCGGCGTTGTTGTGTCTGCTGATGGCTAACTTTATGTCACATACAGCAACAGCTAACTTGCTGATGCCAATTATGGCGGCGCTGGGTACCTCAATGGTCTCTTTGGTGCCGTTGGGTGGCGAGGTTACCCTGATTCTGGTGGTGACGTTTGCTGCATCTTTGGGCATGTCCTTGCCAATCAGTACCCCCCGAACGCCTTGGCGCATGCTTCAGGACATGTTTCCAGTAATCAGATGGCGAAAGTGGGCGTCATCCTGGGTGTAGTCGGTGTATTGCTGAGCTTTGTATTGACTGCTTTGTTGCATGTAACGGACTTCCTGTGATGAGCGTGCCGGTTCCTCAGCGAGATGTCGCCCTTGCCAGAGTCGTCAGTGTCTACTTTAACGACCCTGATCGCCAGTTTTCCGTCCCCAAGGGGACGGAAATACTCAAGCAGGATGGATTTAACGACCGTCTCTATTACCTAAAATCCGGATTAATTACCGGATACCACGAGCAGGATGATGAGGAGGAAGCCAGCGAGGTATTTCAGCTCGAACCCGGCAATTTTTTCGGTGTACACAGTTTCTTTGCCCGAACACTGACGGCATCCACAACTGTCGTGGCGGAAACGGACTGTGAATTGGCCTGGATTGACGTAAAAACCAAGGCTGAAGACGAACTGGTTTACGGGTCTATTGCTGCGCAGTTTATGCCGATCATCATTGATGAACTGGCAAAAAGACAGCAGCGAACTTCTTTTGCTGCACAGGCTCGGGAACGTGCGATGAAAAACTCTACCTGGCCGAAGAAATGACCACACTCGGTCAGCTTGCCGCCGGGATCGCCCATGAGCTTAACAACGCTGTTGGTGTTCTGAGCAGTAAAACTGAAACCCTTAAAGATGCGTTTGCTGAGTTGCTTACCAAACAAGATGAGTCCGTTACTGTCTTTTTTGACCAGGGGCTGATGTCGGGACAGTCAATTTCTTCTTTAGTGGTTCGCCAACGAAGCCGGGAGCTTGAAAAGAAATACCATCTCGGTAAAGAACAGGCCCGGCAACTGGCGAGAGCCGTACCAGAGGGAGATGTACCGGATTACTGGCTGGATAACCTTGGTGACGCGATTCACAGCTGGGAACTTGGCCGGGATGTGCACGATCTCCGTCTTGCAGCACGCCATGCCGTTGCTATTGTTCGCTCCGTCAAACAACTTGCAGGTGCTGATCACGAACGTTCAGAAGATGTGTCCATAAATGACACCATCAACAAGTCCCTCTCCTTACTGCAAAGGGAATTGCGACACATCAGTGTTGTGATCAGGCCAGCGTCAAATCTGCCGACTATCCGGGCCAGCAGCAGTGAACTGGTGCAGATTTGGGTCAACATCATTAAAAACGCCGCTGAAGCCATGTCTGGCGTTGAAAGCCACATATTGAAGTAGTGACCAAAGAGGCCCGTGGCAGGCTGGTGGTGACTATCACTAACAACGGCCCACAAATTAACGAGGCCACCCGCCGTCAGATATTTCAGCCAAACTTCACCACTAAAAAAGGTGGGCTTTCATTTGGGTTGGGGCTCGGGCTGTCGATTGTCCAGCGGTTGGTACAGCAGTACAACGGCTCTATTGCAGTAAAGAGCGACGAGCATAAGACAACATTCAGAATCAGATTACCCATAGAGGAAGAGTATGGAAAAGCTTAACGTAATCTGCGTTGACGATCAGCGCGAAGTGTTGAGTGCGGTTCTCAAGGATCTGGCACCTTTGACGCAGTGGCTTAATGTCGAAGATTGTGAGTCGGCTGATGAGGCTCTGGATCTGATGGATGAACTGGATGCAGAAGGCGAGTTTATTGCGTGGTGGTATCAGACCACGTAATGCCGGGAAAAAGTGGTGTTGAACTGCTTACGGATCTGTCAGTTGATACGCGTTTTAAACACACCAAGAAAGTGCTGCTGACAGGCCAGGCAACGCATCAGGACACCATTGTTGCGATAAACCGTGCACGCATAGAGCGCTATTTTGAGAAACCCTGGCAAGCCAATGAGTTGCGGGAAGCCGTTCGCCAACTGGTCACCGAGTTCGTTTTCGATCAGGGGCTGGATTACGCAGAGTGGGGTGAAGAACTCGCTCAGGACGTCGTCCTTGCGAGGCTAAGTGCCCGCTGACAGTCATTTTTCTCACAGGTCGTCTTGACTCTGGAGCTGACTCCAAGGTTTATACTTTATGCATATAAACACCAAGGAGTCAGCTTATGCAACATCATCACCGTCATGCCTGCCACCATTGTGGTGCTGAGCATTGCCAAAACCCCTCTCACCGCGCGATTAATGGCGCCGTGAAACCCAAAACTGTCCACAAATTAACTATCACCTCTGTTGCTCCCGTTCCCGCAGAAGGAACCGGTGACAGTGGTGGACTCACCGAAGAGACTGACGATCCGGTGTCCGGCGGGTGTTGTTCGGCTAAAGCAGCTGACCTTTCCCATCAAAATGCTGATTCCGGATGTGAAAAGGGTCAATGTTGTTCCAGCCGCGTAACACCCGAGCAAGAACCTGAAAGTTTCGTTTCCGCTTTACAGTGGAAAGTGACGGGAATGGACTGCCCAAGTTGCGCCGCCAAACTGGAGAAAGCTATCTCGGCGGTGTCAGGTGTATCATCTGCCCGAGTTGCCTTTGCGACGGAAAAGCTGTTTGTTGAGACAGATATTCCGCGAGACAGTATTGGACCAGAAGTCCTGTCAGTAGCAAAGAAAGCCGGCTTTATTCTTGTTTCTGCTGATGTGGCGTCTACAGGCAGCGAAACCGCCTCATTCTGGCAACGGGAAGGTTTGCTGATCTCCCTGATTACCCTGATGGCGCTGGGTGGCGTGGTGCGGCAGTTTGATCTGGATTTGGGGCAATGGATATTCGCTCTCTCCGCTTTGTTGGGACTGGCTCCGGTTGCCTACAAAGCGTTTCGGCTTATTCGGTCCGGGACCTATTTTGGCATTGAAACCCTGATGACAGTGGCGGCTTTGGGCGCGCTTTATTTGGGGGAACATATTGAAGCGGCAATGGTTATGGTGCTGTTTCTCATTGGCGAGCGTCTTGAGGGATATGCGGCATCAAGGGCGAGAGCCGGCGTTGAAGCGCTGATGGCTCTGGTTCCGGAAAAAGCGGTGCGCGTTGTTGATGGACACCGGGAAACTGTTGACGTATCTGAGCTTCGGCAAGGTGATGTGATTGAAATTGCCCCCGGCCAACGGCTTCCTGCCGATGGAGAAATTATCAGCGGAGAGGCGAATTTCGACCAAAGTGCGATGACAGGTGAGTCTATCCCGGTTTGTTTCCCTCTCGGAGGCAAAATCATGGCTGGCTCTCTGGCGGTGGATTCCGTGGTGCAAATCCGTATTACTTCCCGCTCCGGCGAAAATGCCATTGACCGGATTCTCCACCTGATTGAGCAGGCAGATGAGAAGAAAGCGCCCTTTGAGCGCTTTATCGACCGCTTCAGTCGCTGGTACACCCCTGCGATGATGGTGCTTGCCACGTTGGTGGTGATTATTCCTCCGCTGATGTTCAGCCAGCCATGGGACGTATGGCTTTACCGTGGGCTTGCTATGCTTTTGATTGCCTGCCCGTGTGCGCTCGTTATATCCGTGCCTGCTTCAATAACGTCAGGGCTTGCGACCGCTGCACGCCGTGGTGCGTTGATTAAGGGTGGTGCTGCTCTTGAACAGCTCAGCCACATCGACGCTATTGCGTTCGATAAAACAGGTACCCTGACTGAAGGCAAACCCAAGCTCACTGACTTTGTTGTCTGGCCCGGACAGGAAAATGTGCCAGATGCGACGGTGCTGTTAAGGTTGGCGGCAGCTGTTGAACAGGGGTCTCACCACCCACTGGCCAAAGCTGTGATTGAAGCGGCAAAAGAGCAAAACATTCCGGTACCTGTGGCAGAACAGAGAGAAACACAAGCCGGTATTGGTTTGTCCGGTGTTGTTAATGAGCAGAAAATTGTGGTTGTCTCTGCAATGCGAATATCAGACGGCGCGGTCACTCCCATACAACAAAAGAAAATTGACGCTCTGGAAGGACAGGGCAAAACGGTCGCTGTTGTTGTCGTTAACGGGATTGCCGCAGGGCTTCTGGCGTGGCGGGATAACCTTCGCGAGGATGCAATCAAGGCCGTCAGAAAACTCCAGTCAATTGGTGTGAACAGCATTATGCTTACGGGAGATAATCCAACCGCAGCGGCGGCAATTGCCTCTGATTTAGGCATCGCTTTCCGTGCAGGCTTGATGCCGGCTGATAAAGTGACAGCAGTTGAACAGCTTAACGAGAACGCCCGGGTTGCAATGGTAGGGGACGGCATAAACGATGCGCCGGCGATGAGAACGGCGTCAATGGGCATTGCGATGGGTGGCGGGACCGATGTTGCATTGGAAACTGCAGATGCCGCGCTGACTCACAACCGTCTGGAGGAACTTCCGGGGATGATTGCGCTGGCCAGGGCTACAACTGCAAACATCCGCCAGAACGTGACATTGGCACTTGGCCTCAAGGGTGTGTTTCTTGTTACCAGTTTGCTTGGCATTACAGGATTGTGGGTAGCTGTATTGGCAGACAGTGGTGCAACTGCGCTTGTGACATTGAATGCGCTCCGGCTGTTGCGGTATCGCGATTAACATCCACTATACCAAACTTGTACCTTGAGGTGATTTGGGTATGAAAGCGCACCCACTTGGGTGCGTTTTTATTTGGCCGTTACTTGAAACAAATTGGACGCATTTCAATCAGTGGTGACAGGAGTCACCTTTGTGTGAAATATGAAACAATATCATTTTATTAGTTGTGATGATGGTCACTTTACTGGCTGGGTGATACGTTATCCTAGGGCCATATACCCAAGCCACCTCAAGATGCAGTTTTCAGCGAGAGTTGATTGGCTGTCAGTCAAGGCGATGTTTTGATGATCTAGTGGCTCTAAATCAAGAAACAGCAACGCAGAATGAGAGCCAATCAAACTGGCCCTTCGGGAGTGTTTCAGTGCGTCCACTTCTGTGTCAAATACCTTTGAAAGGGAACACATTCCTTCAGGTATTTTCCTTGAATTGAACGCACTGAAATCACTCTGAATGACGCA
>BAXG01000070.1 GCA_001310455.1 Photobacterium sp. JCM 19050
ATTCGAACCCCCGACCCTCTGGTCCCAAACCAGATGCGCTACCAAACTGCGCTATTCACCGATAGATGGGGTGGCTAACGAGACTCGAACTCGCGACAACTGGAATCACAATCCAGGGCTCTACCAACTGAGCTATAGCCACCACTATATTGCGCCTTCAACCTTCCGGAGTGGCGCGCCCGACAGGATTTGAACCTGTGACCTTTGGCTCCGGAGGCCAACGCTCTATCCAACTGAGCTACGGGCGCCTTGCCCTGTCGGCGGAGACGGATATTACGGATATCACATCTACGCGTCTAGTCTTTTTTTTAAATTTTTTTATCGATTGCTCTCTTTTTCGACAAAATGCGTATTCATCAAACAAGAGCAACCTCATAAGTATGAACTGTAACAGTTTCATGCAACAACCTTAAGCGATATAATCACGCAATATTTACATTGGATTAACCTCCTATTTCAGCCAAGACTGATAAGGAGTTTGCCGTAAAGGATGACGCACCGTTGGCATGCATCGATCGGCAACCAAAAACAACAAAGGCAGCCTGTGCCAGCAATTGTGGGAGTGTAACTGTGAGTGTGAAAGGAAACGTTTTTAGCCGTGTAGTCGTGAGTGCCGTCGCTGCACTGTCTATCGCTACTGCTGTTCAGGCAGCGGACATGTCTGAAGATGCCATCGCTGAACGTATTTCCCAGGTCGGGTCTGTGTACCTTGACGGGGAAGCGCCGGTAACTGCAGCAGCGGCAGAGCCAACCGGGCCGCGTTCCGGTGACCAAGTTTACAACACCTTCTGTATGGCCTGTCACGGAACAGGTGCAGCCGGAGCGCCGAAAACCGGTGATGCCGCTGCGTGGGAGCCTCGTCTTTCCCAAGGCCGTGACACGCTTAACCAGCATGCCATCAATGGTTTTAACGCCATGCCAGCCCGCGGTACCTGCATGGATTGTTCTGACGAAGAAATCGTTGCCGCCATTGACCATATGCTGAGCCTGTAACGGCTTCCTCTTTATATAAAGAAGGCTGCCTCTCGGCAGCCTTTTTGTTTGGATCTGGTTGGTATTACTTGCCTTATTTAGCATTGCCCGAAGGTTGGCGATAGCGGCCTGCCCTTTTTCCATCCGCTGCTCCTGGGTTTGCGGTGCTTTTTTGGCTTCCCATTCCAGGTCATCCTGAGGCAGTTCATCCAAAAAGCGGCTGGGTGTTGGACGGATAAGCTCGCCAAACTGGCGGCGCTCTTTGCACAAGGTAAATGTCAGTTCACGCTGGGCCCGGGTAATCCCTACATATGCCAGCCGGCGCTCTTCCTCGACATTGTCCTCGTCAATGCTGGTCTGGTGAGGCAAGATGCCCTCTTCCATACCAATGAGGTACACATAGGGAAATTCCAGGCCTTTGGATGCATGGAGAGTCATTAGCTGAACCTGATCGGCGTCGTCATCGTCCTCACCCCGCTCCATCATGTCGCGCAGGGTAAGACGTTGCACAATCTCTTTCAGGTTGCGCTGTGTCTGGTCGTAGTTGTCCCCTTCCAGATCGGCCACTATCCAGCTGTAAAGATCTGAGACATTCTTCATCCGCATCTCTGCCGCTTTCGGGCTTGAGGAAGTATCGTAGAGCCAGTCTTCGTAATGAATATCCCGCACCATGGAACGAAGGGCGGCAACGGCATCCCCCCTTTCCAATTCGTCGGCCAGCTCCACAACCCAGCGGGTAAAGTGGCGAAGGGACTCCAGCCCCCGGCCGGCCAGCGACTGCTCAAGCCCAAGCTCGAAGCTGGCTTCAAACAAGCTTTTACCACGCATATTGGCGTAACTTCCCAGCTTTTCCAGCGTGACCGGGCCGATTTCGCGTCGCGGCGTGTTTACGATGCGCAGGAATGCGTTGTCATCATCATGGTTTGTAAGAAGACGCAGGTACGCCATGATGTCCTTGATTTCTGCCCGGGCAAAAAACGAGGTACCCCCGGAGATCTTGTACGGAATCCGGTTTTGCATCATCGCCTTTTCAATCGACCGGGACTGGTGGTTACCCCGGTAGAGCACTGCATAATCTTTGTATTTTGTATGGTTGAGGAAGCGGTGTGCGATAAGCTCCCCCACCACACGTTCTGCTTCATGCTCTTCATTATTGGCTGTCAGCACCTTTAAAGGTTCTCCATGCTGAAGCTCTGAGAAGAGGCGCTTTTCAAAAACGTGTGGGTTGTTGGCAATCAGGATGTTGGCCGAGTGCAGGATACGCCGGTTGATCGGTAATTCTGCTCGAGTTTGATCACTTTGAGTGACGGGAAGTCCTGGTTAAGCAGCACCAGGTTTTTCGGCTGAGCCCCCCGCCAGGAGTAGATAGACTGGTCATCATCCCCCACCACGGTGAAGCGGGCTCTCTCGCCCACCAGCAGTTTCACCAACTCATACTGGCTGGTGTTAGTGTCCTGGTATTCATCCACCAGCAGGTAGCGAATCTTGTTCTGCCAACGCAGGCGAACATCTTCGTTGTGACGAAGAAGGCCAACCGGCATCAGGATAAGATCATCAAAATCCAGGGCGTTGTAAGCCGCATCTGACGCTGGTACATCTCATAGCAAAACGCGAACAGCTGATCCCGTTCACCCACAGCCCGGGCTTTAGCCTGATCCGGCGACAGCATGTCGTTTTTCCAGTTGGAGATGGTATGAACAAGCTGGTTAAGCAGATCTTTGTCACCTTCCAGCTGCTCTTCAGTCAGTTCTTTAAGAAGTGCCAGTTGGTCTTGATCATCAAACAGTGAGAACCCTGCCTTTAAGCCAAGCTGTTTATATTCACGGCGAATAATTTCAAGGCCCAGAGTGTGGAAGGTTGAAACCATTAGGCCTCGGGACTCCTTCTTGCCCAGAGTCTGCCCTACACGTTCTTTCATTTCCCGGGCGGCTTTGTTGGTAAAAGTCACCGCGGCAATATGCCGGGGCTTATAGCCGCACACCTGCACCAGGTAGGCAATCTTATTGGTGATAACGCGGGTCTTGCCGGAACCGGCTCCCGCCAGCACCAGGCAAGGGCCGGAAACGTGTTTTACAGCTTCATCTTGAGCAGGATTGAGTTTCATTGCAGCTCGCTGTCAGTGTTCAGAGTTGGGTCAGCATTTTAGGTTTACTGGCCTTAAAGTCTATGTCATTTCCTGTGGCGCCTGAATAATAACGGGCGTCAATACATTGTGAATACAACAGGCATCCGTATAATGAATGAACGTTCATTCACCAACAGGAAAAATGTGGCCACCAATAAAGTACCAGACAAGCGGACGCTAATCCTAGAAGCGACTCAGCGGTTGCTGGCGCAGACGGGATTCCACGGTTTGTCGATGCAGATGGTCGCAAAGGAAGCGGGAGTGGCAGCCGGCACCATCTATCGCTACTTCGCAGATAAAAATGATCTGTTGGCGCAGCTTCACAACCATGTTTTGCAACACGTTGCGAACAAAATAAGTGCAGGGTTGTCGGACTCTATGTCGCTTCGCCAACGTTTTGAAAAAATCTGGCTGAATACCTGGCAGATGGTCATCACCAATGATGATCAGTTGATAAACAGGTATCAGTTTGACAGCCTTCCGCGCAACGAAAGCGCGGAACAGCGAATCTGGGAGAAAGCTGTTTTCTCCTTTCTGTTCGAACTCTTCGAAAAAGGGAAAGAAGAAGGGATATTCAAGGAATTAGACACCGAAGTTCTGGTTGCCATAGGTATAGAACCGGTCGTACACCTGGCACGAAAACAAGTCAAAGGATTGATTGAACTCGATAATGGCAAGCGCCAAAGCGCAATGGATGCATGCTGGGATAGCGTAATCCGCCATTAAAAATCTGGAGTTAAATCAATGAAAAAATGGTTTTTCATCATGGCGCTGGTCGTGCTGTTGCTCTTTGGCAGCGTGATTGGTTTCAATCTCTTCAAACAACACAAAATTGCCGAATACCTGGCTAACCGTCCGGAACCAGAGTTCCCTGTTACTGTGACAGACGTCAAAGCAGGTGACTGGAACCCGGTTATTGAAGCCATTGGCTTTATCGAGCCAAACCAGGGCGTAACACTAACCTCTGAAGTCTCCGGCACCATCAAAAATATCGGTTTTGAATCCGGCCAGAAAGTTGAGAAAGGCGACCTGCTCGTTGGTATCGACTCTGACGTGGAAAAAGCCAACCTGGAAAGTACCCAGGCTCGCCTGCCTGCAGCCAAGGCCAAATTTGAGCGTTACAAAGACCTGTTTGCCAAAGGCTCAGTTTCTCAGGAAGCGCTCGATGATGCCCAGGCATCTTACCTTTCACTGATGGCACAGGTAAAAAGCCTGAAAGAGTCCATTGCCCGCCGCAACATCACTGCGCCATTTGGCGGTGAAGTGGGTCTGCGCAATGTATTCCTCGGCCAGTTCGTCCAGCCAGGTACTGATATCGTCCGTCTGGAAGACACCAGCGTGATGCGGTTCCGCTTTACCGTACCGCAGACCGACCTGCCAAAACTGCGCCTCGGCCAGTCACTGGTCATTGATGTGGACGCGTACCCAGACATCAAGTTTGACGGCAATATTACTGCTATTGAGCCTGCTGTGAACTACCAAAGTGGTCTGGTACAGGTTCAGGCCAGCATCCCGAACAACGACGGAAAACTGCGCTCCGGTATGTTCGCCCGCGCTAAGGTGATCCTCCCACCGGTGCGTAACCAGATTATCCTGCCTCAGACCGCGATTACCTTCAGCCTGTATGGCGACACCGTGTATGTAGTGCGCAAGGATGAAGACGGTGCGCTGCGAGCGTTCCAGACTGTGGTGAACACCGGCGAGCGCCAGGGCGACACCGTACATGTGCTCAAGGGTGTGGAACCGGGTGAAACTGTTGTCACCTCAGGACAAATCCGCCTGAGCAACCACGCCAAAGTAAAAGAAGTGGTTAACAATGCTCTGGCAACACCGGCTGTGACACCTAAGCTGTAACCGGAGGCAGCATGCGCATTACAGATATATTTATAAAGCGCCCGGTGCTGGCAGCCTCAATCAGCTTCCTGATTGCACTGCTTGGCCTCCAGGCGCTGTTCCAGATGCAGGTTCGCCAGTACCCAGAAATGACCAATACAGTCGTGACTGTATCAACAGGTTATTACGGTGCCGGTGCTGACCTCATCCAGGGATTTATCACCCAGCCACTTGAGCAGGCTATCGCTCAGGCGGATAACATCGACTTCATGACTTCTCAGAGCGTAATGGGTAAATCCACCATCACGGTCTACATGAAGCTCAACACTGACCCGAGTGCGGCACTGGCAGATATTCTCGCCAAAACCAACTCGGTACGCTCGCAACTGCCTAAAGAGGCAGAAGATCCATCGGTAACCATGTCTACCGGCTCTGCGACTGCGGTTTTGTACCTCGGCTTTACCAGCCAGAACTGAACTCCAGCCAGATCACCGACTACCTTGAGCGCGTTATCAAGCCGCAGCTGTTTACCATCAACGGTGTGTCCAAAGTAGACCTGTATGGCGGCATCCCTTACGCCCTGCGTGTGTGGCTGGACCCAGCAAGATGGCGGCATTTGGCCTGACGGCAACCGATGTTGTCAGCATCCTCAACGCCAACAACTACCAGTCTGCAATCGGCCAGTCGAATAACGAATTTGTACTGTACAACGGCAGTGCCGACACTCAGGCCAACAGTGCAGAAGCGCTGTCCCGTCTTGTTGTTGCCACCCGTGACAGCCAGGTTATCCGCCTGGGTGACATTGCCAAGGTCGATCTGGCGAAGAGCCATGACGTCTACCGCGCAAGTGCCAATGGTAAAGAGGCCGTGGTGGCTGCAATCAACGCAGCGCCAAGTGCCAACCCAATCACCATCGCCAAAGGTGTGCGGGACCTGATGCCATCCCTTGAGCGCAACATGCCAAGCACCATCAAGATGCAGGTCATGTACGACTCAACCATCGCCATTAACGACTCCATCCATGAGGTAATCAAAACCATCGTTGAGGCAGCGCTTATCGTATTAGTGGTGATCACGCTGTTTGTTGGTTCGCTTCGCGCTGTTATCGTGCCAATCGTCACCATCCCGCTCTCCCTTATCGGTGTGGCGATGATGATGCAGGTATTCGGTTTCTCCTGGAACCTGATGACCCTGCTGGCGATGGTACTTGCCATCGGCCTGGTGGTGGATGATGCCATCGTGGTACTGGAAAACGTCGACCGGCATATCAAGCTCGGGGAATCACCATTCCGGGCTGCGATCATTGGTTGCCGTGAAATCGCAGTACCGGTTATTGCCATGACCCTGACACTGGGCGCGGTATATGCCCCTATAGCGCTGATGGGTGGTATTACCGGTTCCTTGTTCAAGGAGTTTGCACTGACTCTGGCCGGCGCGGTATTCGTCTCCGGTATCGTGGCACTGACCCTGTCGCCGATGATGTGTTCGAAACTGCTTAAAGCCAACGCTGAGCCAAGCAAGTTCGAGAAAACTGTCCACCACGCACTGGACAACCTGACTGAGCGCTACGGCCGGATGCTCGGCGCAGTCATGCAGCACCGCCCGGTTATCATTGTGTTCGCCATATTTGTGTTTGCCAGCCTGCCGCTGCTGTTTAAGTTCATCCCAAGTGAACTTGCCCCAGCAGAAGACAACGGTGTGGTGGTACTGATGGGTACGGCTCCGGCTAACGCCAACCTGGACTACATCCAGAACACCATGAATGAGGTAAACACCATTCTGAGTGACCAGCCGGAAGTACAGTTTGCCCAGGTATTCTCCGGTGTGCCAAACTCCAACCAGGCATTCGGTCTAGCGACCCTCAAACCTTGGAGTGAGCGTAAGGCCAGCCAGGCGGAAGTCGCCAACCGGGTAACCGGATTGGTGAAAGATATCCCGGCGATGTCGGTAACTGCGTTCCAGATGCCGGAGCTTCCGGGTGCCTCTTCAGGCCTTCCTGTTCAGTTCGTAATTACGACACCGAACAACTTCGAAAGCCTGTTCCAGGTTGCCTCTGACGTTCTGGCGCAGGTTCAGGAAAACGGTATGTTTGTATACTCTGAGCTGGACCTGAATTTCGGTTCTGCAACCATGCAAATCAATATCGACAAGGACAAAGCCGGTGCCTATGGCATCACCATGCAGTCTATCGGCGCCACTCTGGGTACGATGATGGCTGACGGCTATGTGAACCGTGTGGATATGGACGGCCGCTCTTACGAGGTTATCCCGCAGGTAACCCGCAGCAACCGCCTGAACCCAAGTGATATCGACCACTACTACGTGAAATCAGCAAGTGGCGCTTCTGTGCCTCTGTCTGAACTGGTGTCTGTAAAGGTCGTTGCCGAACCACGCTCACTGCCTCACTTCAACCAGCTGAACTCTGCCACCATCGGTGCGGTGTTGGCACCGGGAACAGCGATGGGTGATGCAATCAACTGGTTTGAAAACGATGTCGCCAACAACCTGCCATCCGGCTACCGCTACGACTTCACCGGCCAGTCACGCCAGTATGTGACCGAAGGTAACGCACTGTACGGTACATTTGGCCTGGCACTGGCGGTTATCTTCCTGGTACTGGCTATCCAGTTTGAGTCTGTCCGTGACCCAATGGTTATCCTTATCTCGGTACCACTTGCGGTATGTGGTGCCTGATTGCGCTGGCATGGGGAGCAGCAACGCTCAACATCTACTCGCAAGTGGGGCTTATCACCCTCATCGGCCTGATAACCAAGCACGGTATCCTCATCTGCGAGGTTGCCAAGGAAGCCCAGCTTAACCACAAAAAGAACCGGATGGATGCAGTGATGGAAGCTGCCATGGTGCGTCTGCGCCCTATCCTGATGACAACAGGTGCAATGATTGCAGGTCTTATCCCACTACTTTACGCATCGGGCGCAGGTGCAGCCCAGCGTTTCAGTATCGGTATCGTTATTGTTGCGGGCCTCGCTATCGGTACGCTGTTCACCCTGTTCGTACTGCCTGTGATTTACACTTACATCGCCAGTGAACACAAACCACTGCCGGTTTTTGTTGAAGACGAAGAGCTTGAAGCTCTGGCAAAAGCGGATGAATACCGCAGCAAGCCACAGAGCTAACAGCAACACAAAATGACAAAGGGCCTGAGAAGGCCCTTTTCTTTTGTCCCTTTCGACAACCTGTTGGGTATTGAATAGAATAGAGACCATCTGACTGAGGGAGTTTGTCCATGTTTGATCCAAAAAAGCTTGAGCAGGTTGCCAAGCAAATCCATGAAGCCATGCCAAAGCCTGTAAAGGATCTTGGCCAGGACGTCGAACAAAAAGTTCGCCAGGTTATCCAAGGCCAGTTAAGCAAACTGGATGTGGTCAGCAGGGAAGAGTTTGATGTGCAGACCCAGGTACTGCTGCGCACCCGACAGAAGCTGACAGCACTCGAACAGAAACTCGAAGAGCTGGAACAGAAACTGTCAGCAAAAGAAAACGAAGAACAATAAAATGGCCCGGTTTGAAACCGGGCCTTTCCTTTCTTAAAACTAAAATGTATCAGCCACCTACGGCAATGCGCTTCATGTCTGTCATATATCCGCGGAGCTCTTCACCCGTCCACTCAACCGGGTGGTTGCGAATGGTCTGGTTCACTTCAATCAGAGTCTGGTTATCAACCTGGTTGCCGGTTTCGCCCAGGCCTTTACCGATAACGTCAGTACTCACTTTAGGCATGAACTTCTCGCGCAGCAGCGGAGTTGCAACGTTAGCGAACAGGTAGTTACCGTACTCAGCGGTATCCGAGATAACCACGTTCATTTCGTACAGGCGCTTACGGGCAATGGTGTTGGCAATAAGTGGCAACTCGTGCAAAGACTCATAGTAAGCAGACTCTTCGATAATGCCGGAATCTGTCATAGCTTCAAATGCCAGCTCAACACCGGCGCGGACCATAGCAACCATCAAGATACCGTTGTCAAAGTACTCTTGCTCGGTGATCTGAACATCTGAATCCGGGTAGTTTTCAAATGCAGTCTCGCCGGTTTCCTTGCGCCAGTTCAACAGGTTCACATCGTCGTTTGCCCAATCAGCCATCATGGTACCCGAGAATTCTCCGGAAATGATGTCATCCATGTGCTTGTTGTAAAGCGGACGGAGCAGATCTTTCAGCTCCTCAGACAGTTCAAACGCTTTGATTTTGGCAGGGTTGGACAGGCGATCCATCATGTGGGTGATACCGCCGAACTTCAGCGCTTCGGTAACAGTCTCCCAACCGTACTGCAGCAGTTTACCTGCGTAACCAGGATCAACGCCTTCCTCAACCATCTTCTCGTAACAAACGATAGAACCGGCCTGCAGCATGCCACAGAGGATAGTCTGCTCGCCCATCAGGTCAGATTTCACTTCAGCAACAAAAGAAGACTCCAGAACACCAGCGCGGTGACCACCTGTGGCCGCTGCCCACGCCTTGGCTATTTCAAGGCCATCACCGTTTGGATCGTTGTCTGGGTGAACAGCAATCAGTGTAGGCACACCAAAGCCACGCTTGTATTCTTCACGTACTTCCGTACCCGGACACTTAGGTGCAACCATTACTACGGTGATGTCTTCACGGATTTGCTGGCCCACTTCAACAATGTTGAAGCCGTGGGAGTAGCCCAGTGCTGCACCCTCTTTCATCAGGGGCATCACGGTTTCTACTACATTGGAGTGCTGCTTGTCCGGCGTCAGGTTAACAACCAAATCGGCCTGAGGAATCAGGGTTTCATAGCTGCCTACTTCAAAACCGTTATCTTTGGCGTTTTTAAAGGACTGGCGCTGTTCATCAATAGCTGCCTGACGAAGGGCATAAGAAACATCCAGGCCAGAGTCTCGCATGTTCAGGCCTTGGTTAAGTCCCTGGGCACCACATCCGACAATCACAACTTTTTTGCCTTTGAGGTAATCCGCCTCTCCAGCGAACTCGTTGCGGTCCATAAAACGACAAACACCTAACTGAGCCAGCTGTTCACGCAGGTTCAGTGTGTTGAAATAGTTAGCCATTGTTCAGCACTCCATGAAATGAATATCCATTGTGATCCGAGTCACATCTATGCACTTTCAGACCACCTTGCCTTGATAATAATTCAGCTGACTGATTGCCAAAAGTGATATATTCACAACCACGCATTGCAATTATTGCAACAAGGAAACATTCAAGGATGAATATTCGGAATTTACAGCTATTCCTTCATCTCACCGAGTCCAGAAGCTTTTCAAAGACTGCACAACAAATGCATATCAGCCCATCCGCCCTGAGTCGCACAATACAAAGGCTTGAAGACGAGCTGGGGCATGCAGTATTTATCCGGGATAACCGAAGTGTGGAGTTAACCAGTGCAGGGCAAAAACTGATGCCGGTGGCGACATCTATTGTCGCAGAGTGGCGGGGGCTAAAAGTTGAACTGGCCGATGCTGAACAGAAAGTAAGAGGCAAGCTCACCCTTTTTTGTTCCGTTACCGCCAGTTACAGCCACTTACCCTCCATTCTTAACCTTCTTCGCCAAAATTATCCCCAAATTGAAATTCAGCTTCTGACAGGCGACCCAGCCAAGCCATTGAATACATTATGCAGGGTGATGCTGATATAGCCATCGCAGCCAAACCTGTCCCACTTCCTGGAAAACTTAACTTTATTGCACTCGATGATGTCTCACTTTCATTAATTGCACCTGTTGTTTCACCATTGGGACTACAAAAACAGCTACAAAATGAAATAAATTGGGATGAGATACCTTTTATTTTGCCTGAATCTGGCATGGCCAGAATTAATGCTGATAAATGGTTATCACAACAAAAAATAAAACCCAATATCTACGCCCAGGTAGCGGGGCATGAAGCCATAGTGAGTATGGTTGCTCTGGGATGTGGAGTGGGAATAGCGCCAGACGTAGTTATAGAAAACAGCCCAATGCGGGACAAAGTACAACGGCTAGCGGTATCCCGCATTGAGCCATTGCAATTAGGGTTGTGCTGCAAACAAAGCAGACAAAAGGAACCTTTGCTAAACGCTTTGTTGCAGCTATTTCTACACTAGCCGTACGTTAGTTGGAAGGTCGCATAGTGACAAATAAAAATATACTCACTCACTCTTACTATTCAGATTTTTACGCGCAGAAGGGATATAACTTTTTAAAAAGCATCGCAAATGGGTTTAGTACTCCAGACAATCTGGTTATTTTTTCTGTCATGCATTGCTATGAGGGATCCCTCCCTTATATCAATGTACTCAGTGAACTGGCAGAAAAGCTGGTGTTTGTTCCCAAAGGAGCAACACTAAAAGGAAACGGTAAAATACTCTCAACTATCGAGAGTATCCCTAACTGTGATGTGGTTGATCTGACTTACAACAAATCTTATCTGAAGGATCCGGAACACTGTCTTGCCTTGATTAAGCAATATGTCACGCCGGATAAACAATTTCTTCTCTTGGATCACGGAGGTTATTTCTCTCACGCCATCGAGACCATAATTGAAACCTTCAGGGAGCAGTGTGTCGGTATTACCGAATTAACAGCAAACGGATTCGCCAAATACCTTAACCACACCATCGAAAAACCACTGGTTACTGTCTCCAACCTCAGCATTAAACAGCCTGCTGACTTTGAGGCTTCAGAATGTATTGTTCACTATTCCGACCAAATCCTGAGGGAAGTCTTCGGACTGAAACTCAATAACGTTGGTTTTCTCAAAATCGGGGTAATCGGAACAGGGAATCTGGGAAGGGGAATTATAAAATCGCTTTCAGGTAAGGGAATTAAAGATCTCTATGTTGCGGATGCCGACCCCCGGCGCCTGACCGGTTTTCCTCGGGATGGCATTTACGCCAGCTCCGTCAACCACCTCATCCGTGACTGCAACATGATTTTTTGCTGTACGGGTAATGGAGCACTTCCAGCAAAACTGCTGGACGAACTGGATAAACCTCTATTTATTGCCACCGTTACATCAGCGGATGATGAACTTAACCTACCTCAACTCGTCGAAGAGGGTGTGCTTTATAAAGTCGGCGGAAACAGTCTTATCAATGAATATAAGAATCGCCGAAATCAAAGCGTTTATCTTTTAGCTGGCGGCGAATCAGCAAATACACCTTTTAAAACCGGTATGGGTGATCCAACACTTTACTTGTTTGAAGCCGCACATATGTTAGCTGGTCTTAAACTGATTAACTGCATTGAAGAATACCGAAATGGCCTTCAGGCACTCAGTGAAAAGGATGAAATGTATATCGCTGAAAAATGGCTACAACACTTTTACGATTATCGCTGATATAGAACCAACAAGGCTGCTAACCGGCAGCCTTTCTTTTCTTCGCTTCCAGAGAAGTCGTGCTCTACCTGTACCTATATTGCTGGAACCTCTGCCAGATCCGGTTTCTTTTCCCCAAACGCAAAAAGGCCATCCTTTCGGATGGCCTTTCTGGCGGTATTTAAAGTC
>BAXG01000071.1 GCA_001310455.1 Photobacterium sp. JCM 19050
GAATCACGCACCTTGAGGGGGTTTGGGTATAAATCCCAAGCTAACACCTATACCAGCTTGGGAATGAAAACTCAAAGCGGACGTTCTGTTTGCTCAAAGAAGTTGCTGATAAGGCACTATTGGCAAGAATCCGTTGGTCTATTGGCTGCCTTGCTCCGGTTTCCGAGCACACTCCGACTTTCGCGCCGGCCTGGACGAGGTAGGATTCGAAGGATGTATCAAAATGATTGTGGATAAGGTGACCTTCAAGGGGTAACCCGTCGATTTCAGTCGCATCAGTCAACGCGACACAGCTTTTCAATGTATCTAGCAAGGTTAAGCTGAATATTCCCGGGCGTGAACTTTCCTCAAAGGTGTAGAGATAACTGCCGGTTTGAAGTACGTCCTCGTGACAGGTAAGAATGCCGTCGCGACTGGATTCCTCCAACAACGCGGAATTCGCAATCAGGATTTTACCTTCTTCTGAGGTATCTTCCTGCACCAATACTCTGCCGTCTTTAAAACCAAACCCTCGGTTGGGGTTTTGCTCGTTGTAGTTAAAGCGAGTCCCCCTCAGAAAACCTGTGGGGTTCACCAGTGGCAAAAGCGTGATATTCAGCGAATGCGGGCCGCCATCTTCCCACTTTGTCAGCAGGTGCAACAATCCCCAGGGGCC
The DNA here is from genome assembly GCA_001310455.1 of Photobacterium sp. JCM 19050. Classification (GTDB taxonomy): domain Bacteria; phylum Pseudomonadota; class Gammaproteobacteria; order Enterobacterales; family Vibrionaceae; genus Parasalinivibrio. Next base: position 656 of record BAXG01000071.1, read on the forward strand.
GGCAGGCTCCTCACCGTGGAACCCGGCGCTCACCAGTACAGAGGGCTTTTCCGGGTCATAAAAACGGGACTCACAGGCAAGAATAGGGTAGCCGTCAACGGTGCCTAATGTTGTGGCGGTAAAGTCGTGTCTGTCGAGTTGGGTGTGTAACAACGAGGTAAAAGTGGAAATGTCATTACTCTTACATTGGAATATTTCGCTTTGCCATTCGTGGCGCATCAAAGGGTTACGAACAGTCATTTCTCGGGGCTTCCTTGCAAATCAAGTTTCTCATTCTAGCGACAGCCGTTATCTGTCAGCAAGTTAAGTTAGCTGGTACCGGACTTATTCAGTGATTCTGCGAAAATCTTCTTATTGCGGACACCCCGACAAAAACACCCCCGGCACACAGCAACACGGTTATCCAAACCAAACCCATTGTCCCGCCGTGATCGATGGTTAGCGCAAAACACGGCGGCCCTAATGTGGCCCCGAAATTTCCTAACTGGGCAACAGCGCCGTTGGCGTTGGCTTGCTGCTCCGGGGTGCTTGAGAGGGTTGGAATCATTGCAAATGTTGCACCCGGGACGATGCCAACTATCACCATAAACAATATTGATATGACAACAAATGGAAGGAAACTGTCCGTCAGCATGGCGGGAATGAAAACCAGTCCGGCGGTGAAGATATATGCCAATACTGCAAGTTTCAGCGGGGACAACAGATACTGGGTGATTAGCCCGGCGAGCAGAATCCCGGCCGTACTGGCAAGCGGTAGCGCAACAAGTAACGAGCTGACAGCGTCAGGGTTGTCGGACTGACGGGGAAGGAATGTCAGCAGGGCGATATACATGGCTGTGTGGAAGAAAAAGACTGCACCCGGAAGTACGGTTCGGGGGCTGGAATACACTTTAAAATTGTCGCGCAGAAATCCTGAAAACGGGTTCCGGATTGTATTCTGGCGTTGTTTGAACACAGGGAATCGACGACGAATAGCAACAATGCATGCGATTAACACGACTAAGTACAATGCGTGCATCTGCAATAAAAAAGGTACGCCACCCATATTGAGCAATCCGGGTCCAACCAAACCGGTCAGGGCAAAAGCGACCCCAAAGAAGGCACCCCAAATCGCCATGACAATTGACAGGTTTTTCCTCGCGGTCATCTGGATAATCAGCGTCGGGGCAACCACGACCACCCCAAGATGAGAGGCTCCCTCCAGAAACCGGGAAACGAGCAATACAGGGATAGGTGGAAGACCTGATTGGAGCAAGCTGACGCATGCTCCCAAGGCTAGTGAAGCCAAGAGAGTTTTATATAGCCCAAGCGAACCGCAAGCACGCTCGACGCAACACCAAAAAGAATGCCTACAGCTCCGACAATAGAAACGGCTAACCCTATGTGAGCGGCTTCTGCGTTATAGATTGCCTGCAAATGGTCGAAGGACACCGAGAACTTTGCGAACTGCATCGCCGCACCCACGCCGGCCAACCATAAAATGGTTACGGCGAGCCAGTCTGTTGCAATCTCGTTATCTTCTGGCTGGCCGGGCGTTTTTCTCATGGGGAAGTTCCAGGTACGGAAAGAAAAGTCATGTATCACTATGGTACGTGTTTTCCGTGGCACCAAAAATTAATCTGATCCGATAATCAGAATAGCGACACCTAAGCGTGTTCCTAAATTCTGACCGGGAAGACATTGCTGTTGGGGATGATGGAGTTTTTTAGATATCAGATTTGCTGATTTTCCCCTTAGGGTAAGAAAAAGAGGACCGGCAACGAAAATTAACTGAATGTTTTATAAAGAAACATCATCGTTGGCTGTGAGCGTTGAAAATTCATCGATAAAAAATGTGATCTACATCTTGTAATGGTGCAAGAATTGAGTAAAATCTCGCCGCGTTGAGACACTGTTTGCACTATGGGTGATTGATATGGGTTACGAACTTGGTGGCGCGTATATTGGCCACATGATTGCACTTGATGCGATGCATAACGCTTATTACGGCAAGGCAAAGAAGAAAAAAGCGTCCATTTTTACGCGTATTTTCAAAAAGCTGGTAAAGTAATCTGAAAGCCCTGATTTTCCGGTCAGGGCTTTCTGCCAATTAATCCTCTTAATTCTCGGTACGCTCTTCATCTTTCCCACGAGCACTTCCTTTCCCCACATCTGATGTCCGGTTACCGACTTTCGATTCGTCTTCTTCTTTGAATGTGATTTTCGAACATCAACGGAGGTGGCTATGTCGAATACAGCAACAAGAGAAGAATGGCTGACGGCTCGAAAAGCTTTGCTTGAGCGTGAAAAGTCATTAACGAGACTTCACGATGAACTTAGTGCGGCCCGGCGTGCATTACCCTGGATCAAAGTCGAAAAGGAATACCGGTTTGAAGGGCCGGACGGATGTGTTTCTCTCTCCGACTTATTTGGTGAAAGCAGGCAGCTGATTGTTTACCACTTCATGTATGGACCGGATTGGAAAGAGGGCTGCCCGAGTTGCTCTTTCTGGGCGGACAACTTCAATGGCGTGGATGTGCATCTGGCTCAACGGGATATCGCCTTTGTAGCGATTTCTCGGGCTCCGTTCGACACCCTAAACACATTTCGGAAGCGGATGGGATGGAATTTCAGGTGGTTCTCTTCACGGGAAAGCGACTTCAATTTTGATTTCCATGTTTCGTTTGAACCAGGTATGCCTGAGCCGGAATTTCGTTTCTATAACTTTCGCGATGTGCCTAATGCAAACGGCGAGCTTCCCGGTGTCAGCGTATTTGTCAAAGATGACAATGGCAATATCTTCCACACCTATTCCGCTTATGCTCGGGGGCTGGAAATATTCAACGGTGCGTATAATCTGATGGATTTAACACCTTACGGCAGAGACGAAGTTGGACTTGCCTATTCTATGGCTTGGGTGCGGATTAAGGATAAATATTAGTGTTTTTAGTTTAACAAGCCGCCTAAACTGGCGGCTTGATTGCGTGCGTCAGAATTATTCTTTCCTTATCGAAGCAAGTAAGACACTGATCAGAATGATCCCGCCACCTACTACTTGAAGCAGGGAAAGCATTTCATCCAGCCAGAACACAGCGAACAGGGCACCAAACAAGGCTCACTGCCCATTAACAGTGACGCTTTAGTTGGAGAGATTTTTCTGACGGCATAGTTTTGTACGTAAAATGCGAACAGGGTGCAGAACACCACCATATAAATGACTATCAGCCAAAATTTGTTTTCTGTAGGCAAAGAAAACTCAGCAGATTCCAGGGTAAACGCTGCGACAAACAGCGCACTTGTTGCCACGACGAGTGACTGGAGGCAGGTAAGCGTGGTGTTGGTGATGGCTTTACCGGTGGTAACGCGCTTGGTGGCTGTTACCATCACGGCCCGCAACAGTGCAGCCATCAAAATAAGGTAGTCACCAAAGTTTAGGATTAAGCCTACTGCACCAGAACGGGTTAACAAGAAAACGCCTGTCACACTTGATAGTGTGAGAAAAATCATCCGGTTGGCTATCCGTTTCCCATTTATAAAATACTCAGCAAACGACGTGAGTATTACTGACAGGCTAATCAGAAAGGCTGCATTGGATGCCGTGGTGTGAAAGACGCCATAGACCTCAAAAAAGAATATTGAAGACAAAATGGCTCCGGTGGGAATGGCGACTTTCCAGTCATCACTCATGCCACTTTTAAAATCTCTGAGCGCTAAAGGGAGCAGGCATAAAAATGTCAGGGAAAATCGGATCCCTATAAAAAGCAGTACTGGAGCAAAAACCAGCGCTTCCTTTGTCAGCCCGTAACTGCTTCCCCAGAAAACAGCCACCAGTAAAAGTAACAACTCTGTGTAAGGAATGGAAAATCGGGGTTTTTCTGAACGACCGGCAATCGTGGTCATGGTATTTTCCTCAAAACTTCAGACACCGAATATTGACCTATTTACTTTCAATCATTACTTTCTGGTTAACAATACGGCAAAGATGGAATAGACAGTTGCGCTATGGACACGAATAAGCTGATGACACTCATGCCGGAAATGGCCGTTTTCGTTACTGTGATTGAAGAAGGAAGTTTTGCCCGTACCGCGACGCGTCTCGGCGTTGCGCCATCGTCCGTCAGCCGTTCCATATCCCGCCTGGAAAATGCGCTGGAGAACAAACTGATAGCCCGCACTACACGCAAACTCAACCTGACACCAATAGGGGAGGAAGTGTTTGAACTGTGCAGGGATATGCTCCAGTCTGCAAAACAGGCAGTGGATGCAGCGCAAACCGTGGAAGGAGAGGTGTCCGGAGTGATTCGTTTTGCGGCACCTAAAGCCCTGTCACGCCAGGTGTTAATGCCGCTTGTGCTGGACTTTGTTGATACTTACCCCAAGGTATCAGTCCATTTTAAAGTGCTCGACCATTACATTGATCCGGTCAGTGACGAGGTTGATGTCGTGATACACATCACTAACCATCCGGTTGAAGGGCTGGTTGCAAAAAAGCTGGGGGAAAGTCGGTTGGTGGTATGTGCAAGCCCCGGATATCTGCATAAAAACGGGACGCCGGTGGACCCGGTTGAGCTGTCAAACCACAACTGTATTTGCCTTGGAGAAAATCCCGCAGACCGTAAATGGACCTTTACTCAGGATACTGAGGAAAAAACAGTTGCCATCAGCGGCAGCTTAACCGTCAACCACAGCGAAATCCGAAGGGATGCTGTCCTTAGAGGAATGGGTATCTCAATATTTCCGGAGTTCGCGATTAAGGACTACTTAGCGTCCGGTCGGGTAATCGAAGTTTTGCATGACTGGTACCTTAACGAACGGTACCAGGGGGAAATTATTGCTCAGTACCCCTATTCGAAGTTTGTCCCTAACCAGATAAAAGTGTTTTTGGCGTTTCTATCTGAAAGGTGGCAGGTGTAAGGCATTTGAGGTCGTTTGAGTACAGCTCAAAAAACGGTGTTGCTTGAGTCAGTATAATATCAACGAAGTAGAGGAAAGCGAAAAACATACCGGTAAGCGGAGGTGTCTTTTGGATTATATATTTCTGACTAAAACAATATTGCAAGAGAGCATATTTGTTGTGCTTTTTCAGATAAAAAGTGCCGGGAGAGTTATGAAGCAAAAAAAGCATGGCTGTCGAACGAATTTGATGAAGCTACGTTTTTAAACGCCTGAATGAACGAGCAAAAGTGTTTATTGAATATGGTCCCGCCGAAAAAGCATGGATGCCCATACTTGCTGACAATTATTTGGCCATCGGATGTTTTTGGGTCTCGGGGAAATATAAAAAATCCGGTCATGGTAAAAAACTGTTGAACGATGCGATTACCGACGCGAAAAATCAGAAGCGGAGCGGTTTGGTTACCATTGCCGGTAAGAAAAAATATCACTTTATGAGCGATACAAGGTGGCTTATTCGTCAGGGGTTTACGGTCTGTGATGAAGCTCCCGGTGGATTTGTTTTACTGCATCTGCCTTTTAGCGACAACACTCCAACACCTTCATTTTTGCCTCAAGTTCATACCGGTGACATTGAATCGAACGGTTGCATAGTCTACTACTCTAACCGGTGCCCATTCTCTGAATACCACGTAACAACGTCTTTGGCCGAGTCGTGCAGAAAACGAAATATTCCTTTGAAAATCATAAAACTCGACACGTTGGAGCAAGCGAAAAGCTGCCCCTCTCCGGCAACTATTTTCAGCCTTTATTACCAAGGAGAGTTTGTTACGACAGATATCAGTGTGTGTATGGACAACAGGTTCGACAAATACGTGAAACGTTAATGCTTTTAAGTGATCGCAGTGCAGCGTTTCGTTAAAACTGAGGATTCCATCTTTACCAATAGCTGAATTTTGGGAATCACATATGAACATGAGAGACTTTTCAGAACTGGTTGGCATGTCACCATACACGCTTCGTTATTACGAAAAGATCGGTTTATTAAAGAATATTCAACGGAATGGAAGTGGTCACCGTACTTATTCCCGCAAAGATGTTGAATGGGTGGGCTTTATTAAGCGTTTAAAAGAAACGGGCATGTCGTTGGAAAAGATACAAGAGTATGCGGCGCTTCGTGAATTGGGGCCACAATCCCTGTTTAAGCGACAAGTTATTCTGGAAAGCCACAGGGAAAAGTTAAAATTGCACATAGAACAACAACGTAACCATCTGATGGCTTTGGAAAACAAAATCACACTATACAATGATGGAAAAGTATCTTGACTTAGAGTGAACTCTAACTTGTATCGTAGTTCTATTGTCTACGAATTGGAGGTCACTGATGAACAACACACGGTTTGAAGCAGGACTGGCACAACTGAAAGAAATTGATGGAGACGCAGGGCTTAACGTCATTGAAAGCCTGAAAGAAATTTGCCCTGATTTAGCCAGGTTCACCATCGAGTATCCGTTTGGGGATATCTACACCCGCAAGGCTTTAGACCTGAAATCTCGCGAGATCGCGACTGTTGCTGCGCTTACTGCTCTGGGGAATTGTGGTCCGCAACTTAAAGTACATCTGAATGCGGCACTGAATGTCGGCTGCAGTGAAGACGAGATCAAAGAAGTGTTGCTGCAAATGTCGGTTTATGCGGGTTTCCCCGCAGCGCTTAATGGTATGTTTGCGTTCAAACAAGTGTTGAATGAGCGAAATGAACAAGAGGCATCTTTTTGAACGGGGTGAAAAAGGCGGGTTATGACCTACGATGAATTCAACGTATTCTGCGGCGCTTTTCCGGCGACTAGCCATGTTGTTCAATGGGGTGGAGCCCATGTCTGGAAAGTGGGTGGGAAGGTGTTTGCCATTGGCGGATGGGGTGAGGATAAACAGCCGGCATTTATTTTCAAAACTTCTGATCTGAATTACGTCTTTTTGGCTGAACACAGGGGGTACCGACCTGCACCTTATTTTGCAACCCGGGGCATGAAGTGGATCCAGCAAACTGAGACATCCGGTCCACTGGATGATGATTTGAAGTATTACCTGTCTGAGTCTTATCGCATTGTTGCACTTGGGCTGAGCAAGCGAAAACAAAAAGAACTGGGGCTCAACTTTAAGAGTAAGGACGATTAGCTAAGTGTAATGCTTGGTGTATCGGCGGCTCTGGTAGGCAAAAACATCATTGTGCAGAAGGTTGGGGCTTGGTGATAAGACGAGCGAGATAAATCCTTTATTTACGCTGAAACCGAATCTTCTGTAGAACGCAGTGAGCCTATCTCTGTCACCATTTGGGTCGAGTATTCCGGTCAATGTCGGGTAGTTTTTATGCTGGCAATATTCAATCGCTTTTACCAATAGCGCTGAGCCAATGCCTTGGCTCCGGTAATTAATGGTGCGGGTGAACACCGGACAGAATCGGGGCCAGAGAAACTTGAACTTGTCGTTGACGTACAAATCAGCAAGGGCAGCTTGTCCTTCATAGAATGACAAATTGGCATAACCCACTTCACACGCAATTTCGTTCAGGGCGGCGATCCTGGCGAAGTGGGAGGGAACTTCAGATATGTTGAATGTCACATTGGTAAGGGTCATATTCATCAAACCTTTACTCTCACTGCTGATTTGAACTGGTTTGCTTTAGAAGCCAAAATCAACTCTATCTTTCCAACAATACCATAGCCTCATGCCAAACATACCTCCTTGCGGTATCAAGTGCTCACCCGGGGTCATATGGACGTATACGAAGCGACTGCGTACACTGAATTGGGCAATTTACTATCATAGAAAACCAGTGGTTATCCATACAGTGGCCGCATTTAGTAAAATTTTGGAAGACTATCAGGCGAGTGCACGAAAACCTGAAAATGGGAATCTGATGAATATATCTATCCCTATGAACTTAACTGAAAAGCATAGACAGCACGTTACATGGTCACAGAACTATACGGCAAAAAGTTGGCAGAAAAACGTGCACGCTGCCTTCTTTTAAATTGTCAGAAGTTTAGGAATAAATATGGGACGCAGGAGAGAACTAGGTAGTATCGCAAGCGGTATTATTGGTTCGTTTCGGAGTAGAAACAATGATGTCGATGGTTATTGGGGTATCGGTAAGCTGTACCTGTTCGTAGATCACCTTCAAAGCAAGTGTGTTTCTATAGACCTTTGCTTCCAACGGATTGATCCATATTACCCGCACTTTGACCTCATGACTGAGCACTATTCAATTATGTTCAAAGGGTTGCTTATAAAACGTTCAATTCCGTTTGAATGGGTTAGCTCTGCATACATTTACGTTGAATTTGAAGCAGATTATGAGAAGCGTCATCATAACTGGCGGAGTGCATTGGGAAATCCGTGCAATCTAGTTTGTGTAGTCATAGATGACAATGGCAAAAGTCATGTTGCTCGTGCGTATACAAACTGTTTACCACATAACGCTAAAAGGGAAAGTCGGAGCACTAGGTGAGCAAATTTCTCACACATCTGAGCCCTTCTCCGGTCAATAGGCGATATTATTCTGCTGGCTGTGTTGGCAACTTGTGCGTTTGAACAACAAAGTCGAACACTACGCTCTGTCACGGTCGCGATTAAATTGTTAGTTACAGAAAACACCAGATAGTCAAAGTGACCTTGGCGATGTCAATGGTTCGAGTGAATTGAGAAAACATGGTTACCTCCGGTTTTTAAAACGACACCTAAGTGTGGTAAATCCTCGTGAGGGGGAATCCATGTCATTCGTTCTATTGCTAACAAAACTTGGAGATGAATCGTAGTGGGAGTATGGGGTGTAAATATTGAAGATAGTGATTCATTCGCTGATGTTTATGATGGTTTCTTTGATATCTATAACAATGGCGCGAGTCCAGAGTACGCTAGCTCAGAGGTAAAGGAGTCGTTTTCCGAATATTTCAACGACTATGAAGATTCAAATAACTCTTGGTTTGCACTAGCTTACGCTCAGTGGGAGACAAAGAGTCTAGAACAATGCGTATATGAAAAAGTCCTATTCATCATAAAGAGTGGAAGTGATTTAAAGCTCAGGAAAGAACTGGGGGCTAGCAAGGACGATATACAGAACCGGAAAATCGCGCTGAATTCGTTTCTCGCAGAAATATCATGTGAAAAGAAAACGAAGAAAAGACGTCAGAAACCAAAACATGACTTTCGTGTCAATAAATTAGTTGAGCTTGTCGCACCTGACAACCAGAAAGTCTTTACGGTTACCGAAGAATTTAGCGATGGTAAATATATCCATACGTCTGCGCTAATGATGTGGGGTTCTGGTGGTGGTTCAGTTTTTTACTTCAGTAAAGAGGGTGCACAAGTTAGCGCAGAGTGGAAAGATTCTCAGAAACTGGCTGTTACCACTGAAAAAGGTATCGAGTTTTCGAAAAAAGATGACTCTGCATTTTACTGCGGTGATAAAGTAGAGGTGACCTACCTTTGTGGATAACACAATAGAACAAGCGGCTGCACCGGACAAATTTCCGCTGTCACCTTTTGTGCAAAAATACGCACAAAAGCCGCCAACAAAATTTTCTCGGTGAGCCGGGCGTTATGCAATTAAAACAATCGTGGTTGTGATTTGGATAGTATGGGTGAAGCACTCTTAGTAATTGTTGCGTTCCTTTTCATTCTAAATAGCTGATCCTAATACTGCTACATTTTTGCTGTACCATGACCGTTCCCGGGAAAAGTGTCGGCACTCACCATAAATGCCTTCACTCGCCTCAATAACTGCCACATATATTTGCATCGATGATTACGTGTCACCGTTTCGTGCAGGGCATGCCATAAACGCTCTATGACGTTAACCCAAGGACAATATACAGGTTGAAACAGTAGGATGAATTTCGGATTTTTCGCCAACCAGCCCTGAGTTTCACGGCTTTTGTGAATGATGTAATTGTCCAATATCAAGGTGATTGTTTCTGCTCGCCGATAGTGCTGCTTAAGCTTTTCCAGCATGCTAATGAACAGCTTGGAGTTCTTCTTATTCCCTGAAACATATAGCACTTTTCCTGTTTTGGCATGCAGCGCACCAGCAAGATAGTGTTTATGGTTTTGACCCGGTGTAACAACTTTCTTTTGATGCCCTTTGAGTGTCCAGTCAGCGCCAATTTTAGGATTGAGGTCTATGTCCACTTCATCCTCATAGAAAACAGGATTGCTGACACTACAACGTTTGAGAGCCTGCTCAATGTTCGCTAGTTTTCCTTCCTTTTCTGGGTCTTTGATATTGTGCGTTGGTCCAGCCCTTCGCCAAACAATCCCCACTTTAGCGAGCCATCGTCGGACAGTCGAAGCCGCTACGGAACTACCGAATATTTCATTAAGTTGCTTAGCAAATAACTCGGTACTCCAGCGGCTTCGCTGATATCCAAAATCTTCAGGACTGAATTGCACCAGGATCATCAGCATTGTGCACATTTGTTGGACTGGCAGTGAGGCTGGACGTCCTCGTGGTAAAGAGCGGAGTCCTGTCAAACCACAATCTGTATACCAATTGAGCCAGCGCCCAATCGAAGAACGGGCTGCACCGGTAGCTTGACTGGCTTCAACAATACTTTTGCCATCAAGTAGTAACAGGATAACAATAAGCCTGCGGGCATAATCTTTATCTTTTGTTCTTTGAATTTCTCTGTGAAATCGACGTTTTTCCGCTCGTGACATGGGTGCTAAGATAGGCATAACTCAGTCCTTGTGTGGTTTTTCTTTTTGGCGATTGATCTGATCGCACAAACAGGACTGAGTTCCTCTCACCCTTGAGATCTACAATTAGGAACAGCTATTTAGGCTTATGCGAATCCAGATGAAATTCTAGCTAGAAAAGATCCTGAAGAATTTAGAGTTAAAGAACTAAAAAAGTATATCGAATCGAAAACAGTCTTCTTTCTTTTTGGGCCCACCTGTATCATTTTGTTCTTTTATAATGGGCAAGCTTTCTACTTCGTTTTATGGCTAGTTTCACTAGTAGTTATGGCAATTTCAGAAATGGAGTTTGTATCATTTGCATGGAAAGATTCATGGGCTAAGAAATCCATATTTGTAAACTCAGCTTGTTTATCTTTTCTTTTTGTTATTAGACTTGCGCTACAAGACTCTGCTCTGGAAGACTATGTCGTAATTCCTTTAGTCATGCACTTATTTTTTACTGTATTCTATCTTGTGAAAAGTAGAGCTAGCAAAAGATTCGTTGTGAGATATCAGAAATTTAAAGATAACAAGGCTATGAATGGGATGATTTGACGCTGCGCGAGCTTTTCAAAGTATCGTAAGTTCAAATTGTCCACTTCCCCTATCCTGAGACAGCCTTAACTGGCGTTTTCAACCTTTTAATTAAAAGGAAACAAAACCGATGACTTGGTCACCGGTTTCATTCTTCAGATTAAATTTCGTTATCCTTTCATTCATTAA
>BAXG01000072.1 GCA_001310455.1 Photobacterium sp. JCM 19050
CTTGGGCCGGGCCAGGACCATGAACTGTCAAGCCAGTCACCCAGCGACAGTGAGCCTGACCTGGATGACACCACCTTATTGCTGTGTGGCTCATTCAGTTTTACCCGCAGCGCCACAACACCTTTACTGGACGTGTTCCCGGACATGACCATTGTGCGCAATGAAGACTTCGTCCGTCATCCGTGGCTGAAAAGCACCTTTGACCAGCTCAGTGCAGAATACATGTCTCAGGGGCCGGGCTCTGAGCTTATCGTGAATAAACTGACTGAAATTGTCCTGGTCGAACTGATTCGTATCAACTTCGGTCGTGAGCAAAAGAACCCTTTCCTTGAAGCGTTAAATGACAAACGCATTTCCCGCGCCCTGCAACTGCTACATGACTACCCGAAACGAAGCTGGACATTGGAATCGGTCGCGGAGCAAGTAGGTATGTCGCGCGCAGCGTTTGCCAAGCGTTTTACCTCAATGGTTGGTCGCCCAATGTTTGGGTACCTGACGGACTTGCGAATGCAAAGGGCACAGGAGCTGTTACGGGAATCTATGCTGCCGGTGTATGAGATTGCTGAAGAAGTGGGTTACGAGTCCGAACGGGCTTTCACCCTGGCGTTTAAAAAGCAGATTGGTATTACGCCGAAAAGGTACAGGGACTCACTTTCGACATAACGTAACTGGATAGTGCAATCTGCACTTACTAATTCCCTTAATATTCAACAGGCCACATTGGTATTCAGCCTTTCATGTGCAACAATACCTACATTGCGCGTGACTGCAGGCATTTGGCTTTTGGGACTACGACCCAAGGGCGGTAGCGTGAATGAAGTATGTGGTTATACGTACAGGAAAACCATTTAGTAAATTTTGAGCAGACTATAAGGCCTGTGCACGAAAATGTGTTCGCTGCCTTCTGTTAAATTGTTATATGCCTTAATGAAACTTACGATTAGAAAATAAATGAAAACTACTAAAAAAATTCTACTATTGCCCTTGCTGGGTTTGATTTCGTTACCAGCATACTCGAACCCTTGTGCTTATATGGCTCCAGTTGTTTATGCGGGTGCTATCACAGGGTACTACCAAGGTCTCGAAATGAATGCCAGTATGTGTTTAAAAAATCAATATAATTCTAAAGCATGCACTCATATTGAAGATGTTTATCATGTTGATTTGAATAAATATTTCAATGACACTGAATATAACTTATATATAAACAATTTGTCACACGATCCTATCCGTAAAGCTTCTTCCATGGCTATTAAAAGTGTTGACTTAATGCTCTCAGAGCTTGAGGGGAGTCTATATGATGCTGCTATAGAAGAGTCAATTAAGCTATCAAAATTGGGCAAAAACGTTACTAAAGATGCTTTGAGTAAGTCTTTTTCGCGATTTATTAGCTTGGGGTTATGTCAATAGGCACTCAAAATCATTTAAGAGTGATTCCCAACGCTCGGCATTTTAAATTCTAGGCTGGGTTTTGTGTTTACGGTGTAGTGGTTTAGTTGAGGTGGTAGCGTTACTCACACCTCAACAGAGCGTTAGCTGCCAATTTGCCGTATCGAGGTTACTCCTTTAGCTTCTTGTAAGGTATGTTTGACGACTGCAGTTTTAGCTGTTCAAAATTAAGTGAAAAGAGGTTCATTCCGCTTCGATCCGATTCAACATAGAACATTAGCTCTTGTCCATCTGGGGTATCTCCATATTCGGAGTAGATATTGAAAAATAGCTTATCATCATCAATTAGAATATAGTTTAGTTGGACAGGTTCGAAGCATAGTTTGATAAAGCTTAATTCCTTTGGATCTAAATTCCCTTTTGAGTAGATAGAATCTATTTCCTTGTGGATTAATTTGAAATTTTTGAGTGAACCTATCCATTGATAATCTTTTTCAAGCTCTTTACTAAACACCAATATCCTTTCAAAAGTCTGACTAGTGTTTTTTGTCGACCTAAGTAAGGCTTCATAATATTCGGTTCTTTTCTTGCTTCCAACATTTGATTCACTTTCAGTTCCAGCTACACGTGTCACTATTTTTATGGTTTTCGCGTTATCAACTGCTATCCTCATCTTTTGATAAGCATCATCTAAACAAAGAAATTCGACTTTATTTCCCACAATACTTCTTATAAAATTCTCATTTAGTTCTAAAGCATTTGATATATGTTTTAAGTTTCTATTCTGTCTGTAGACAGAATTAATAAATACTAGACCTCCTGAAAAGAAAAAAACATCACCCAGATTACGGTAACTATAGGGATAATGTGTTGGTGGGAGAGCTGAGTGTCGGCAATATAAGTGATGATTGCACCAGAAGCCCCCATTCCCATGCCTATGAATACATCTCTTCTACCAATTGCCCCTACAGCACTAGTAAAAAAATTATTTTCCATCTCTATTTTCATCCATGAGCTTTCGTTACTTCAAATTTACACTGGGAGGTGGACATATAGAATTATGTTCATTAAGAAATTTGAAGCCAAGCAGCTAACACATATGAGCTTCTCCGGTCAACAAAGAATAGTATTCTTTTGGTTGCGTCAGCAGCCAATGTTTTGTTCCTCAACGCAGTGAAAAGTGCTAGTGCACAAAAACCACGCACAGAAAAAATTAGGACTTCGTGCATTCCCCTTCAAAAGCTTCCATAAACTCCTTTCGCTACTCATCTGATAGCAGTACAACTTCACCACATTCAGAGTAGCAGAGCCCTGTAAACGTATCTAACAGGAAGTCTTGAGCCTGGTGGCATTTTGGGCAGTAAAAATCTGGCAGCATAAGCAAAGGTGTCATTGTCGTTTTTTGGTCATTAGACCTGGGGATTGATTGGATTTAAACCTTGGTGAATGTGAGCTGGGAGCCATGCTGTCTTATGTAAAGGAATAGCTCTAAGGTGTGACTATTTAATTAGATGTATATCGCAGAGTGATTACAGCGAGATAATAATCATCAAGCAAAATATCATGGAATTACTGATTATGTAGTCATTATCCCAATTGTTTACGGATCACTTACTCACCTCACATTTCTAGACATTTTGCTATATAGTTACTTTTCGTCTCCCTAAAATACAAACATGTGTCATAGACAACACACCACCGATGACTCTGGCTTTGGGGCTATGACCCAAGGGCGGTAGCGTGTCTGATGACTTTTGAAGTAAAGGTTACGCTTTCAACACAGGGCAATAGGGCTTTATCCGCAGAAGTGGGAGGATAGATAAGGTAGCAATGAAAAGCGTCATGTTTGAGCTTTTCGACTGTAAAATAAAGGCAGGTACTTTCATTTCGATAGCATTGTTGACAGCAAGCATCTTCTTTTCTTTGTGGCTTGGAATTCACCCGACTCGGCCGATCTATTGTCAGTGGTTGATCGCTGGGTTAAATATCGATGGGCTGCCGCATGCCTGATTAGTTCTTAGTAAGATTTTTACCAAATTATTGCGGTAAGTAAACAGATTTATGTATGTTGGTATTCAGTTAACTCTATTTGAAAAGTGAAATGTTTTTCAAATTTTTTGAATGGTGTGATTCTACTTCATAGAAAAGCAACGACATATTATTATGTCAATTGTGATGAGTAAACCCTTAAAAACAATGAGCTAAAATGTTATCCATAAACTTAAATGAAAAATCTTTAGAGATAGAAATGATTAACTGTCCAAGAATAGAGTTCCCTATAGGAGTCGATAAGCGACAATGGAAATACCCTGACATTATGTAGATGTATTACTTATGCCAAAGAGTTGTGTAAGCTTAATTGTGAAAATAATGGAACAATGCTAGGTTTTACAAAAATATATACAAAAAAACCAGTGAAAATTCTTTATAAAGTAATTGGTGATAAGTTTCCTACTGAGTCAAGTATGGTTTTTACCAACACAAATTCGTTCAAAGATAAAATTAAAGAACTTAAACTCTTTGTAAGACGAAATGAGCAACATATAAGTCATCCTATTAATGGCAGAAGCTTGAATGAAATTATCAATACGTACTTATGATAGGAGATCGTCCTGAATTCGGTGTAATTATCTAAGCTTCAGTCATAAAGGCATAGAGATAAACTACTGAGACAAATGAGCATTTGAAAAGATTTCTTGTGACGGCGATGAATCCATTAATTTCGTAAGATGTTAACTAAGTGGGAGTCTAAACTGTCTGAAATGCAGAAACAGATGAGCACCTTGGAAACGAAAAATATCCACCAAAATCCTGCACTACCAGTCGCGATAGTCATTCGGTACCAACCATCTATACTGATGAAGGCAAACCGCCGATTGATATCGTTTACTTGCATATTTTAATACAATCTTAACTGTATTTTTCTACAATTTAATGCAAGAAAATGCCATGAAAAAGTAAATTTTTGTTCACTTGGGTTTGGGTTGTTTTGGTTATGAGGAACGGTGAGGTATTCAGGTCATCAAGGGTTTTTAAATCCATTACTTGAAATTGGAGATGCATAGTTCTAAGTCCTATATGTTTCCGTCTGAGATATGTGAAAAAAATTCATATGATTAGTCTGACTCTACAGGTTAAATTCCATATTATTGAATTTTGAACTAGTCTCTATAATGGGAAGGAGTTATAGTTTTAAAAATAACATTGATATCATCCCATTTTTGGATGAAATGGAATAACCAATATAGACAATGTGAATAATCTCTTATTCATGTTTTATCGCAAGAGCTCATAAAGGAGTTACATTTGAACAATCCGATAATGATAAAAAAGCATTTAAAAATTGGAGATCTTGATGCAGAGACGGATACGAGCTTACTAGAAACGTGCTTTATCGATAAGGGTTACATAAATCAATTAATGGATGTAACGGACCCACTTTCTATTGTGCTAGGTAGAACGGGAGCAGGTAAAAGTGCCATAATCTATAAAATTTCGCAGCTGGCTGAAAAATCGAAACAAATAGACCCGAATGATATTTCGGTAAGATTTTTAGAATATTCGGATATTATACAATTCCTAGATGTCCTAGATGTCCTAGATGTTAACCTAGATTTATTCTACCGCCTTCTTTGGAGGCATATTCTAATCGTAGAGTTACTTAAACTCAGATATAATATTAAAAATGAAAATGATAATCGGAATTTCTTTGATAGTATCACTGACTACTTTAGAAGAGATACGGTAAAGAAAAAAGCTATTGAGTATTTCAGGGAGTGGGGGATAAATTCTGGTTAGATACTGATGAACATTTGAAGGTTATAACTAATAAATTAGAAAATGATACTAAAGCAAATCTGGGGTCTAGCTACAAAGGGTTGTCTTTTAGTGCAAGTTGCGCCGAGAAGTTGTCGGATGAACAAAAAATAGAAATCAAACAAAGAGCAAGTCAGGTAGTCAGTGGATTGCAGATAAAAAAATTGAATGAGATGCTAGATCTTATAGCAGAACACTCGTTTAATGACCCGCAACAAAAGTTTTATATTGTAATTGACCAACTTGATGAAAGTTGGGCCAACACACTTACGAGATGCAAATTTATAAGAGCATTAATAGAAGAAATAAAAATTTTTAGAAAAATAGAAAACATTAAAATTGTCGCAGCTATGAGGAAGGATCTACTAGACTTGGTTTTTGATAAGACTCGAGGTGCTGGATTCCAAGAGGAGAAATATGAATCATATATTTTGCCAATCCAATGGACTCGAGAAGAATTAATTGAATTAATTGAGAAACGTGTAAAAGAAGTTTTCAAACGCCAATACACTAGTGAAGACGTTACTTTCAATGATATATTTCCATCAGCCACAAGGGGGGAGGGCAACTAGCAATAGATTTTATAATGGAAAGAACCCTTTTTAGACCGAGGGATGCACTTCAATTCGTAAATGAGTGTTTTAAGGTTGCATATGGTCGGGAGAGAATATCATGGCGCTCTATTTATGCTGCTGAAGCTCAATATTCTGAAAAAAGGCTGAAATCGCTTAAAGAGGAGTGGGGAGAGGTATATCCTTCTTTTGATGAAACTATTGAAATACTCAGAGGGCTACAATCATCATTTAAGCGTTCCGATCTATCGGACTCTCGTCTAGAATCAGTAATTACTGATCTATATGATCAAAAAACTGATGATCCTTGCGTTCTTGTAGTTAAAGAATACTTTGACAATACAGGAGATATTAAGCAGGCTGAGATAATAAATAGAATTCTAATTTGCCTGTATCGAGTGGGAGCTATAGGAATCAAGATTAGCGCCCTAAGCACATTCATGTGGTCATTTATTGACCAAAGCACTGTAAGCCGTGGAGAAGTTAGGCGCGCCTCTCAAATCAAAATACATAAAATGCTCTATCGCTCTCTTGACATACAAGTTACGGGATCCGAGAGATTTGAAGCAATTGAGACAGACGATGTGACTTAAAAGAAATAAAATAAATTTTCATTTGCCTGTCTTTCTCGATTCACTTTGCACTAACTTGGCTTATTCAAGATAGATGATGTCGAGCTAAAGCCCTAACTATGAAACTACTCCTACTATGTTTCGAATTTAAAAAGGGGAATTCCCCCCTCAAACAACCCCCTCTGCCATCTGCCGCAGCGTCAACTCCGTCCTATTATCCTCCCAACGCTGAATCGTGCTTTTCGCCAACGTTTTCGGTAGCCGCGGCCTCTTCCACCGCCGATATCAGCTAGTGGTACTCGTTTGGATTTTTCCATGTTCCTGAGCGTCTGTACCGTAACGCAGAGGTACCGTGCAAAATCTGACGCTGTTAGGTACTCCGGGAAGCTGTCCAAGGTGACATGTTCTGTTTCCATGGTCGAATCCTCCTTAGGTGGTTTCCTGGAAAGATTCGAAGATGGACGTCATGATTTTCGCAAGCTCTTCAAATTCATCCTGGGTAATGGTGTTGGCTGAAAGGGCCTGTCGCAATTCATCGGCCATCAGCTTGTAGTCATCGCGGGAGGCAATATCGACCATACGGTCCTGAAACTGTTCAAAAGGGTTAGGGGGAATGAAGTCCATCTCTGTCGTTTCAATGCTGTCCGGTTCGACTGTCGCTTCCGGTTTTTCAGGCATTTCTGGAGACATACCGCCCATCAGATCGTCGATACTTGGCTCGCCCGGCTGAGGGCGCGGTGTCTTCACCGGGGTGATATCAATCTCCCCGTGAGGCTCCAGCTCTTCCCGGTCATAGACCCTTGCATGACCGCCGGCGTATAAAGTCGGCTCCAGTCTTTCAGCGCGGTGTAGGCGGCTTGTTGGTAAGGCTTTGTGGTCCAGAGCTCGCTGTTGCGGACGAGGACACTGGCAAGATAAAGCTTCGGTCCCCAAGTAATGTCCTTTTCCCCGGCGAGCACAGCACCGCAACGTACCCACAGTCCTTGTTCGTCCTCCGGCTTCCAGGTCGGTTTGGCAACCGTTACCTGATAACTGCCTTGCTGGCCTTTGCGCTGGCGCGATTCCTTCACGTACTGCACTTTCCCCGCCAACCTTTCCCATCCGTCAGACCATTCGTAATGGAACCGCCCCTTGATAGCCTTAGATGAGCTGATAACGGCATTTACCAGTTGGGATTCGTAACCGAGTGTGCCAGATACCAGATGGGTCTTTTGGGCGACGGTAAACGGGTTCATGCCCCATTGGTCAGCTTGCATCACTACCGCCAGGCAGTCTGCCGGTTTACCTTTGAAGTGGTCCGGCACCATCACCACAGCCTGGGACATCAACTCTGCGGCCCGGACCATGACATCGAGTTTTGATGTGTCCAGCATGGAGATAGCTGGGCTCGGAGGCATGGCAATCATGTCAGTATTCATTGATTTCTCCTTATAGTTCCCGGAACTGTTCAAGTCGCTTCATTGCGTAAGTGGAAAGGTTCGACATCAGAGGCTGGGGTATGCCGCGCTCGTTTACCGGGTGGGACAGGGGAGCAGGATAGTCCGCTTCCTTTGTACTGCTGGCAATGCTGCGCAACCCTTCCAGCACTTCGTATGTGCCGAGTTCAATGTGAAGGGGTGATGCCTCCACGATGGCCACCCACTCATAGCCTTTCACCTTATTGATGAATATCCAGAAGAAACGGTCTTTCCCGGTGCCGGACAGGTAGTGGGCGGCACTGATGTGGTAACCGCGTTTTTCAATTTGGCGGTTGATGTAGGCGTTGAGGTCACAGGCACACACGTCCGTTGGTACCTCAATGGATTTCACGTCGATAAGGTTATTGCCGATTTCTTTGTCCGGCCGGGCTTTTAACACCAACCCGGCTTCTTCGTCCCGCCAGAAATAGGACCGTTCACAGGCGGCCAGTTCGCCGTCATATCTAAACCAGTTGCGGGAGGCGGGGTTGGTCGTGGCTTCATGGACCATTCGCTTTGCCCTTGCCTGGTCTTCCAGGGTGACCCCGGTTTTTCCGTTTTCAACGGCTTCATCAAACTCGGCCTTGAGTTCATGGGCAAAAACAGCGTCACGTTGATATGTCCTTACCCGCTCGGCCAATTCAGCAAGGGTGCCGGAAAGTGCAGGGAGCTTTCTGCCTCGGCGTTATGCTTTTTGATGGCCTCCTTCATCACTTTGGCACCGTCGAAGCCATCCTCGGGTAAAGGTTGTTCCAGTACGTAGTCAGTGTCGACAGTGTCCGGGGTTAGCAGCAGTGCATGGACATAGTTGCCCAAATCAAAGTGACGGCCACGCTTTTGCTCAATGGCCCCGGTCTCCAGCCCATGACGCCACCATGGTGAAATGAGTTCTTCCTTGATGTTGGTGGAGCTGTAGCCCTCACACTGGTGATAAACGGTATTGGGCAGGTTATCCCGAATTAGCCGCTCACCCGGCTGGAGCGCTCGGAGGGCCTTATTCAGTGCCTCTACCTGGGCGGATAAATCCTGATGGAAGGTTTCGGGTGTATGAGTATCCGGTGCTTCACTGTCATTGGTGTTTTGAACAAATAAAGATTCGACGAAATCCGGTTCGTAAAGCCGGCGGAGTGCATTACGTTCTAGTAACTGGATACGTGCAATGACATGGTGGGGATTGAGGTTGGTACGGGTTTGTGTGGCCCTGATGTTATCTAAACAGGCTCGGATAAACAGGTTGGGGTCTTCGGGGTCAACACAATCATGCGCGCCGGGGTGGAGCAAGATGGCTTTCCTGATTTCTTCCATCGGCCCATAACCGGGGCCGTCCTCAGGCGCAGCGTTGCACAATGCCTCTTTTCGTTGGAGGTAAGTGTCGAACTGCTTGGTTGTCGCGGTGCCCATTTTCGGTTGCCGGTAGCAATCCGTATTATCTGGGTCCCAAAGCGCCAGCTCTTGCCATGCTTGGTTGATGGCTGTCTTTTGAAACTTGTCTTTGACGCAAACCCGGACTTCTTTTTCTCCGTCAGGGTGTTTGGTTTTGTGGCTGATGAATGTTGCAGTGAATAGCTTCATTTTCTCCTCCTGAAATCACAATTCGTGTTCGAGGGTAAAGTAAAAATACACGATATGTGTATATTCCAACAAACACAAAATGTGTACAAACTGAGACAAATGAAGATAAAAATACCGCCCAAATGGGGCGGCATTTAGAAGATGAAGTTAAACAGCAAGTTAGTGCATCATGACTGAATACCAAAAAACACGGCCAACGATGAGGATTTTTTGTTCGTTAACCTGTTCTTCTGTGTACTCTCTGGAAGGATACTCAGCCTCATTAAACGCATAAACTCTTAACCCCCCACCAGGCAGCTTATAGAGCTTACGAATATAAAATTCACCGTTGTGATTGATTGCAAAGAACTTACCGTCGACAAGGATCCTGTCACCACAGTCAATTCCTAATGTGGACCCATCTGGAATGATAGGCTCCATGCAGTTTCCTTTGATGGTAGTGCAAACGACATTCTCTGCTTTGGTGTTGTAGCGCATTAACGTAGTACGAGAGAACCGGAGGTATACATCCTGCTCATTTTCAGTTCTACAAATGGATTTGCTTCCGGGGCTGACTTGGATGCTTTCGATAAAGGGAACAGCGACTTCGTCATCAGATAAGGTGGCAATGCCATCCCATATCTGCATGTTACCAAGCACTGTTGCATCGCCATTTGTTGGAATTTTTGGTGTGCTAAGAACGTCTTCGTCGAAGAAAAGTTGCTGTGGTTCAATGCCTAATGCCTTAGCCAGCACTTCTGCAGCATTCAGATCTATTCCCCGAGTTCCACTTTCATAATTACCGATGCGCGAAGGTCCCCACCCGCATTTTTCCGCGAGAGTTCGCTGACTTATTCCCAGGTCTTTACGGAAACGCTGTAATCGCATTCCCACTTCTTTAATTTTACTCATGATTTCAATTTATCACGCTATGTGTGCACTGTATGCACACATTATGTGTTTACTCGTGAACACGTATTGTGTATTTTGAGGTGGGGAGGATAAAACAATGAACAGAATTTCTTTGTTTCGTACTCAAGCGAATCTGTCTCAAGCCCGCTTGGCGCGGGAAGTGGGCGTCACTACCTCTACTATTGGCAACTACGAACTGGGCATTCGAAACATCAATCTTGGAATGTGCTGGAAAATCGTTGTTGCTCTCCACCGATTGGGAATTCATTGCTCTTTCGAGGAAGTATTCCCAGACCCCTCCCAACCCATCTTGAGTAACTCTAATCACTCCAATCCAGAGTGTTAACTACCAGTACAAGGAGGCCGTGGTGATTAACAAAAAGGAAATGGTGAACAAGACCATTGATGGTGTGACAGGCGGAAAGGAAGCCGTTGCTGCCATGTTAGGGATGACGGTCGACTGTTTTAACAACCACCTCTACGAAAAACGGGGCTCCCGGTTTTTCACGGTGGACGAGCTCGCCGAGATGGCCGATCTCAGGAACACCCATTTTGTGGCGGATTACTTTGCCGAGCGGGTGGGGTGCCTGGTGGTGGCGTCTCCAGTCGCCGCAGAGTTCGACAGTGTCGATATGTTTGACTGTCACCTCCAGCTCAATGCGGTGAAAGGGGTGCTCGACAAAACCATTGAGGAAGCCACTGCAGACGGATTTTTTGACGCTCGGGAGCGCCGGGACATCACGCGGCTCAAACGGCGTTACCAATCCATGTTCGAGGCATTCATGTTGAAACTGGATGCCCTGTATTCAGACACCGGTACCTAACCGGCCCGTTTGCTCGAATAGGCAAACTGACAAGGCAGGTGACCTTATGAGTGATTGGATAAAAGTAGAAAGTACCACGGCGCAGAAAATTGAAGTGCTCACCATTGCCGACATTCTCGGCCTGGATGAACACACGGTTTTCGGCAAACTGGTCATCCTCTGGTGTTGGGCTGATGCCAACACCGTCGACGGTAACGCCAGCAGCGTTACATGCAAAATGGTTGATCACATTGTGGGGTACAAAGGGTTCGCTAACGCGATGTTGGATGAACGTGTTGGGTGGTTATCCACAGATGAAAACGGTGCACTGTACTTCCCAAACTTTGCCCGCCACAACGGAAAAGGTGCGAAAAAACGTGCAGTTACCTCCAGACGTGTTACCAAGCACCGTCAACCTGTAACGCATGATCGCACTTTATGTAACGCTGACAGCGTTACAAAAAGCGTTACCAGAGAAGAGAAGAATAGAAAAGAGATAACACATGGATCATCGACGTGCGTCGACGGTGTGGATCACGTTCCTGACCGACCGGAAAAACCACCGGCCCCGGAAACCTACTCCGAGGCGTTCGAAACCCTCTGGCAGGCCAAACCCGAGCGGAGGGGGCCAACCCCAAGCGCACGGCCTGGTCGGCGTGCCGGGCCCGGCTCCGGGAAGGGGCGAC
>BAXG01000073.1 GCA_001310455.1 Photobacterium sp. JCM 19050
GCCGGCATAAACGCCGGCTTTTTATTCTTACTCACCCTGTATGGTGGCCACGATACGGCGCGCCCCACCAAGGTCTCGGTGTTCACCCAGATAAATTCCCTGCCAGGTTCCAAGTGCCAGTCTGCCCTGTGTGATTGGAATGGAGACACTGGCACCAAGCAAAGATGCTTTAATATGTGCAGGCATGTCATCCGGTCCCTCGTATGTGTGGAGGTAAAACGGCGCATTTTCCGGCACGGTATGGTTGAAATGGGCTTCCATATCGGTACGTACCGTTGGATCTGCGTTTTCATTGAGGGTCAGGCTGGCGGATGTGTGTTGGATAAACAGGTTCAGCAGGCCAACAGAAAGTGAGCGTATTTCCGGCAGTTGTTGTTCAATTTCATCAGTTATTAAATGAAAACCTCTTTGCCGGGCATTTAATTTAATCTCTTTTTGATACCACATGTTACTTACCTGTATGATCCGGAGAGAATTTGCCGAGCTAAGCTAAGTTGCTTGTTACTGACGTAAAGCAAAACGGCTGGCAATATTGTGGGTAACAATTGCACGATTGGTTGTAAAATAACAAGTTTTAAAGTTCAACAACCAGTTTGAGAACAGATTAACCGGGGCGGTGGGTAGTGCCAACACTACCGGCCGATATCTGAAAAAACCTTGAGACAAAGACTATGTTGAAAAACATCAACCCAACTCAAACTCAAGCCTGGAATGCGCTGACAGCCCACTTCGAGCAAGCGCAGGACTACGCTCTGAAAGATCTTTTTGCTGCCGATGCAGAGCGCTTCAATAAGTTCTCTCTTCAGTTCGCGGATCAGATCCTGCTGGATTACTCCAAAAACCTGATCACTGAAGAAACCCTCGAGAAGCTGCTTGCCCTTGCCGAGCAGACTGAGCTGAAAACAGCGATTGAAGCAATGTTCAGCGGCGAGAAAATTAATCGCACTGAAGATCGTGCTGTACTGCACGTTGCGCTGCGTAACCGCGGCAATGCACCTATCGTGGTTGACGGTGAAGATGTCATGCCTGCGGTCAATGCTGTACTGGCTCAGATGAAAGAGTTCTCTGAGCGCGTTATCAGCGGCGAGTGGAAAGGTTATACCGGCAAAGCAATCACAGATGTAGTGAATATCGGTATCGGTGGTTCTGACCTTGGTCCTTACATGGTTTGTGAAGCGCTGGCTGCATATAAAAACCACCTCAACATGCACTTTGTGTCAAACGTTGATGGTACCCATATCGCAGAGACGCTGAAGAAGCTGGATCCGGAAACTACACTGTTCCTGGTTGCTTCCAAGACCTTCACGACTCAAGAAACCATGACCAACGCGCACAGTGCCCGTGACTGGTTCCTGGCTGCTGCCGCTGACCAGGCGCATGTTGCCAAGCACTTTGCTGCCCTGTCTACCAACGGTAAGGCTGTTGCCGAGTTCGGTATCGACACTGCCAACATGTTTGAGTTCTGGGACTGGGTTGGCGGCCGTTACTCCCTGTGGTCGGCAATCGGTCTGTCTATCTGCCTGTCTGTAGGTTATGACAACTTTATTGAGCTGCTGGCCGGTGCCCATGACATGGATAACCACTTCCGTGGCACTGAATTCAGCGCCAACATGCCGGTACTGCTGGCACTAATTGGTATCTGGTACAACAACTTCTACCATGCTGAAACGGAAGCTATCCTGCCATACGACCAGTACCTGCACCGCTTTGCAGCGTACTTCCAGCAGGGCAACATGGAATCCAATGGTAAGTACGTTGACCGTGAAGGCAATCCAGTGGATTACCAGACTGGCCCAATTATCTGGGGTGAGCCGGGTACCAATGGCCAGCATGCGTTCTACCAGCTGATCCACCAGGGTACCAAGATGATCCCTTGTGACTTTATTGCTCCAGCAGTAAGCCACAACCAGATCAGCGACCACCATCCTAAACTGCTGGCAAACTTCTTTGCTCAGACTGAAGCGCTTGCGTTTGGTAAGAACCAGAAGCAGGTAGAGGCGGAATTCGCTGCAGCCGGTAAGAGCGCCGAAGAAGTGAAGGATCTGGTACCGTTTAAGGTATTCGAAGGTAACCGCCCAACCAACTCAATCCTGGTTAAGCAGATTACCCCTCGTGTTCTGGGTAGCCTGATTGCCATGTACGAGCACAAGATCTTTGTTCAGGGTGCTATCCTGAATATCTTCAGCTTCGACCAGTGGGGCGTTGAGCTTGGCAAACAACTGGCTAACGCTATCCTGCCTGAGCTGGGTGGTGATGCGAAGGTTGAGAGCCATGACAGCTCTACCAATGGTCTGATTAACGCCTACAAACAGTGGCGCGCTTAATCCCAAGGCTATAAAAATGCCGCGCTTGGAGCGCGGCATTTTTTATCTGTTCTGATGAACGCCTATCAGCTGTCGAAACAGATTTCGATATAAGCCGCGCCGTACTCAGAGTTGAAAGGCATGATGATAATCGGCCCTTCGCTTTTGTGTGTGATGGTGTGATTAAGACCGGATACAACGATAGGGGTAGCCATATCAAAATCGAACCCTTGCTCAG
The DNA here is from genome assembly GCA_001310455.1 of Photobacterium sp. JCM 19050. GTDB lineage: Bacteria > Pseudomonadota > Gammaproteobacteria > Enterobacterales > Vibrionaceae > Parasalinivibrio. The sequence goes on from BAXG01000073.1 coordinate 2,542, forward strand.
CCAGGATACGCTTGGCACCACCGGTAACCATGTTGGTGATTTCACCTACCATGTCGGTGACTTCTTCATTAATTTCCGCAGGCTTTTCACCCAGCATACGGTTCATGATCTCAAGGGCCAGACCTTCTTCAAAGGTCACTGAGAATGAACCCTTGGTTTTCGGTCCCACCATACCAATCAGGCCTGATACGTCCCCTTTAGCCACTTCGCCTTTTTTCAGGCGTGGTTTCTGTGGTGTCAAATCCATTGTAGCCATGGTCTTCATGACATTGAGCAGGGAGATCAGAAAAGGGTTTACAAATTCTGCGCGCATAATTGTTCTTCTGTTTCCTTTTATTTTTGGCCTTGTTTTTGTCGGCAGTTCAGGCATTGACCATGCGTTTCCACGACATGATGACTGACGGTAAAGCCGTTATTATCTGCCTTGAGGCCTAACATTTCGGCCAGCTCGTCGGCATGGCATTCATCAACATTTCCACAGCTGTCGCATATCAGCAGTTGGGAGCAGTGCTCCGGTTTGCCCAGATGACGACAGGCAATATAACTGTTGGTTGACTCAACTTTATGAACAAAGCCCTGAGCCAACAGAAAATCGAGTGCCCGATAAACCGTAGGCGGTTTTGCCTGGGGCTCAGTTTCCCGCAAAAGATCCAACAACTCATACGCAGAAATGGCCCGGTTATCGGACAAAATCAGCTGAAGTACACGCCCACGCTGAGGGGTAAGACGAACACCCCGCTGCTCACATAACTGCTGAGCCTGCGCTAACAATTGCTGGTGACTGACCATATCCCCTCGAAATGGCTGAATATATTTTGACATTCTAACAACAGCCGTTCCGTTTAGCATCTCTCTAAACCTATCTGACACCTATAGTATTAACTTTAGTCACAAATATTGCGAAGTGTATGAAGGAGATAACTTCTATTCACTTCGGCTGTGTGTTGGGTTTTTATACAAAATCCGTTAAGATCGCGCGCCCCGGCGGTTGATGTGCTGCCGGCTAACATGATTCATCCAGTTTTTTCCAGTCGAGCCGGAGCAAAAATGCTGAACAACCAACAGAATTCCACCGAAAACGTGTCTACTGCGCAGGATGCCCTACAGCTATCTACTGTGGAACTGCCTATGATGCGGTTTTCCGTTGCCCCGATGCTGGATTGGACCGACCGTCATTGCCGTTTCTTTCATCGTAAGTTGACGCAGCGTGGTCTGCTATACACTGAAATGGTCACTACTGGCGCGATTATTCACGGTAAGGGTGATTTCCTTAAATATAACGAGGAAGAGCATCCGGTTGCTTTGCAGCTTGGTGGTTCAAACCCGGCAGATCTGGCTCACTGTGCCAAACTGGCCGAGGAGCGAGGTTATGATGAAATTAACCTCAACGTGGGCTGTCCGTCTGACCGTGTACAGAACGGTAAGTTTGGTGCCTGCCTGATGGGTGAAGCAGAGCTGGTGGCGCAATGTGTTGCGGCTATGCGTGAAGTGGTGAATATCCCGGTTACCGTGAAAACCCGTATTGGCATTGATGACCAGGACTCCTACGAGTTTTTGCGTGATTTTATCAGCACGGTGAGTGAGAAAGGCGGCTGTGAGCAGTTTACTATCCATGCGCGTAAAGCATGGTTGAGTGGCCTTAGCCCGAAAGAAAACCGTGAAATTCCACCGCTGGATTACCCTCGGGTCCACCAGTTGAAAAAAGAATTCCCTCTTCTTCTGATGGCGATCAACGGTGGTGTGAAGACTCTGGAAGAAGCCGAAGAGCACCTCAAGTTTATGGATGGTGTCATGATTGGCCGCGAGGCTTACCAGAACCCATACATGATGGCAGAGATTGACCAGCGTCTTTACGGTGAACGTAAGCCGGTTGTTAAGCGTTCGGCGGTTGTGGAATCCATGTACCCGTACATTGAAGAGCAACTTAGTAAGGCACTTACCTGGCCATATCACCCGCCATATGCTGGGCCTTTTCCAGAATATGCCAGGTGCGCGGGGTTGGCGCCGTCATATCAGTGAAAATGCGCACAAGCCGGGAGCCGGTGTGGAAGTGTTGCAACAGGCGTTGGCATTTATTCCTGCCGAACTGGATGTGTAGTCAACTTCGCTAAGTGACTTGGTAAATTTCGCCAGATCATTGAAGTTAAAAAGAGGAGGCCGATGTGCCTCCTTTTTCTATGTGTATGAAAAATAATGTCATTATGTCGATTTTAAAGAGTTGGCCTGTGAATTGCTCAGTATGTGTGAAACGAGAAGGAGGAAGAATATGGCTGAATTACTGTTTCTTGTCGGTTTTGCATTGATGTTGGTTGTAACCGGCGTGAGTTTTCTGGGAATCGCACTGGCTTTGGGTGTGGCGTTTGTCCTGATGCTGGTAGCAGGAATGGTCGGTGTGATGTTCAAACTGCTGCCATGGTTGTTGGTAATTGCGGTGGGTATCTGGCTGTGGCGCAAGGATAAAGCCTCACCGGCGAAGCGTTATTACCGCCACCACAGGCGTTACCGCTGATAGGTTGGCCCTTATATTGGAATCGGCGTCCGGAAACGGACGCCGATTTGCTTAATATCTACACAAATCTGACGGTTATCAGGGGAAAATCCACTAACCGTCTGATATAGTTTGCTACAGATTTCTATCAAGACCCTTGAATCAAAGGACACCCAATGAAAAAGACGCTTTTGACCCTCGCTGCTCTGGCTGCGGTTTCTGCCGTTCCAGCCCATGCTGATGTCCTGCTGGGCGGTAAAGCAGCTGTTGACGGTTGGTTTGCTGACGGAAAGGTTAACAACACAGAATATAATGATGTGGATACTGTTGTTTCCGGCTATGTAGCACTCGAGCACCCAATCCCTCTGATTCCTAATGCCCGTATCGGTTTCACCCCGGTTGAAATTGGTACCGACGGTTTCGCGGCTTCTTTTGACCAGGTTGACTACACCGCTTATTACGAAATTCTTGATAACGACCTGGTATCGCTGGACCTGGGTGTCAGCCTGCAAAACTTCCAAAACGGCAAGCTCAACGGCAAGTCTTTTGATGAGTGGGTACCGGCAGTATTTGGTGATGCACGTGTTAACCTGCCAATGACTGGCCTTGGCGTATTTGCTACCGTAAATGCCGGTTCATACGACGACAACACCACTCGTGACATGCGTGCAGGTATCCAGTGGTCACTGCCTATGGCTGTGGCAGACCTGAACCTGCGCGGCGGCTACCGTAAGATGGATTACGACTTTGATGGCGTAACCAAAAATGGTGGAAAAGTAGAACTGGACGGCTTCTTTATGGGCGCTGAGCTGGATTTCTAAACGCCTTACGGCTTTTCAGTTATCCCTAATATGAGACCTCGCACTTATGCGGGGTCTTTTCGTTTGCGAAACACCTGACTTTGTACCACCTTTACAAAGACCTCTTGGTAAACAGGCAAGCGGAATGACGAAAGACCAATTGCAGCAACTGTATTCTCAGGAACTGCTGGTGGAAGCGGTGGTAGAGCCGTCCATTCAGCATGAGGGGTGGATTGTTGAATTTCGACACGCCCGAGGTGGTCTGGTTCCGATGACGGATCGTCTGGGGGTAGAAATTTGTTTTGAAAGCGCAGACATGGCAACCGTCAACGCGCTGGATGTCGGTTTCCGGCAAGTCCGGATTGTCGATGAAGTGTGATTTTGTGCCTACCTATTATCCTCATTTGTTATAAAACATGCTCATCTATTCTTTCTTGTTATTTGGTGTAGTGGCTAATCTAACACCACTTAACGGAGAAGGAATGTCGTGTCATGTTACTCAAGGAGCTCTCGGCTCTCGCCAGCCCGCTAAATGATCAGCAAATCGGCCAGCTCAAACAGGCCGTCTCCGAGCTGACGCCACAGCAACTGGCGTGGATTAGCGGTTATTTCTGGGGTCTCAGCCAGAACCAAACGGCTGCTCCGGCAGAAGGCCAGCCTGCAGGTGTTCCTGCAGCTGCGGCCCAGCCGGCAGGAAAACTTACCATTATTTATGCATCTCAAACCGGTAACGCCAAAGGTGTTGCGGAGGCACTCAAGTCTGACGCTGAAGCCGGTGGTGTGGCAGTCAGTCTGTTTGCTGCGGACGATTACAAACCGAAAAACCTGGGTAAAGAAACCCATGTTGTCGTAGTGACGTCAACCTACGGGGAAGGTGAGCCACCAGAGAATGCAGTTGATCTGCATGAGTTCATCCGCTCGAAAAAAGCGCCCAAGATGGATGGTGTGAAGTTTGCCGTTATTGGTCTTGGTGATTCGAGCTATGAGTTTTTCTGCCAGACAGCAAAGGATTTTGATGAAGCCTTTGCCAAGCTAGGTGGTGAACGCATTGTTGACCGCCTTGACTGTGATGTCGACTACGACGCGCCTGCCGCTGAGTGGTGCAAAACCGCGCTGGAAAAAGTCAAAGAAACCATTGGTGGCGGCGAGCCTGCGGGTGTTATTCCCCTTCATCCGGTCGCACAGTCTGTTGCCAATACCTATACCAAGCAATCCCCTTACGAGGCAGAGCTTCTTGTCAGCCAAAAAGTGACTGGCCGTAATTCAACCAAAGATGTTCGCCATGTCGAAATTGATCTTGGTGAATCCGGCCTGACTTACCAGCCGGGTGATGCCTTGGGTATTTGGTATGAAAACGATCCGGCCCTTGCAGATGAGATTCTGGCAAAAGTGGGCCTTAGCGGTGATGAAAGCATTGAGGTTGACGGTAACAGCCTGAGCCTTCGTGATGCACTGGTATCGAAGTTCGAAATTACGTCCAGTAACCCGCAGCAGGTTGCCAAAGTTGCTGAACTGTCTGGCAGCAAGAAGCTGGCAAAACTTGCCGAAGACAAAGACAAACTCCGGGATTACTCAGCACACACCCAATTGGTGGATGTGCTTGGTGAGAAGAAAGTAAAACTGGATGCTGAGCAACTGACGGGGCTCCTTCGCCGACTGACACCGCGTCTGTACTCCATTGCCTCAAGCCAGGAAGAAGTAGGTGAAGAAGTGCACCTGACTGTGGGTGTGGTGGAATATGCTGCCGGTGACAACACCCGCCGTGGCGGAGCATCAAGTTTCCTCAGTCATGGCCTGGAAGAAGGCGGCAAAGTGAAAGTTTTTGTTGAGCATAACAATAACTTCAAATTGCCGACTGATGATAACACCCCGGTCATCATGATTGGCCCGGGTACCGGTATCGCCCCGTTCCGTAGTTTTATCCAGGAGCGCGATGCCCGTGACGCAGAAGGCAAAAACTGGCTGTTCTTCGGTGACCGAACATTTACCGAAGATTTCCTCTATCAGGTTGAGTGGCAGAAATACCTTAAATCCGGCTTGTTGACCCGTGCAGACGTTGCTTTCAGCCGGGACCAGAAAGAAAAGGTCTATGTGCAGCACCGTATCCTTGAGCAAGGGGCGGAAGTGTGGAAATGGATTGAGGAAGGCGCGCACATCTATATCTGTGGCGATGCCAACCTGATGGCGAAAGATGTCCACGGAGCGCTGCTGGCAGTGATTGAACAGTACGGTGGCAAGAGTGCCACTGAGGCATCGGATTACCTGAATGAGCTGCGTAAAGCCAAACGTTATCAAAAGGATGTGTACTAATGAGCGAAAAATTATCTGATAACGAACGCCTCAAGCGTGAGAGCGGGTTCCTGCGCGGCACGATCGAGCAAGATCTGCAGGATCGGATTACCGGTGGCTTTAACGGTGATAATTTCCAGCTGATCCGTTTCCACGGTATGTACCAGCAGGATGACCGTGATATTCGCCCTGAACGCTCAAAACAAAAACTCGAGCCGCTGCACAACGTGATGCTGCGTGCCCGGATGCCCGGTGGAATCATTACCCCGGAGCAGTGGCTGGCTATCGACAAGTTTGCGACCGATTACACCATGTACGGAAGTATCCGGCTGACCACGCGCCAGACGTTCCAGTTTCATGGCGTGCTGAAGCCGAATATCAAACTGATGCACCAGACGTTGGCAAGCATTGGCATCGACTCCATTGCAACAGCCGGGGATGTAAACCGTAACGTGCTCTGTACCACCAACCCGTTCCAGTCAGCGCTCCATCAGGAAGCCTACGACTGGGCGCGTAAGATCAGTGAGCATCTGTTGCCGAAATCCCGCGCCTACGCAGAGATTTTCCTGGACGGAGAGAAGGTGGAGACCACCGAGGAAGAAGAACCGATTCTCGGCAGCACGTACCTGCCGCGTAAGTTCAAGACCACGGTAACTATTCCGCCTTACAACGACGTCGATGTACACGCCAACGATCTGAATTTTGTCGCCATTGAAAAAGACGGTGAGCTGGTGGGTTTCAACGTTCTGGTCGGGGGCGGCCTGGCAATGACCCATGGTGATACCTCAACCTACCCGCGCCGTGCTGACGACCTTGGCTTTGTTGCCAAAGAGCACACACTGGCTGTGGCTGCTGCAGTCGTCACTACTCAGCGTGATATGGGTAACCGCAGCAACCGTAAGAATGCCAAGACCAAGTACACGCTGGATCGTGTCGGAACAGATGTGTTCAAAGCGGAAGTGGAAAAGCGAGCCGGTGTTGCGTTTGAACAGAGCCGGCCGTACGAATTCACCCACCGCGGTGACCGGTTTGGCTGGGTGGAAGGCATTGACGGTAAACATCACCTGACACTGTTTATTGAGAACGGCCGTCTGCTGGATTATCCGGGCAAACCGCTGAAAACCGGGGTTGCTGAAATTGCCAAGATCCACAAAGGCGATTTCCGTATGACTTCCAACCAGAACCTGATCATTGGCGGTGTGCCGAAAAAAGACAAAGCCAAGATTGAAAAGCTGGCGCGAGAGCATGGCTTAATTGACGACGGCGTCAGCGAGCTTCGCAAGCAGTCAATGGCGTGTGTCGCCCTGCCGACATGCCCGCTGGCGATGGCAGAAGCCGAACGTTTTCTGCCGGCGTTTGTCACTGAAATTGAGCAAATCCAGCAAAAACACGGTGTGGCAGATGAAGCCATTGTGTTCCGGGTCACCGGTTGTCCAAACGGTTGTGGCCGCGCCATGCTCGCGGAAATTGGTCTGGTGGGGAAAGCCATGGGCCGTTACAACCTGCACCTTGGTGGAAACGTCAACGGAACCCGGATTCCGAAGATGTACAAAGAGAACATCACAGAGGCTCAAATCCTCGAAGAACTGGATGGACTGATTGGCCGCTGGGCCAAAGAGCGCGAGAAGGGTGAGTCCTTTGGCGATTTCGTTATCCGTACCGGAGTCGTTGCTGAGGTTGTCGTCTCCAAGAGGGATTTCTATGCCTGATATCAGACTGGCCGAGCTTCTGCCCATGACCCGGGCAGAGCAGGTGCTGGCGCTGGCTGAAACCAACGCCAAACTGGAAAAACTGTCCGCCCAGGACAGGGTTGCCTGGGCGCAGGAACATCTGGAAGGGGAGTTTGTGCTCTCCTCCAGCTTTGGGATCCAGGCTGCACTGATGCTGCACCTGGTTACCCAGGTACGGGCAGATGTACCGGTTATCCTGACCGATACCGGTTACCTGTTCCCGGAAACGTACCGGTTTATTGATGAACTGACGGAAAGGCTGAAGCTGGATCTGCGCGTTTATACCGCCAAAGAGAGTCCGGCCTGGCAGGAAGCCCGTTACGGTTACCTGTGGGAGCAGGGTGTTGAGGGGATAGAGAAGTATAACCGCCTCAATAAAGTCGAGCCGATGCGTCGCGCCCTGGATGATTTGGGGGCTCGGACCTGGTTCTCTGGTCTGCGCCGTGAGCAGTCTTCCAGCCGCGCAACATTGCCGGTTCTGGGGATTCAGAATGGCCTGTTTAAATTCCTGCCGGTAATCGACTGGACCAATAAAGATGTCCATTACTACCTGAAAGAATTTGACCTGCCATACCATCCGCTCTGGGATCAGGGTTACCTCTCTGTTGGGGACACCCATACTACCCGTAAGTGGGAGCCGGGTATGAGCGAGGAAGAAACCCGTTTCTTCGGCCTCAAGCGTGAGTGTGGCTTGCACGAGGAAGAAGGAAATGTGGATGGCGGCGGTATCTGAACCGGCTGCCTGAACAACAAGAAAGAAGCCCATGAAAAGATAAGCCCTGCAGCGATGCGGGGCTTTTTCTGTCTGGATGGAATTTTGTTCACTGTGTCAGAGTCTTACCAACAATACAAAAGGCGATTTTGGCTTCCTTTACAGTAGGGTTTTCAGGGATGACCGAGTCCTGATGAACGGCTTGTTATCAAAAGGAACGACAGCGTGCGCCAGAAACTGGGAAAGTGGCTTTTCGACCGTGAAATCAGTGGAATCCTCAATACCCCGCCAATCAACTATACCCCAAAGAGGGGCTTGTGATTTTCTCCATGACGGGCAAACCGGCACTGAACATGTACCTGCTGGCGATAAAGAGCTTTTTGCTCAATTTCGGTTACGGCCGGGTTGAGGTAATGAACGATGGCAGCTGGATGACGCAGATTACAATCTCCTTCGCTACCATATCCCCGGTATCAGTTTCAGCCATATTAATGAACAGGATACCGGCAAGTGCCCCAAAGGAGGGACGTGGGAGCGTTTAAAGCGGGCAGTCGACCTTTCCAGGGACAACTACGTTATCCAGTTGGATTCTGACACCGTGGCTTATGGGCCTATGGTGGATGTTGACCGGGCTGTTTCTTCAAACCGGGGTTTTGTCATTGGTAATCCACGCTGGCAGTCCCCGGTTTCTGCTGATGCCCTTTACCATGTTGTGAAAAACTGGGATTCAGCACATGTCCAGCCGTCAGCGGAGCGGGTGATGAAAGACACTGGTTTTCTCGGCGAGGGGGAGAGCTATCTAAGGGGATGTTCGGGATTTGCCGGATACCCCAAAAATGTCGCGAATTGGGAGAACGTAGAGACTGCCTCTTTGCAGTTTGAGGAGCGTCTCGGCCTCAAGTGGCATGAGTGGGGCAGCGAGCAGTTTATGACCTGCTGCCTGATATCAAAAAGGCCGGGGGCAACGGTATTGCCGTGGCCGCTTTACCAGAACTTCCGGTTTCCGGATGTTAAAGAGAATATCGATGCGTCGTCGTTTATCCACTTTATCGGTTCTCATCGCTATGAGCGGGGGATTTACCGGAAACTGGCCCGGCGGACAATTTCCCGGTTAGATCAAAACGCTCAGGTGAGTCAGGTGGGATAAAGGCAATAAAAAAACCCTGCCGAGGCAGGG
>BAXG01000074.1 GCA_001310455.1 Photobacterium sp. JCM 19050
TTGAACCAGCGACATACGGATTAACAGTCCGCCGTTCTACCGACTGAACTAAGGAGGAACAATTTGTTTTCTTTTCCAGAGCAAGATGCTCTTTAGAATTTGGCTCCCCCTGCTGGACTTGAACCAGCGACATACGGATTAACAGTCCGCCGTTCTACCGACTGAACTAAGGGGGAATCGCTGAAAGCGGGGCGAATATTATCGACGGTCCCAAAGAGTGTCAACAATGATAAATACGTTTTTCGTAGATTTGAGTTCAATTGATTGCTTAGCGTTCAGGTCGGTGGATTTGTGATCATCATTGGTTCACTTTTTCGTACCGGTCACAATCGCAGAGAGATATGCCCGACTAAATTGTTCGACGACGATCCTGACGGTGCTCGAAAGATCTTTTTCTTGACTTTTTCCGATCCAGCAATGGCGGGGGGAATACCGAGTTACCCACAAAATCTGTGGATAACTATGTGAGTTAATTCTTAGGAAATCATATGTGCATTGAAAATACTGGGCGGAAGAGGCATCAGGCAAACTAATTAAGCCAAGTCAACAAAGGGATGAGGTAAATTTGAAGAAATAATTATGTCAAGGGGTAACCGATAAGATTATCCACACCGGATAAAACAAATCGCTTGGGAATAACGGGGATAAAAATTGTGCAACAGAGGAGTTGGAGAGTATTCAGGAATTGTTTGCGTATACTTGATGAGGAAATTTGGCTCCCTTGCTGGACTTAACACGGCCTGTCAGGTCAGCGACATGATTCGGTATCTCGGAGCCAAACGCTTCAACAATCTGGCTCCGCTGCTGGACTTAACACGGCCGGTCAGGTCAGCGGCATGGTTCGTTATCTCGGAGCCAAACGCTTTAAAAATTTGGCTCCCCCTGCTGGACTTGAACCAGCGACATACGGATTAACAGTCCGCCGTTCTACCGACTGAACTAAGGGGGAGTAGCGAAAGGACGGACATACTATCGCGCGCCTTTCTTAACGTCAATACCCAGAAGATTGATATTAGACGACGCATTGAAAGTTTGCCCAGTGAACCTCCATCTTTTAATCTGGTTGACTTCACCTCTGGTGCAATCAGAATGTGAAGTCAGAAATTTCTCAATAAGTTGGAACGCTTAAATGAGTAAAACCTTCAAATTGTGCTCAGATTATAAGCCGGCAGGCGACCAGCCTACAGCCATAGCGCAATTGATCGATGGCTTGGAATCCGGGCTGGCTCACCAGACTCTGCTTGGCGTAACGGGGTCGGGTAAAACGTTTACTATGGCAAACGTTATTGCTGAACTGAACCGACCCACCATGATCCTGGCTCCGAATAAAACCCTCGCCGCCCAGTTGTACGGTGAAATGAGGGAGTTTTTCCCAGAAAATGCAGTTGAGTATTTTGTTTCTTACTATGACTACTACCAGCCTGAAGCCTACGTTCCAGCGTCAGACACCTTCATCGAAAAAGATGCGTCCATTAACGACCACGTAGAACAAATGCGGTTGTCTGCAACCAAAGCACTGATGGAGCGACGTGATGTTGTCATTGTGGCGTCAGTTTCTGCGATTTATGGTCTGGGAGACCCCGATTCTTACCTTAAAATGATGCTTCATGTCCGCCGGGGGGATGTGCTGAACCAAAGGGATATGCTGAGGAGGCTGGCAGAGCTGCAGTACACCCGTAATGATATCGCCTTTGATCGCGGCAGTTTCCGGGTTCGGGGTGAAGTCATTGATATCTTCCCGGCAGAATCTGAGCGGGATGCCATCCGCATAGAGCTGTTTGATGACGAAGTAGAATGTATCAGCAGCTTTGACCCGTTAACCGGGGCATTGGTGACTCGCGACATGCCCCGATGCACCATTACCCCAAGACTCACTATGTCACACCCAGGGAGCGGGTTCTTGAAGCCATTGAAGACATCAAAGAGGAATTGGTCGACAGGAAAAAATTCCTCCTCGACAGTAATAAGCTTCTCGAAGAACAGCGCATAACCCAGCGTACCCAGTTCGATATCGAGATGATGATGGAGCTGGGCTACTGCTCAGGTATCGAAAACTATTCCCGTTACCTGAGTGGCCGGGCCGAAGGTGAGCCGCCACCAACGCTGTTTGATTACCTTCCGGCTGATGGCCTGCTGATAATTGATGAGTCTCACGTAACTGTTTCCCAAATAGGGGCGATGTACCGGGGAGACAGGTCACGGAAGGAAACCTTGGTTGAGTATGGTTTCCGGCTGCCATCTGCATTGGATAACCGCCCCCTGAAATTTGAGGAATTTGAATCTCTGGCACCACAGACCATTTATGTTTCTGCAACGCCGGGCAACTACGAACTTGAACACTCTCAAGGTGATATTGCAGAACAGGTTGTGCGTCCGACGGGGCTTTTGGATCCTGAACTGGAAGTCCGCCCTGTTTCGACCCAAGTTGATGACCTGCTGTCAGAAATCCGGATTCGCACGGAAAAAGACGAACGGTCCTGGTGACAACGCTTACCAAGCGTATGGCGGAAGACCTCACCGAATATCTGGAAGAGCACGGTGTCCGGGTTCGGTACCTCCACTCTGATGTGGATACGGTTGAGCGGGTTGAAATTATTCGTGACCTTCGATTGGGTGAATTTGATGTCCTGGTCGGTATTAACCTTCTTCGGGAAGGCTTGGATATGCCGGAAGTCTCCCTCGTAGCCATTCTTGATGCGGATAAGGAAGGGTTTTTGCGTTCAGAGCGATCGCTGATCCAGACAATTGGCCGTGCAGCGCGAAACCTCCACGGTAAGGCGATTCTTTACGCAGACCGGATTACAGGTCGATGGAACGTGCCATCGGGGAAACGAACCGTCGCCGCGAGAAGCAGCAGGCTTTTAATGAAGAGCATGGGATCACGCCGCAGAAACTGGTCAAAAAAGTTGCGGATGTCATGGAGATGGGTGGGGCGAAGAAGCGCCAGCGTCCTCAACAAATCAAATCGCTGCGTCAGGTTGCGGAATCAGAACCGGATTACGCACACCAGTCTCCACAGCAGCTTGATAAATCCATCAAAGCACTTGAAGCTGAGATGTATCAACACGCGCAAAATCTTGAATTCGAGCAGGCTGCGGCTGTGCGGGACAAAATCCAGACGTTGCGAGAAACATTCATACTCAACAGTTGATGGACAAAAAAAAGCCATTCGCAACACGCGGATGGCTTATTCAGTGAACGAAATGCTCACAAACAACGTCAGTTGGCTAGGTGACCCCGAAGTCATATACAACTAAGCAAAGGCTGTGCCAGTTTTATTGTTCGGTTTTTCCGCCGTTGCTTCGATAATAACGCGTAATATTTTCTGCTTTCTGTTGCATTTTGCAATGCATATTGCGTTAGAAAGCTCCCATTAATTGCAATGCGCACTATAATGAGAGTATCGCAAACTACTCAGCTGTTTACATATTTGGAACAACATTCTTCGTATGAAAGATACCAATGGAAAAAAAAGGATCTTGATGGTTGAAGATACAGCGTCGGTCGCGGCACTGTATAAATCTTATCTCAACCCTTTGGACGTTGAAGTAGAAACTGTGTCTACCGGTCAGGAAGCACTGGCCAGTGTAGACAGGAAAACGCCACAGCTGATACTGCTGGATCTGCGTCTGCCGGACATGAGCGGTATGGATGTTTTGGCGCAAGTACGAAAACATGATGCAAATGTGCCGGTGATCATCATGACGGCCCATGGCTCTATCGATGTAGCCGTCGAGGCGATGCGTCGGGGCGCGATGGACTTCCTGATAAAACCGTGTGAAGCCGATCAGTTGCGAATCACGGTTAACAAGGCGCTGAAACCAGCAGAACAGCAGCCACCTAACAATAATGGCAGGGAAGGACACTACCACGGCTTTATCGGTAAAAGCCTTCCAATGCAGGCGGTATACCGGGTTATTGAATCTGCGGCTCCCAGTAAGGCAACTGTTTTTATCACCGGAGAGAGTGGCACCGGTAAGGAAGTGTGTGCTGAGGCAGTTCATGCCGCCAGCCCGCGAAGCAATGCGCCCTTTATTGCTATTAACTGTGCCGCCATCCCCAAAGATCTGATTGAAAGTGAGCTGTTTGGTCATGTGAAAGGCGCATTTACCGGTGCCTCGAGCGACCGGGCCGGTGCGGTTGAACTGGCTGACGGCGGCACACTGTTCCTTGATGAAATTTGTGAGATGGACTTGGATCTTCAGTCTAAGTTGCTTCGCTTCATCCAGACTGGCGCTTACCAAAAAGTCGGTTCATCCCACTCTCAAAAAGTAGATGTGCGCTTTATCTGTGCGACAAACAGGGACCCATGGGAAGAGGTTAAGGCTGGAAACTTCCGTGAAGATCTTTATTACCGGCTACATGTTATCCCCCTATACCTCCCGCCCCTCAGGGAACGAGGGGAAGACGTTCTGGATATAGCCCATTCTCTACTCGCTTTAATGTCAGTAGAGGAAGGGAGGAACTTCTCACAATTTGATGATGAAGTTCTCAAACGGTTTGTCGCGTACACGTGGCCCGGAAATATCCGCCAACTTCAGAACATTATCCGAAATATTGTTGTGCTTAATGCTGGTGATAAAGTCACCTCAGACATGTTACCACCGCCACTTGCCGAGAATTCTGGCGCTAATTTTGCTTCTAGTTTTGAGATTGCTGATGTAGCTGCTGCCGCAGATCCATTGAAGGAAACCGTCTCTGACAGAATAAACGGTGCAAGGCTCGTAAGAAAGTCAGATATCGAGCCATTGTGGCTGACAGAGAAAAAAGCGATTCAAGCAGCTATTGATGTGTGCGATGGAAACATCCCACAGGCAGCAGGATTGCTGGAAGTAAGTCCTTCAACAATATATAGAAAATTACAATCTTGGCAAAATGCAACCAAGGGATGAGAGGAATTCAAGCTATGGCGACGACGGTGAACACTGAAACGCTCAAAAGACTCATTGGTGAAGTGGGAGAAGATACAGTAAGCGTGCTGTTGACCGTTTTCAGTGATGAGCTGGAAAGCTACCAAAAGCAACTCAACGGCGAGCCTTCTTTGGCCGATGTGAGGGAAATTAGCCACGCTATCAAGAGTAGCGCGGCAAGCTTTGGTGCGGATGAGCTGGCTGAGCTTGCGCAGGAGTGCGAGGCGCGGGTCAAGTCCGGTCAGGAGGGGTGGATGCAGGACCATCTGCCCGAGTTTACGGAGATGGTCCAAAACGTTGCTTCAACGTATAAATCACTTGCTGAGCACAACGATTTCCTCGACCGCCTTTCCTAACTTTTCTCGGTCATGGCGCCATGCATGACCGGCTGAAGCCAGATCTCGTTGGATACGTACAAACTCATCCGGCAGGTCTGGCAAATTTTCATCTCCCAGAACAATGTCGACCATTCGCCCGCCCATTGCACGCTGACACCATACCAACATATCTTCGAGACTCATCAGCCCGGCCGGTCCAAATTCCTTGTCCAGGTTCGCAACAAAAACAACTTTTGCCGTTGCTGACTTGAGTGCTTTTCCCATCTCAGGAAGCAGAAGGGGAGGCATCACACTGGTCATAAAGCTGCCCGGACCCAACAGGATAACGTCAGCTTGTTTGATGGCATCTACCGCTTCTTTAGTCGCCGGAACTGGGGGGTCAACAAAGAGGCGCTGTGGGATGGCATCAAGCTCATCAATGTTGGTTTCCCCGGAGATTTCATTCCCGTCAAACATCATGGCTGCCAGGTCTGCGGGATGTTCTGACATAGGGACAATCTGCGGTTCTACTTTAAGCATATCCCGGATGAGGTTAATGGCATCTAACGGGCGGATACATAAGTTATCCAGGGCCTTTAACATCAAATTGCCCAGGTTGTGGCCGTTCAGCTCACCGTTACCCCGGAAGCGGTACTCAAAAATCATGGAACCCACGGACGGTTCGGTAATGAGCTGATTGATACAATTTCGTGTATCTCCCCAGGCAATGCCACCCTGACAAGCCCGAATGCGACCAGTGGAGCCTCCGTTGTCTGTTGTCGTTACAATGCCGGTGACGTCGGAGCCGAAGTCGCGAAGTGCCGACAGCATTCGTCCCAAACCGTGCCCTCCGCCGATGGCGACAATTTGCTTACCGGTATTCTTTTTTCCGGCTTGTGGTTGTTCTTGAGTCATTAATTGAACCTTTCAACTGCGTTGATCACATTCTATCTCAAGAGTCTTTTCTGAAGTCTGCTTTTGTCGACAGAAATCATATCTTTCAGGGGAGAGGGCGGGAAGTGGGTAGTTAAAAATAAAAAACCGGCATCAACTGCCGGTTGGTCAGGGAAAAGTCCCTAAAATTTTTCTTTAATCCTAATGCGGTGGTTGCATCAGGCTAATCAGGTAGTCAGTGGTTTGCGCGCAGGTCTGGGCAGACATCAAACGTTGCTTTTCGCTGGGCGGCAGTGGAAGAAGTTCTAACCACCGCTGGCAGAGCCAACTGAGGTTTTCAAACTCCATTTCCGAATACAGTTGGCTGAGCTCGGGATACCTGTCAAACATGGACTGAAGTTTCTCGGCAAGTGGACGGGTTTCTCCGTTTATTTCCTGTGCCGGCCAAGTTGGTTGGGCAACGCCCCTTGCCAGCAGAATGCCTTGTTCGTTTTCTTCAATAGAGGTCACCCTCACACAGTCGAGGCCTTGGACGATGACATTCAACACGCCGTTTCCGTATAAGTAATCCAGTATTTTAGAGCGGGTAGCGATGTCTGCCGGAGACGGAGAATTTTCGTCATCGAGCATACTAATTGCAATGTAACCGCCGTTTTTAGCAGCGTATTTGATTAGGTCTTTCTGTTCTTCGGTTACGATCCGAAGCAGCATTCGGCCCTCTGGCAGAATATGACGCTGTTGGAATATTAGTGGCGTTGCTTTTTTCATCGCAACCTCCCTTTTATCGTCACAGTGCATTGGATTGAGACCCAGAAGCTACCCGATAACTACCTCTACTCGATGGCGCTGTCCCAAGATAAGCTACACAAAAATGTAGGCATGCTTGAGTAAATGCAAAAGCGATGCCTATTTGACCATTCGGATGTTTATAACTCTCTGGACACAATGAAATCGGGTGTTTGAGCAGTTAGACCAAATGGGAATACCCAACCCAATTAGGGTATTTTAGAATTGCAAGTTGCGAACAAAAATTTAGCATATTGCAAAAAAACGATCGCGATGTGCAATTCGCTCGTAAAGTGAGCGTTGTCACCCATGAACAGGGATTTGACTCGCATTTACTATCAATTTTTGGCTGTTTTTGCTAAATTGTCTCGATACACAGCAGGAAAATAGCTTGCTAGTGATTACCGAGCGTCTACACCTAAGTTTTCATGCCTGGTTGTTCTAGACTTTGAGAATAAGGGGTTTTCGCCGTGACGTAAGTCACCAGGGTCAAAATAGAAATGTTCTGGCCTCCCGAATTGGAAAGGTGTCGTGTGATTCAACAGTTTGAAGACCAGTTTCATCGTAAATTCTATTATTTACGACTATCTATCACAGATGTGTGTAATTTTCGTTGCACATACTGCCTGCCTGATGGGTATAAGCCAGATCAGAAGAAACCTTCTTTCCTCACGCTGGATGAGATCCGTCGTGTCGTCGGCGCCTTTGCCAATTGCGGAACAGATAAAGTCCGAATTACTGGCGGAGAACCCTCTTTGCGACGTGACTTCATAGACATCATCCATGCTGTTTCGGAGCAAGAAGGTATTGCTAAGGTCGCCACTACCACCAACGGTTACCGGATGGCGAAATCTGTCTCAGACTGGCGCGCAGCAGGTCTGACTGACATTAACGTCAGTGTAGACAGTCTCGATCCTCGGATGTTCCACCAAATAACCGGTGAGAATAAGTTTACTCAGGTAATGAGCGGGATTGATGCAGCCTTTGAAGCCGGTTTTGAGAAAGTGAAGGTAAACACGGTTCTTCTCCGTGATCTTAATAGTGGCGAACTTCCTAAGTTTCTCGAGTGGATAAAATGCCGTCCAATCCAATTGCGTTTCATAGAACTGATGCAAACCGGTGATATGGGGGAGTTGTTTAAAAACCACCATCAATCCGGTGTGCAGATTCGAAACCAATTGATTGCTAACGGTTGGATTTTAAAAGCACGGGCACAGAACGATGGTCCGGCACAGGTTTTTTGTCACCCTGACTACCAGGGGGAGATAGGTCTGATAATGCCGTATGAGAAAGATTTCTGTGCCAGTTGCAACCGTCTCCGAGTTTCCTCGTTAGGTAAGCTTCATCTTTGCCTGTTTGGAGATTATGGCGTTGATCTTCGGGACTTGCTTGAAGATGATTCCCAGAAAGATGCACTGATCGAACGTATTCAGGTTCAATTGCAGGAAAAGCGTGTCAGTCACTTCCTCCAGGATGGGAATACAGGAATGACGCCACATCTGGCTTCCATCGGCGGTTAAACATTAATCTGTTATAAATTTTTGATGAAAAGAGGTTTCTATGGGACACGCAGAGTCCAAATTCGAGCCTGCAAATATTGCGGTACTGACTGTTTCTGATACACGCACCGAAGAAAATGATACTTCAGGCCGTTATTTCGTCGATGCACTCGAAGATGCTGGTCATACGCTGGCAGACAAGAAAATTGTCATTGATGATATCTACCAGATTCGCGCCGTCATTTCCCAGTGGGTTGCAGATGAGAGCGTTCAAGCCATCCTGATTACCGGCGGTACGGGGTTTACCTCTCGTGACAGTACGCCTGAGGCGATCCGCCCTCTGTTCGACAAAGAAGTTGAAGGTTTTGGGGAATTGTTCCGCGCTGTTTCTTATGAAGAAATCGGCACATCTACTATCCAGTCTCGCGCAATTGCCGGTTTTGCCAACCACACAGTGATTTTTGCTATGCCGGGTTCCACTGGTGCCTGCCGCACTGGTTGGACAAAAATCATCCGTCAGCAGATGGATGCGAGTCACCGTCCTTGTAACTTCATGCCTCACCTGAAGGGGTAAGTCATGTCAGGTTTTACACATATTAACGCCTCCGGCGAGGCAAATATGGTGGATGTTTCCGCCAAAGCAGACACGGTGCGAGAAGCAAGAGCGGAAGCCTTTGTATCCATGAATGCTGAAACACTGGCGCTCATTATGGAAGGCAAACACCACAAAGGTGATGTCTTTGCCACGGCACGTATTGCAGGTATTCAGGCTGCAAAACGCACCTGGGACTTGATTCCATTGTGTCATCCGCTACTGCTCTCAAAAGTGGAAGTTCAATTGGAGGCGCTACCGAATACCAATCAGGTCCGTATTGAATCTTGTTGTAAACTGGCGGGTAAAACCGGTGTTGAAATGGAGGCGCTGACAGCGGCTTCAGTTGCAGCATTGACGATCTACGATATGTGTAAGGCCGTACAGAAAGACATGGTTATCGGTCAGGTGCGCCTGCTTGAAAAGACCGGCGGGAAATCCGGCACATTTAAGGTGGATGCATGATTAAAGTGTTGTTTTTTGCCCAGGTAAAAGAGCTGGTGGGCATGGCCGCCCTGGATGTAGAGGACGTGTTTGAGACCGCGGAACAGCTTCGCGCTCATTTGGCCGAGCGAGGTGACAAATGGAGCCTCGCTCTGGAGCCAGGCAAACTGTTGGTTGCGGTAAACCAAACAATCTCTCCGTTGGATACGGCATTGTCTGATGGTGATGAAGTCGCATTTTTCCCTCCTGTGACCGGAGGCTGATGTGATTTCCGTTCAGGAGCAAGACTTCTCAGTTGCTGAAGAATATGAGCGACTCAGCCAGGGAACAGAATCAGGCGCGATTGTTACCTTCGTCGGTAAAGTCCGGGACTTTAATGAAGGTGACGATGTTTCAGGGCTGACGCTGGAACACTATCCGGGAATGACAGAAAAATGTCTCCTGGAAATTGTTGATGAAGCGAAAAGTCGCTGGCCTTTAGGGCAAGTCAATGTCATCCACCGGGTAGGTGCTATGGCTCCCGGTGATCAGATTGTCTATGTTGGTGTTACTAGTGCTCACCGCAAAGCTGCCTTCGAAGCGGCAGAATTTGTTATGGACTACCTGAAAACCCGCGCTCCGTTCTGGAAAAAAGAACGTTTAGGCAATAATGATGACCGATGGGTTGAAGCCAGAGAATCTGACAATCATGCTGCCGATAAGTGGACGGGCAACTAACCCGACGACTTCGTGGTAAAGACACAGGAGCCTCATGGCTCCTTTTCTGTTTTTACGTGGGTATAAAAGAAAAGCCTCCATGAAGGAGGC
>BAXG01000075.1 GCA_001310455.1 Photobacterium sp. JCM 19050
CTCTCGCTGAAAACTGCACCTTGAGGTAGTTTGGGTATACAAGCATTGTTATGATTAAGATTGGGTCAGAATGAAAAAGTTCAACGGTTAAAAAGTAACAAAAAACGGCGCAATTGCGCCGTCATATGCACAGATGTCAGCCGAGTTTAACCGGCTTTGCGCTCAGTCGGTTCACCTTTCAACAGGCCAGTCGCACCCTCAGAATAGTCGCGAGGCGGTTCTTGCGGGGCTTCTGCCACCACGAGCTCAGGCACGGGTTTGGTGAACGGGTTATCCTGCTCAGGAAGATCTGGCATCAGATCGGAGGAGGTTTTCGCCATATGCTGATGGAGCTTGGCATAGTCTTTGGAAATGCTCTCAAGCAGCTTGGCGCTCTGGGCAAAATGATCGACAAGATCCTGCCGGTACTGCTCCAGCTCATATTTGGTTTTATCCAGCTCTTTT
This sequence comes from Photobacterium sp. JCM 19050, assembly GCA_001310455.1. Taxonomy (GTDB): domain Bacteria; phylum Pseudomonadota; class Gammaproteobacteria; order Enterobacterales; family Vibrionaceae; genus Parasalinivibrio. The sequence continues at coordinate 445 of BAXG01000075.1, forward strand.
TGAAGAGCTTTGGCGTTGTCAGCGTTTTTTCTGGTGATGCGGGCCAGGAGGAAGCCGACAACGATGCCGACTGCCACGAGCACGAGGCCGTTAATCCACGCCATACTTACTCCTTGTAAAAAACAGAACTAATCTTGGCAATTACTCACTACTATACATGGCATTAGATGCCCATGGTACTATTGAATACGAGACGCGCGGGCATTGTAGTGCAAACGTGTCAGATGAAAAGTCAGCAATTCGAATAATAAAGAAGGCCATGGAATGACGCCCTTATCCCGCTATCAAAAGGATTTAACCCGCCCGGAATTTCTCCAGGACAGTGCCCAGGAAAATGCTGTTCGCCACCTTGATGATTTATATCACCGTTTGGTAGAGAGAGCAGCCAAACCCAGGTCACAACCAAAGCGCAGCATATGGCCCTGGAAAAAAGCAGAACCGGTACAAGCAGAGCCGGAAAAAGGATTGTATCTGTGGGGAGGGGTCGGCAGGGGGAAAACATACCTGATGGATACCTTCTTTGAATGCCTGCCGTTTGAGCGCAAGACCCGGATGCACTTTCACCGTTTCATGCACCGTGTACACCATGAACTTGGTACACTGGACAAAGAGACCGACCCCCTGAAGACTGTCGCAGACCGTTTCGCTGCCGAAACCGATGTACTCTGCTTTGATGAGTTTTTTGTTTCTGATATTACCGACGCCATGATACTTGGCACCCTGATGCAGGAGCTCTTTGCCCGGGGTATCACCCTGGTTGCAACCTCAAATATTGTCCCGGATGAGCTCTACCGGAACGGTCTTCAGCGCGCGCGCTTTTTACCGGCTATCGCATTATTGAATCAGCACTGTGAAGTGTTAAACGTGGATGCCGGAGTGGATTACCGTTTGCGCACCCTTGAACAGGCAGAGATTTACCACTCTCCACTTGATGAGCAGGCTGAAAGCAACCTTTTACGATACTTTAATCAACTTGCCGATGATCCCAAGTCAGAAGGCAAAGTCATCGAGATTAACAACCGCCCGATGGCTACCCGGCATGAAGCCGATGGGGTAGTACACTTCAGCTTCAGTGAGTTGTGCGATTCTCCGCGCAGCCAGATTGACTACATGGAGCTGGCCCGGCTTTACCACACCGTACTGCTTTCGGAAGTCCCTCAGATGGGGGAGAGGGCTGACGATGCGGCCCGGCGTTTTATTGCGATGGTCGATGAGTTCTATGAGCGTCATGTAAAGCTCATTATCTCGGCTGAGGTGGTGATGGATGAGCTTTACACCGACGGCAGGCTGACGTTTGAGTTTCGCCGATGCTGCTCAAGGCTTATTGAAATGCAGAGCCATGATTATCTGGCACTGGAGCATCTTCCCTGAGACAAAAAGGACACAAAATCTTCACTTGATGGGGAAGCTTTGTCCAACCACGGATATTCGGCTGCAAGCAACTTTCAGAAATGCGGAAATGGTCAAAAAAATGGTGACTTTTTCCGCACCTTTCCCTATAATCCGCCGACCCACCGTTACTGTAAACGGCTAACGCCGGAGAGTGCCACCACTCGAAGGGTGATGAATGGGGCTCTTGAACAGTGGGAGCAAATGCTCCTTGAGTGAAATTGATTAAATGGGTAAACACTTAGCATGAAAACTTTCGTTGCTAAACCAGAAACCGTAAAACGCGACTGGTATGTTGTTGACGCTGAAGGTAAAACTCTGGGTCGTCTGGCTACTGAAATCGCTTCTCGTCTGCGCGGTAAGCACAAAGCAGAATACACTCCTCACGTTGACACCGGTGATTACATCGTTGTTATCAACGCTGAGAAAGTTGCCGTGACCGGCAAGAAAGCGTCTGACAAGATGTACTACCACCACTCTGGTTACATCGGCGGCATCAAGTCAATCAACTTTGAAAAGCTGATTGCCAAGAAGCCTGAGATGGTAATCGAGCTTGCCGTTAAAGGTATGCTGCCACGTGGTCCTCTGGGTCGTGCCATGTTCCGTAAGCTGAAAGTTTACGCGGGTACTGAGCACAAGCACACTGCGCAACAGCCGCAGGTACTGGACATCTAATTGGGGGACAGAGTAATGGCAGAACAATACTACGGCACTGGTCGTCGCAAAAGCTCCGCAGCTCGAGTATTCATCAAGCCGGGCAACGGTAACATCGTAATCAACAAGCGTTCACTGGAAACTTATTTCGGTCGTGAAACTGCTCGCATGGTTGTTCGTCAGCCACTTGAGCTGGTTGAAATGACTGAGAAGCTGGACCTGTACATCACCGTTACTGGTGGTGGTATCTCTGGTCAAGCGGGCGCTATCCGTCACGGTATCACCCGTGCACTGATGGAATACGATGAAACACTGCGTCCTGCACTGCGTGCAGCTGGCTTTGTTACTCGTGATGCTCGTCGTGTTGAGCGTAAGAAAGTTGGTCTGCGCAAAGCACGTCGTCGTCCACAGTTCTCTAAGCGTTAATTTATCGCTTACAGTTCTATTGGACAGAAAAACCCGGCTTTTTGGCCGGGTTTTTTTATATCTGTGTTTTTCAGGACTCTGGCAGCAGAGACATAGGTCACACCCACCACAAACATTGCGGCTTTTTATCTCGCCATAGATCACAAATCTTCCAATCTTTCCTAACCATCTTTCGTAACACTGTTTTGTCTATCTTTATGAATTACATAGATTAAAGTGCACTTTTTGCATGTTACAAAAAGGTAGCCTTATCTTGTCAAAAAGTAGGGTTTTCTTTATCATTTGAGCACCGTGATAACAGTTTATAAAAAGCAGCTAAGCTGTTGTTACTTTTCTTGATGAGTTAGCCGTACGCTCCATGGACGCAAAGGAAATAACAATAATCCCTGCGGGAGCAAAAGGGAGACAATTGGATGAGCAATGCGCCAGTGAATGCCGGCAGACGCCGCTTTCTCACTGCCACGACAGCCGTAGTGGGTGGTGTGGGAGCCGTAGCCGTGGCGGTTCCATTTATTAAATCTTGGAACCCCAGCGCTAAGGCCAAAGCAGCCGGTGCGCCGGTCGAAGTGGATATTAGCAAGCTGGAAGTGGGACAAATGGTTCGCGTCGAATGGCGGGGTAAACCTGTCTGGGTCGTGCGCCGCAGTCAAACGATTCTCGACCAGCTTGGAAGCCTGGATGGTCAGTTACGTGACCCTGCTTCTGATGAACCTCAACAACCCGAATACGCCAAAAATACCTATCGCTCAGTGAACCCTGAGTATCTGGTGGCCGTAGGTGTTTGTACCCACCTGGGTTGCTCACCTACCTATCTGCCCGATACGTTCAGTGAGCAGGTTAGCGGAGTGAATGCCGGATTCTTCTGCCCATGTCACGGTTCCAAATTTGATATGGCCGGACGCGTGTTCCAAGGGGTTCCTGCACCTTTGAACCTGGTGATTCCACCGCATAAATTCCTGGATGATAACCGCATCCTGGTTGGTGTAGATGATGAGGGGGCAGCGTAATGGAAAACCTGCTTAATTGGTTTGAGAAACGCTTACCGGCGATGAATGCTTACAAAAAGCATTTGTCTGAATACCCAATGCCAAAGAGCTTTAACTTTTGGTACCTCTTTGGTTCTTTGGCAATGCTGGTGCTGGTTAACCAGATTCTGACCGGTATCTGGCTTACCATGAGCTACAACCCTTCTGCGGAAGGGGCGTTTGCCTCAATCGAATACATCATGCGTGATGTGGAATACGGATGGCTGTTGCGCTATATGCACTCCACCGGCGCGTCGGCATTCTTTGTGGTGGTATACCTCCACATGTACCGTGGTCTGATTTATGGCTCCTACCAAAAGCCGCGCGAGCTTCTTTGGCTGTTTGGTATGCTGATCTTCCTGGTACTGATGGCTGAAGCCTTCATGGGTTACCTGTTGCCTTGGGGACAGATGTCTTATTGGGGAGCTCAGGTAATCATCTCATTGTTCGGTGCAATTCCTTACATCGGCGATGACCTGACGCTTTGGATCCGTGGTGACTATGTTATCTCCGGCGCGACCCTGAACCGTTTCTTCGCATTGCATGTCATTGCGTTGCCTCTGGTTTTGGTTCTTCTCGTTGTGCTGCATATTCTTGCGCTGCACGAAGTCGGATCGAACAACCCGGACGGTATCGAAACCAAGCTGCCAAAAGGCACAAAAGGTGAGGGATACCAAACCCAGTTCAAGTTCCACAGCTATTACAGCAAGAAGTACGACATCATCGATTCGATTCCTTTCCATCCGTACGGAACCGTGAAAGATCTCATTGGTATCGGTGGGTTCGGCATCTTGTTTGCCTACGTTATTTTCTTCAACCCTGAGATGGGCGGCTACTTCCTTGAGCCACCTAACTTTGAAGCGGCTAACCCGCTGAAGACACCAGAGCATATTGCGCCGGTTTGGTACTTCACACCTTTCTACGCCATTCTTCGTGCGATTCCGCACAAGTTGATGGGTGTTGTGGCCATGGGGCTGTCAATTGTTCTGTTGTTCCTGTTGCCATGGCTTGACCGCTGTAAGGTGCGTTCTTACCGCTACCGCAGCAAACTCCACTCAATCAACATTGCACAATTCATTGTCGCCTTTGTAGTACTGGGTGTATTGGGTGCGCTGCCTGCGACCCCGACTTACACGCTTCTGGCTCAGATCTTCAGCTTCTGTTACTTCATGTTCTTTGTCCTGCTGTTCTTCTACAGCAAAAATGAAGTAACCAAACCGCTACCAGAGAGGGTGAACTACAAATGAAGAAGTGGATTGTAATGTTGTTTGCTCTGCTGCCGTCTCTGGTGATGGCAGCCGGTGCAAATGTGCCGTTGGATGCGGCGAACAATGACCTTTCTGACAAGGCATCATTGCAGCGTGGCGCAAAGTTGTTCATGAACTACTGCTTTGCATGTCACTCTACCCAGTACCAACGTTACCAGCGCGTTGCGGATGACCTGGATATTCCAGAAGATCTGATGATGGAGCACCTGGTGTTTGACCAGAACGCCAAAATCGGTGACTTGATGGAAAACGCGATTCCAGACGCAACGGCGAGTGAGTATTTTGGTGCAGCAGCGCCAGACCTGACTCTGGTAGCGCGTGTTCGCGGTACCGACTGGATCTACACTTATCTGCGCTCTTTTTATGTGGACCCGTCCCGCCCGTTCGGTGTGAACAACGTTGTTTTCCCGATGGTTGGTATGCCACACGTGCTTGAAGAGCTTCAGGGTACGCCTCGCAAGATCTTCGAAACCGTTCAGGTTGACGGGAAAGAAGTACAGGAATTTATTGAACTTCGTTCGGATGGCAACGGCGAGTTGAGTGAAGACGAGTACGATGATGCAGTACGTGATCTGGTCAACTTCCTTGAGTATTCTGCCGAGCCTATAAAGCTGGAACGTCAGCAAATGGGTTGGTGGGTGATTGGTTTCATGGTTATTTTCATGATCCTCTCATATCTGCTCAAGAAAGAGTATTGGCGAGATGTCCACTGATCGGTTAATCTAGATGGCCAACGAATCCGCAATGGGAGCCGTGTGCTCCCGTTGCTTTTTTGTGTTATTGAAACGTCCTGGAGGGGTAAATGGCTGTTGCTGCCAACAAACGCTCGGTGATGACACTTTATTCTGATGCGACTGATATGTACAGCCATCAGGTGCGCATCGTGCTTGCTGAAAAAGGTGTAAGTGTCGAAATCGAACTGGTGGATCAGGACAACATGCCTGAAGACCTTCGTGCACTGAACCCGTACGGATCAGTTCCTACACTGGTTGATCGTGAACTGGTACTGTACAACGCAAATATCATCATGGAATACCTTGATGAGCGTTTCCCTCACCCACCACTGATGCCTGTTTACCCTGTTGCCCGTGGTAACAGCCGTCTGTTCATGTACCGTATTGAACGTAATTGGTACTCCCTGGTTGAGACTATCGTATCTGGTTCCCCTGACGAAGCGGATAAAGCTCGCAAACAACTGCGTGAAGAGCTGATGTCTATGGCACCGGTATTTGCTGAATACCCATACTTCATGAGCGAAGAATTCAGTCTTGTTGACTGCTACCTTGCTCCGTTGCTGTGGCGTCTTCCTATCCTGGGTATCGACCTGACCGGTCCTGGTGCCAAGGAAGTGAAGAACTACATGGCCCGTGTGTTCGAGCGTGATTCATTCCTGGCTTCTCTGACTGAAGCTGAGCGCGAAATGCGCCTTGCCCGCAAGTAAGATGGCGATGGATAGTATGACACCGCGCCGCCCGTATCTCCTGCGCGCTTACTATGAGTGGCTGCTGGAAAACGATCTGACACCACATTTGGTGGTTGAAGCGGATTTACCGGGCGTTAGCGTTCCGCGTGAGTTTGTTGAGGATGGACAGATTGTCCTGAACATTGCTCCTCGCGCGGTGGGAAACCTGGAACTGGGAAGTGAAGATGTACGCTTCAACGCCCGTTTCAGTGGTCGTCCTTTTGCTGTGGAAGTGCCTGTTTACGCTGTGCTGGCGATCTATGCCCGTGAAAACGGTGCAGGTACCATGTTTGAGCCTGAGGCTGCTTACATGCCACACGGTGAAGAAATGTTTGAAGGCCCGGATGCCGAGGGGCTGAGTGTTATTGAGGCGCTTGAAGATCAGGACTCTGCGGAAGACCCTGTTTTTGAAGCCGCTGACGGTGATGATGATATACCGCCACGACCACCTCGGGGACGCCCGTCTCTGCGGGTCGTAAAGTAACGCTTCTTTGCGGTAAACGGTTCCACAAAAAACGCAGCCAGAAGGCTGCGT
>BAXG01000076.1 GCA_001310455.1 Photobacterium sp. JCM 19050
TCAATTGCCTGTGAACGGGACTTGTGAGCCTTCGGCTTGAGTCCCGCTTGAGCGCAAGCCCGGCCATCCGCCACTTCTAGAGAAGCAATGTTGGAAACAGCAGGTTCTTTTGCTGCCTGCAAAAAAGAAACACCATTAAGGCTTAAAAAGGCTTAAAAGGCTTAAAAGGCTTAATGCTTATCCACCCTGTCTAGATTTCCCCTGGATTGTGCTGACTGTTATCAAAGACAACTTTCCTATCACAGGCGTAGACTGTGCCGAATGCAATTGTTCTGGGAAAAATACTGATGCAAAAAATTCTGATTGTTGCCCATGCGGCACCTTATGGTACGGAAAAGCTGTTTAATACACTTCGAATAGCACTATCGTTGAAAGATCAGGAACATGAGGAAGTTGGGCTTAAGCTGTTTCTGATGTCTGATGCGGTATTTGGGGCAGTCAAAGGCAGGTGACCCCAGATCTCACTTATAACCTGCAGCAAATGTTAGAAATTCTCTCTGCTCAGGGTGTACCCGTGGCGCTTTGTAAGACGTGCTGCGAAGCAAGAGGGATTAACGATGGAATGCTTTGCGATGGAAGCCGAATTGGCACGCTGGCTGAATTAGCTGACTGGACGCTTGGTGCAGATAAGGTTATCCATATTTGATTGATGATAAGAGAAAACCGCACAAATGGCGGTTTTCTCATAGCAGGTTAAGCCGGGAATTCACTGATTGAGTCAATGACGTGAATACCGGCATCTCGCATCTCCTGGCAGGCTTGTGCGGTGGTATCCGGCGCGATACCACGGCAGGCGGAGAGATTTACCCATACATCGAAACCACCGGCTTGGCACAGCTGCAGAGCCGTGGTTTTTACACAGTAGTCAGTAGCAAGTCCGCCAACCAGTACTCGGCTTACTCCTTTCACCTTCAGCCATTCAATCAAACCGGTACTGAGTTTTCCGGCAAAGTCATGGAAACAGGCGCCATAAGGGTGCATATCAGGCTCGATGCCTTTCCAGATAACGTGATCATATTCAGTTATCTCTGGCAGGCCTGGAATAGTTTCAAAACCTTCTGTCCCTGGTACGGCATGGCTGACCCAGGTCAGGTCTGCATTGTCGTAATCCAGCGGCTTTAGCATATCGCTGTGGCTATCAACCACCCAAACGGCATTAGCCGGGTGGGCATCTTTGGTCAATATTCTAAACGCTGCCAGCTTCGCCTGATTGTTCAGTGCTTCTGCAATCTGATCCCCTTCGGTAACTGGCAGTTCATTTGGGCACAGCGGGCTGAAGGTTTTCTGTGGATCGACGTCAATACTTGCCAACATGGATAGCGTCCTGTTCTTCCGTTTACAGAATTTGGTTGAGGATATGGTCTGCTTTAATACGTTTGATGCGTTTGAGCAACTTTTTAACCGGCAGGGGGTAGTCCTCCAGCTTTTGCAGCATTTTATAGCTGCAGATTAGCTGTGTGTGCTCGAGAATCTTATCCAGCTCTGACAGTCGCTGCTCTTCGAGCAGTTCACTTGGATCCCGGATCAAAATGGCATTTTCCAGATCCAGTTTCCATGCGCGGGGATTAAGGTTATTCCCGGTCAAAAGCATATATTGTTTATCAACCCAAATGCCTTTCAGGTGGAAGCTGTTGTTATCGTGCTTCCACAGGTGAATACACAGCTGGCGTTTTGCTATGTTGAATTCGTTGCGCTTGGCAAAGTTACGCAGGTTTTGCTCATAGAGGTATGGCAGCGCTGCAATGGTCTTAAACTGCTCTTCTGGCGGTATATAGAAGTCGTTAGCAGTTTTATCGCCGACGATCAGTGTAACTTTGACACCACGACGCAACGCCCTGCGAAGCTCCCGCAGGATACTGCGTGGCGGATTGAAATAAGGGGTGCAGATGGTGAGCTCTTTATCTGCTGAAGCGATCAGGTGGCCAATATAGGTATTAAGGATATTATGCCGTTTGCCAAGGCCTACCAGAGGTACCAAAGAGACCTGCTCATTGTTGGTCTGTTGGTCTTGGTAGTGGTAGTTCGCTTTCAACAGGTTTGCACGCAGGTCTCGAATAGCAGGTTTGAGTACCTTGGTCACCGGGCGGTCAGGTTGGGCCAGGCAGGTTACCGCATCGCTGGCAACCAGCGTATCAGTGATGAAGTTGCCCATGCAGTCTGCCAGGGACTGGTTTTCAATCACATGGTAGCGGTCATAGCGGTATCGCTCATTGTGGGCAAGGTATACGTTGTTGAGCTCGCGCCACTGTAGATAACTTTGTTATCGATAACAAAGCCTTTAAGGTGTAATACACCAAATACTTCACGGTTGCGAACCGGTACACCGAGCACCTCAATTTTGTGCTCGTACTGTTCGGCATATTGCCGGTAGAGGGCAGCATTACCCTCAGACTTGGTAGCACCGATCAGCCACGCTGGGCGCGGTGCCAGTCCACAAGAACCTTGATGTCCAGAGATGGATTGCGCTGTTTCGCATCATACAGCGCCTGAAGGACGCTTCGACCCGCGTCATCGTCTTCCAGGTACAGAGCAACCAGGTAGATACGCTGGGTAGCCTGTTCGATTTCCTTAAGAAGGCGCTGCCTGAAGGATGCGGCATCCAGCAAGGTTTCTATGTTCGCTGGATCATGGGCAATACCGGGTAATTTGTCGATTAGTTGCCGTTTTGCAGTCGCGAAACTCATTGTTGCCTCTTTATCAAGAACGACGTCTGCCGGACGATATGCAATTTCAAACCAGCTATTGTACCAGAATTCACCACGATTCAATCATGTTGCTGGTTGTGTATTCAGCAAGCGATACGCTTCATCGGGATGAGCTTTTTTCTGCCTTGGCTGTAACGTATAAAAAGTTCATCAAGCGGGGCGGGAAGATCTGCTTCCCCGATTGTGACAAAACCCTGCTTGGTATAGAGCGCTTCGAGATGAGAATAAGCAAAACAGAAGCATTGTTTGCTGTTTGCCTGCGCCTCGCAGTTTTCCATCAATTGGCTGGCCAGCCGGTTTCTGCGGTGGTCTGAGTGGATAACCATGCCGGTCAGCAATTGGCAATCATTAAACTGGCGGAAACGCACACAGCCAATAATTTGTCCGTCTTTCTCTACAGTCCAGATGACTTCATCCCGCTTGGCTTTTCCGCTCGGGTAGTGGCTTTTGTAGAAACGTTGTATCAGCGGAAGACGAATAGGATCCAGTCGACGGAAGGAGTAGCTCATTGGAAAACACTGCGTTAAGTTGCCGGATAAGATAGTATATCGGCCAATGATATACCTTGCTGCGATTCATGCATGATTACGTTGATTGATAATAGCCTGGCACCCCATCACACCTTTGGCATTGCGGTAAATGCCAATCACATAGTCTGTGCAGAGTCAGCCGATGAGCTGATTTCAATCTGGCAGTCCCCTCATTTTTCCACATTGCCAAAACTGGTTCTCGGAGAAGGGAGCAATATGCTGTTTTGCTCTGATTTCCCCGGTGTGGTGGTGCTGAACCGGATTCGTGGTATTGAGGTTGAAGAGCGCTCTGAAGACTGGCTGGTTCATGCCGGAGCCGGTGAAAACTGGCATGAGTTTGTTCGTTGGACGCTTGAGCAAGGTATGCCAGGGCTAGAAAACCTGGCATTGATTCCCGGATGCGTCGGCTCCTCTCCTATCCAGAATATTGGTGCCTACGGTTCTGAAATTAAAGATTTCTGTGAATACGTGGATGTTCTGTCGCTTTCTTCTGGAAAGGTGCAACGAATGTCCGCAGAAGCTTGCCGATTTGGATATCGTGACTCTGTGTTTAAGCGCGAGATGAAAGATGGCTTTATTATCGTGGCTGTCGGTTTCCGAATCAGTAAAACCTGGGCTCCCAAACTGGGGTACGGCGCATTGGCAGCACTTGAGGGCAATGCATCACCTATGGATGTGTTCAATGCTGTTTGTGAGATTCGCCAATCCAAGTTGCCAGACCCTGCAAAGCTTGGTAATGCCGGGAGCTTTTTCAAAAACCCGGTAGTGGAACAGGCGGTAGCGGAAGAGCTTACTGCTAAGTACGGATATGCCTTGCTACCCGGCTGGTGACGGACTTTGTAAACTGGCAGCCGGCTGGCTTATAGATAGGGCCGGGCTTAAGGGGCTGTGCGTGGGCGGTGCAAAAGTCCATGAACAGCAAGCATTGGTCCTGGTGAATACCGGGTATGCTACGTCTGCCGATGTACTCAACCTTGCCTATAAGGTTGTTGAAACCGTAGCTGGTCGCTTCGGCGTGCAATTGGAACATGAAGTTCGCTTTATGGATTTGGCAGAGGAAACGACACTGCCAGAGTTGGTGGAGAAGGGTAAGGTATGCCTGTAAAAGAGAATCAGCCCCGGCTTCATTTAATCCGGATGTTGGCTGACGGTCAGTTCCACTCCGGGGAACAGCTTGGTGCAGAACTGGGTATGTCCAGGGCTGCAATCAGTAAACATATTAAGATCCTGCAAACATGGGGTCTGGATGTGTTCCGTGTCCAGGGTAAGGGTTACAAACTGGCCCAGTCTATTGAACTTTTGGACGAAAAAATTCTTTCAGAGCTTGCCACGGTTCCCGAACTTCACCTCCAGCCTATCATTGATTCAACCAACCAGTACCTGATTGATCGAATTGGCCAACTGCCTTCAGGCACAGTGTGCCTGGCTGAGTACCAGCAAGCAGGTAGGGGAAGGCGCGGGCGAACCTGGCTTTCCCCATTTGGTGCCAACCTCTACCTATCAATGTACTGGCGCCTTGACGCCGGTATGGCTGCTGCGATGGGTATGAGCCTGGTTGTGGGAGTGGCAGTTGCCGAGGCACTAAATGCGCTCGGTGCGGATGATATCCGGGTGAAATGGCCCAACGACCTATATTTTCAGGACAAGAAACTGGCAGGCATTCTGGTTGAGATGACCGGGCAAGCCGGTGATGCTGCCCACCTTGTTATCGGTATGGGTATAAACCTGAACATGCAGCAGGTTGACCAGACAATCGTCAACCAGCCGTGGGCATCCCTCTCTCAAGCCTGTTATGAGATGCCCGAGAGAAACCAGCTTGCCGCTACGCTTATAAATCACCTCAAGACGGCTCTTGAAAAGTACGAAGTGGAAGGCATGGCGGGCTTCACTGATGCCTGGAACAGACTCGATAACTTTGCAGGAAGACCGGTACGGCTTCTGATGGGGGAGCGAGAAGTGCTTGGTGTGGCAAGAGGGATCAATGAGCAGGGGGCGCTGCTTTTGGAAACTGAGCAGGGAATTACCCCGTTTCTGGGTGGCGAAATCTCATTAAGAAAGGCGGATTGATCCGCCTTTTCAATTCAATGGGTTTTGGCACCTTTTTACTTGATGGTACGCCCTGTTACTTCCGGAGTCGGATAGTGCTTACCAGGTGACTTTCCCCTTTCTTTAGAACCAGGTTCGCCCTTTCTTTGGTAGGCTTGATGTTCTCGAACAGGTTCTTGCCGTTGATTTCATCCCAGATACCCGCCGCAGTTGCAAGCGCCTCTTCATCTGTCAGTTTTGTGTAGTGATGGAAGTAGGACGACGGATTCATAAAGGCGCCCTGGCGGAACTTCATAAAGCGCTCGACGTACCATGTCTTCAGAAGAGCAGGTTCCGCATCCACGTAAATGGAAAAATCCAGGAAATCTGAGATAAATACGCGGTGAGGGTCGTGAGGATAGTCCATGCCGCTTTGCAGTACGTTCAGGCCTTCCAGAATAAGGATATCCGGCTGTTCGACGACCTTGGTTTTCTGAGTAATGTCGTATACCAAGTGAGAATAAACTGGTGCTTCGACACGTTTTTTACCGGACTTCACATCAGCGACAAACTGAACCAGGCGACGAATGTCGTAGGATTCCGGGAAACCCTTTCGCTTCATCATATCCCGCTCGCGCAATACAGCATTTGGGTAGAGAAAGCCGTCTGTCGTGACCAGCGCCACTTTAGGGTGTTCTGGCCAGCGCTCCAAAAGTGCTTTGAGAAGACGGGCAGTGGTGCTTTTACCCACCGCGACACTGCCGGCGATACCGATAATGTACGGGACCTTGTTTTCTTTTTGAGAAAGAAATTCACTCAGTACCAGGCTTCGGCCCTGGCGGGCTCCGACATACAAATTCAGTAGCCGCGTAAGCGGCAGGTAGATATCTTCAACTTCAGTCAGCGACAGCTTTTCATTGATACCGCGCAGGCCGGGAAGGTCAGCTTCGCTCAGCGTCATAGGGACGGACTGGCGCAGCTCTGCCCACTGCTTCCGGTTGAACATTAAATAAGGCGTAAGGTGTTCGCTCATTTGCCAAGGCCTGATAACTGTCGAGGATTGAGGACAATACAGTATTGCGTCAGACAGGAAAAGAGCCGAAAACTTATTAAGTTGCGCAAATCATAATCAGTTGGCGGTCAATCGTGTGTTTTCTGCGCAATCAGGTAGCAAAGTTTAATGATTTTTTCCAAATGGGTATTGCAAGCCCCAAAATCATGACATAGAATGCGCAGCACTTACGCCGGCTTAGCTCAGTTGGTAGAGCAACTGACTTGTAATCAGTAGGTCGCCAGTTCGATTCCGGCAGCCGGCACCAAAAAAATTCAGGTGGGATTCCCGAGTGGCCAAAGGGATCAGACTGTAAATCTGACGGCTCAGCCTTCGAAGGTTCGAATCCTTCTCCCACCACCAGTTTCAAATTGTTTGAATAGCTCTACGAGTTCTGCGGGCATCGTATAATGCTATTACCTCAGCCTTCCAAGCTGATGATGCGGGTTCGATTCCCGCTGCCCGCTCCACACTTCTTCGTGTGCTGATATAGCTCAGTCGGTAGAGCGCACCCTTGGTAAGGGTGAGGTCCCCAGTTCAAATCTGGGTATCAGCACCACTTCTCCCCTCTCCAAGGCTTTTTCAAACCGTTTGATATATACTCAACAAAATTTTTTGTTGGTTGTGTGGTCGTAACGCCACCGAAATACCGTGCCTAGAGGGACTGTCA
>BAXG01000077.1 GCA_001310455.1 Photobacterium sp. JCM 19050
GACTCCAAATTTTAAAATTCGCAGTAAGCGGGTTTAAAAACAGTTTCGTGCTGATATAGCTCAGTTGGTAGAGCGCACCCTTGGTAAGGGTGAGGTCCCCAGTTCAAATCTGGGTATCAGCACCAGCTTTAAAAATTTTCTCGGTGGCAATAGCACAGTGGCCCCACCTGATTCCATGCCGAACTCAGAAGTGAAACGCTGTCGCGCCGATGGTAGTGTGGGGTCTCCCCATGTGAGAGTAGGTCACTGCCGAGAGCCAATTTAGAAAAGCCCTGACCATAAGGTCAGGGCTTTTGCATATATAACCACTAAAAATCAAACCTTTCCCTCCTCTTTGCTTTCTTCTGTTTGCGTGCATTCGTTTCAGGTTGCCAATTGTTTGCCAACTTTCCCTTGAACCCTCGAGATTGATAGTTTAATTTTAACTAGAAATGGATTTCTGGACGTCTATACATCCTTGGCGTCCATGAGCGAAAAGTAGGGAGTAAGACCATGCCGATTAAGATTCCTGATCAGTTGCCAGCTACGGATATCCTGCGTCAGGAAAACATCTTTGTGATGAGTGAAAGCCGGGCAACGACCCAGGAAATACGCCCACTGAAGGTGTTACTCCTCAACCTTATGCCCAAGAAGATTGAGACCGAAACGCAGTTTATGCGCCTGCTGTCCAACTCCCCTCTCCAGGTGGATGTTGAACTGCTGCGCATCGATGACAGACCGAGTAAGAATACGCCAGAAGAGCATCTCAATACGTTCTACCGCCAATTCGAAACAATTCGAAACCGGAATTTTGACGGACTGATCGTTACGGGCGCCCGCTGGGGTTGGTGCAGTTTGATGATGTGATCTACTGGGACCACTTGGAGACAATCGTTAACTGGGCGAAAGATCATGTGACCTCAACCCTGTACGTCTGCTGGGCTGTCCAAGCCGGGCTTAAAATGCTGTATGGTCTTCCCAAGCGAACCAGAAAGCAGAAACTCTCCGGTGTTTACTGGCACGACACACAGAAAGAGAACAGTCACCATCCGCTGCTAAGAGGCTTTGACGATGCATTTCTGGCACCGCACTCCCGTTTTGCGGACTTCCCGCCGGAATTTCTGACAGAACAGACTGACCTGGATTTACTGGTAACATCTCAAGAGGCCGGTACGTATCTGGCGGCAACCAAAGATAAACGCCACGTATTTGTTACCGGGCATCCCGAGTATGATCACCTGACTCTCCATCACGAATATGTTCGGGATACGGGGGAAGGTATGGAACCGGCGGTTCCTGTCAATTACTACCCGGATAACAACCCGGAAAATCCGCCACGAGTCAGTTGGCGTAGCCATGGTCATTTGTTGTTTTCTAACTGGCTGAACTACTGTGTTTACCAGCAGACACCTTACGATCTTGACCACTTCTCGGAAGAGTATTTCACCCGGATGAAGATTAATAACCCATACATACAAAAACGGCCTGCATTTGCAGGCCGTTTTCACATTCGATGCGGTTACATGTTGCGTTCAATCACCTTGGCTTTCTCAATCATTTTGGTAATGGTTGAACCCTGGATAAGGATTGAGAACACCACTACGGCGTAAGTCATCACCAGAATAATTTCGCGAACATCAATGTTCTTTTCCGGAATAACCATTACGCCAGCCGGAATAGACATCGCCATTGCCAGCGCCAGTCCACCGCGCAGCCCACCCCAAGTGAGGATTTGTACTGACAGCGGGTTGTAATCACGGTAACGGTTAAAGCCAATATAACAGAGTCGTACACTGACCCAGCGACCCAGCAATACCAGTGGAATCGCAATAGCCATAACCACCCAGTCTTCCTGATGGAAGGTAAACTGAATGATTGCCAGACCGATCAGCAGGAAAAGAACGCTGTTAATAAACTCATCGACCAACTCCCAGAAATGGTCGAGGTGATCCTCACTCTCTGGAGAGAAGCCGATATAGCGAGTCCAGTTACCAATCATGATGCCAGCCACCACCATTGCCAGTGGACCGGATACCCCGATAACGTCAGCAAAGGCATAACCGGCGGTAGGAATACCCAGAGTCAGCAACAATTCCATTGAGTGGTCATCGGTCGAGCAGATAAGCCAGTGGAACAGAAGGCCAAGCAAGCCGCCGTAGACCAGCCCGCCAATCGCTTCATGTAGGAAAAGCTGAACAACACCGAATGCTGTTGGCTCTTCCGTACCAAATGCAATGGTGAATAGCGTAACGAAAATCACCAGGCCGAAACCGTCATTGAAAAGGGATTCACCTTCAACCTGAATGGAAATACGGCGAGGCGCTTTCAGCTGGCGGATAATGGCCAGCACTGCGATTGGGTCGGTTGGGGAGATCAGCGCACCGAACAAAAGGCAATAAATAAGGCCCATGTTGATGCCGAGAAGCTGGAAAATACCGTAGAGAGCAAAGCCAATAAAGAAAGTAGAGATTAGCGTAGCAACCAAGGCCAGAACGGTAATTTCCCACTTTTGATCTTTGAGGTTTGGCAGCTTGATACCCAGACCGCCGGCAAACAACAAAAAACCCAGAACACCTTTGAGAAGGAAGCTTTCGAAATCGATGCTGGAAAGGGTTTGTGCTGCGAGATCCTGAAGGTTAAACCAGTCGCGTTGACCCGCGATGATAATGAGAAGGGAGAGGACAAGGGCGCCAGCTGTGATAGCGATGGTGGTCTGCATCCTTCCGATTTTGCTGTTTATAAATGCAATAAGCATTGACGCTGCAGCCAGAAAACACAGCGTGGTATAAACGGACATTCTAAACCTCGTAAGTAAGATTCGACTCTGTTCAAAATTTGTAAGGGAATATAAAGGTAGCAAGGTCTGAAAACCATAACTCTTTCGCCATAAAGACGAGAATCATGGTTATAACTTAGGATAAATAGACGTCTAGATTTCCATTAGGGCTATGATACTATGTTGCTCTGCTGTAAATGATGTGAGGGAACACCGTGGCGGTATCAGTTAAGGAAAATATAAAAAACCTGCTTGCTCAGCGAATTCTGATTATTGATGGTGGTATGGGCACCATGATTCAGGGTTACAAATTGCAGGAAGAGGACTACCGCGGCGAGCGATTCAGTGATTGGCATTGTGACCTGAAAGGAAACAATGACCTTCTTGTACTTACTCAGCCTGAATTGATTAAAGAAATCCACGGTGCTTACCTTGAAGCCGGTGCGGATATTCTGGAAACCAATACCTTTAACGCTACCACCATCGCAATGGCGGACTACGATATGCAGTCCCTCAGTGCCGAAATTAATTTCGAAGCGGCGAAACTGGCTCGTGAGGCTGCGGATGAGTGGACGGCAAAAAATCCGGAAAAACCCCGCTTTGTCGCGGGTGTGCTTGGCCCAACGAACCGAACTTGTTCCATATCCCCGGATGTGAATGACCCAGGCTACCGCAACGTTACCTTTGATAAACTGGTCGAAGCATACTCAGAATCCACCCGCGCCCTGATGGAAGGTGGCTCAGACATCATCCTGATAGAAACCATCTTTGATACCCTCAATGCCAAAGCCTGTGCTTTCGCCGTTGAGCTGGTGTTTGAAGAAAAGGGTGTTTCTTTGCCGGTGATGATCTCCGGCACTATTACCGATGCATCCGGTCGTACCCTTTCAGGGCAGACCACCGAAGCCTTTTACAACTCTCTTCGCCACATCAAGCCTGTTTCCTTTGGTCTTAACTGCGCTCTTGGCCCGGATGAGCTACGCCAATATGTCGAAGAGCTTTCACGAATCAGTGAATGCCATGTTTCTGCGCACCCCAATGCCGGCTTGCCAAACGCATTTGGCGAGTACGATCTCAGCCCGGAAGACATGGCTGCTGAGATTGGTGAGTGGGCGCAAAGTGGCTTCCTCAACATGGTGGGGGGCTGCTGCGGTACCACACCGGAGCATATCCGTGAAATAGCCCGGGTAACAGTCTCCGTCAAGCCGCGTGTGCTGCCGGATATCAACGTTGCCTGCCGGCTGTCCGGTCTTGAACCCCTAACCATTGAAAAAGATTCCCTGTTTATCAATGTGGGTGAGCGGACCAATGTAACCGGTTCTGCGAAATTCAAACGCCTTATCGTCGAAGAAAATTACGACGAAGCGTTGGAAGTTGCCCGGCAACAGGTAGAGAGCGGTGCCCAAATCATCGATATCAATATGGATGAGGGGATGCTGGATGCCAAAGCGGCCATGGTACGTTTTCTTAACCTGATTGCCTCAGAGCCTGAGATTTCCCGTGTGCCTATTATGATCGACTCCTCGAAATGGGATGTCATCGAAGCGGGCCTGCAGTGCATTCAGGGTAAAGGTATTGTGAACTCTATTTCCCTGAAAGAGGGGAAAGAAGCCTTTATTCACCATGCCAAACTGCTGCGCCGATATGGTGCTGCTGTGATTGTGATGGCCTTTGATGAGGTGGGTCAGGCGGATACCCAGGAACGTAAAACAGAGATCTGTACCAATGCATACCGGATCCTGGTTGATGAGGTGGCTACCCGCCGGAAGATATCATTTTCGACCCGAACATTTTTGCCGTTGCTACCGGTATTGATGAGCACAATAACTATGCTGTCGATTTCATCGAGGCTGTCGGTGATATCAAGCGGGATTTGCCCCATGCGATGATCTCCGGTGGTGTATCCAATGTTTCATTCTCCTTCCGCGGGAACAACCCGGTGCGTGAGGCTATCCACGCCGTATTCCTTTACCATGCCATTAAGAGGGGCATGGACATGGGTATCGTCAACGCCGGTCAGCTGGCGATTTATGATGACTTGCCTGAAGAGTTGCGTGTTGCGGTGGAAGACGTGGTGCTCAACCGGCGGGATGACGCAACCGAACGCCTTCTTGATATTGCCGACAATTACCGGGACAGCGGAAAGCTAGAGGAAGACAGCTCAGCCCAGGAGTGGCGGAGCTGGCCAGTCAACAAACGCCTTGAACATGCGCTGGTGAAAGGCATTACCGAGTTTATTGTTGAAGATACAGAGGAAGCACGAGCCAACGCTGATGCGCCGCTGCACGTGATTGAAGGTCCGTTGATGGATGGCATGAACGTGGTTGGCGACCTCTTCGGTGAAGGCAAGATGTTCCTGCCCCAGGTGGTTAAGTCAGCCAGGGTAATGAAGCAGGCGGTCGCTTACCTGGAGCCTTTCATTGATGCGCTGAAACAGGAAGGGCAAACCAATGGCAAGATCCTCCTTGCCACTGTAAAAGGCGATGTTCACGACATCGGCAAGAATATTGTCGGGGTTGTGCTGCAGTGTAATAACTATGAAGTGATCGATCTCGGGGTGATGGTCCCGACCGACAAGATCCTCAAAGTTGCACGAGAGGAAAATGTCGACATCATTGGATTGTCCGGCCTTATCACGCCGTCTCTGGATGAAATGGTGCACGTCGCCAAAGAGATGGAGCGTCAGGGATTCGACATTCCGCTTTTGATTGGCGGCGCGACGACCTCCAAGGCGCACACAGCGGTGAAGATCGAGCAGAATTACCACGGCCCGGTAGTTTATGTACCCAATGCTTCGCGCGCCGTTGGGGTATGCTCCGATCTTCTGTCTGAAACACGCCGCCCGGCTTTCCTTGAAAAACTGGCTGAAGACTACGATATCGTTCGTGACCAGCATGCCCGCAAAAAGCCGCGCACTGCGCCGGTGAGCCTAGAAAAGGCCCGGGATAACCGCGTGCCTATTGACTGGGTTGCCTATACGCCGCCGGCTCCGGTCAAGTCAGGCATCCATGTGTTCAAGGATTTCCCGGTTTCAACCCTTCGACAGTATATCGACTGGACGCCATTCTTTATGACCTGGTCATTGAGCGGTAAATTCCCCGCCATTCTTGATCATGAGCTGGTGGGTGAAGAAGCCCGTAAGCTTTACCAAGATGCCAATGCACTGCTGGATCGTGTCGAGGCGGAAGGCATTATGAAGGCGAACGGTATTTGCGGACTGTTTCCAGCCAACTGTGTGGGACATGACGATATTGAAGTGTACACCGATGAAAGCCGCAGCGAAGTTCTGACTGTCCTCCACGGACTGCGCCAGCAAACGGAAAAGCCCCGAGGCCCGAATTACTGCCTCAGTGATTTTATTGCGCCCAAAGAGAGCGGAAAAGCGGACTGGATTGGAGCGTTTGCAGTAACTGGTGGCATTGGTGAGTATGAGCTGGCCGAGCAGTTCAAGGCAGAGGGTGACGATTACAATGCCATCATGATTCAGGCGGTCGCTGACCGTTTGGCAGAGGCCTTTGCCGAATGCCTGCATGAGACCGTGCGGAAAGAAATCTGGGGCTATGTACCGGATGAAAGCCTCAATAATGAAGATCTCATCCGCGAGAAATACCAGGGATCCGCCCGGCTCCCGGCTACCCGGCGTGCCCGGAGCATACTGAAAAGGGTACCCTGTGGGATCTGCTCAATGTTGAACAGTCTATCGGTATGAAGCTGACGGAGAGTTTTGCCATGTGGCCTGGGGCGTCGGTATCCGGCTGGTATTTCTCCCACCCGGATTCCCGCTACTTTGCGGTTGCCAAGATCCAGCCGGATCAGCGTGACAGCTATGCTGACCGCAAAGGCTGGGATTTGCTGGAAGCAGAGAAGTGGCTCGGGCCAAACCTGGACTGATCTTTACCCTTGTAAGCAAGCCGGCATAAACGCCGGC
>BAXG01000078.1 GCA_001310455.1 Photobacterium sp. JCM 19050
TCAGGGGGGCTCTCTGGCAGTGCGATACACATCATTGGCGGCAACATCACGTTTGTTGAGCGAGGCACGCTTCAGGGCCCGATTACAGCACTGGGATAAGGAGGCAATATGAGCATACCAACCTGCCGGGTGAGTGCGACGGTGTTATCTCCGGATGGCTTACCGGTATCCGGTGCCCGGGTATCGGCAGAGCTCAGTGAAAAAGTCTATGTCCAGGGGGTGATGGTCCCACAGTTTGTGTCAGCCCTGACCAACGAAAGCGGTATTGCTGAACTTGCCCTGTGGCCCAATAACGTACATACCCACTACCGGGTGGTGATAAGCACCGGCAGCGGCATCCGGGAAGTGATGACCATCTCCGTGCCGGACTTGCCGAGTGCAGAGCTTCACACCCTGGATGTCCGGGATACCGGCGGTGTCGGGGTGATCAGCCCAGCGTTTGAATACATCGCCACAGCCGGGCAAACGGCGTTCACCGGCTCAGATACCCTTGGCAGGATGCTGGCGTACACGCCGGGGCAAATTCTGGTGCTTCAAAACGGCGTCGTCCTTCCGGGCAGTGCGTTCACCGCGAACGATGGCACCGCGGTGACCCTGTCTGTACCTGCCGGCGAAAGTGACTGGATACAGGTCTTGCCGTTTAACCGGGCAACGGGCAACAGTGGCGGGGGTGGGGCGTCCACCATTGGCGAGGTTGCCGGGTTACAGGCGGCGCTCAATGCGAAGTTCTCCGCAACCAACCTGCCTGAAATCTCACATGTCAGCGGACTTGCCACGCAACTTTCCCAACTGACAAGCGCCATTAACCAGGCGTATTCGCCCTCCAATGCGCCATCAATTGCCAGTATCAGCTTGCTCCAGGCCGCGCTGGACAGTAAATACTCTGCGACAAACGCACCTGCCATGCAGATGTCACCGGACTCGTGACCGCCCTCAACAACCTTTCCAGCCAGCTTGCCGGTAAATACTCCGACACTAACCCGCCGGCGGTAGCAAATATCACAGGACTGAGTACAACTGTCTGCCTTATCGACGGCGATAAATGGTGCTTTCTCTCCCACCAATCTGCCGGGTATCAGCCAGGTCAGCCAACTTCAGACCACTCTGGATGCCAAGTATTCAACTGCCAACCCGCCGGCAGTTGCCGATGTGGATGGACTCACCCTTGCCCTGAATAACATCACGACTGCACTGGCTGCAAACTATTCTCCGGACAATGCGCCAGGGTGGGGGATGTCACTGGCCTTAACACCGCGTTGAACAATCTGAGTCAGGCGGTAGCGGGGCATTTTCGCCAACCCACCTCCCTGAGATTAATGAGGTATCAGGGCTGGCGTTAGCCCTTGCCGCCAAGTTCTCCGGCACCAACAAGCCGGCAATTGCAGATGTCACCGGGCTCCAGGCCGCGCTGGATGCGGCAGGTACCGGAGGGGGAACGTCTCTGGGTGAGGTGTCCGGCGGGATACCCTGGCTGGCAGATAACCGGGTACGGATTTTTGAAGTGAGTGGCAATGTCACTGTGACCAAGGCGGGTAAGTTTCGGATAACCGTTGTGGGTGGCGGCGGTGCGGGCGGCTCTAACGCAATCGGCGGTTATGGTGGCGGTGGGGGTGAAGTCATCGTATTGGTCAAAGAGCTGGCGACCGGCAACTATCCCGTCATTGTTGGCAGTGGTGGCATCGCAGCGGCAGAAACCATTGGTGGGGATGGCTCGCCGTCTTCATTTAATGATGGTACCCAGACTTATACCGCACAGGGTGGAAAGGGTGGGGATGAAATTGCCGGGGGAAGTGGCGGTGTCACCGCATCCCCCATTGCCGGCGCGCTGTATCACCCAGGTGGTACGGGCGGAAACCGGGGAGGAGGAAACAGTGGTGGTGGCGGTGCGTCGGGAGGTACCGATGGGGCAATGCCGGTGTTAATCATGGCGGCGCGCCAGGTGGCCACGGATTTGGTGGTGGTGGCGGTGGCTCTGGCTTGAAAATGGTCGCCGCTATCCCTTTGGTGCGGGCGGACATAGCCAGTTGGCAATTTACAACGGTAAACCCGCCGGAAACGCCTATTTTGTCGGTCCTGCCTTTCATGGTGGAGCGGGTGGCGGCTACGGAGGAGGTGGTGGCGGGGGAGGCAGCAGCACCGGTGTTGCCGCTACGGTGCCCAAGGTGTGGTCATCGTCGTGCCTATATGATTAAGGAGGGGGTGATGGAATTTGCCATTGTGGAAGAACAGCAAGTCACAGCGATTTTATTGGCAGAAAATGCCGATACCTTGAAGATCTCGGGTTGGGAGAAGTGATCCCTCTCGGTGGTCATCAGGGGGTGAGAGTGGGTGACAACTGGGACGGTGCAGTATTTAGCCGAAATCTGACTTCGACACCTTCCGTCACCCCGGAGATGGTTGACCAGGAACGGGACCACCGGATAGCAGCAGGTTTTCAGTTTCGGGGAAGGTTAATTCAGTCAGATCCGGAGAGCCTTTTGAACATAACCGGTGCCACCATCGTGGCTGGTGAGGCACTGCGCCAAGGTAACAACACCTACCGCTGGTTTTCAGATGAGGCGGATTTTGTATGGTTTGATGGTGATAACCAGCCTTTGGTTCTCGATGCATCGGGGATGGTGTCTTTAGGAAGAGCGGCTGCGGAGTGGAAATCAGCGCATATCAAAGCAGGCAGGGCGATCAAATCAATGACAAGCATTCCAGACGACTACAATGCTGACTTTTACTGGACCAATTAATTTAGCTGAAAATCATCTAACTCTGTTTTTAAAGGGGGCCTTCTACCTCTTACCCAAAGTAATGCCAAGACAGGTATTTAAACTCATCAATAAACAGTTATCGAATTGAATTATTGGAATAAATTCAGAAAATCGAAATCGGCTTTTGCGACGAGATAACCTCCGGATTGGAGATTAAAGCTCTTTAAAATCAGAAGGTAAACACAAATATAGTGAGTAATGCCTAGTGTAATGCTGACTGGTAATGAATTACTAACTTATTGATTTTTAAAGGTCAGATACCCAATGTCGAATCCCTCCCTCACCGCCAAATTCCAAAATTAAGACGCTCTAGAGCGTCTTTTTTTGTGCCTAAAATTCAGCAATATCTGTCTCTTACCCGTCCTATCCTGTCCCATCACGTTTCACTGCTTCCATCGATTCAAGTAATGCATATAGTAATGCCAGTTTCTGTTGACGGTATTTGGCATTACTTTCCGCAATGAAGCAGCATTACTTTCTTTCCTGTTTCTTGATGAAATCATGCTTCAACACTACGTTTTTACTTATTGAAAAATATTAGTTTTCTACTAGAAAGTAATGCTTAACTTTTGCTCCTTTCTAAAGTTGTATTTCTTGGCATTACTTTGGTTGAGTTTGAGGCGATATGTCTCGAGCTATCTACCATTAACGACCTAACTTTATTTCCCATCATAGGTTGCGTGCGTAATGGTTGCCTTTCCCAAAAACGCATTGCAGGTTGCTTCGATGTCGGCTCGTGAAATGGCTGACAACGCATCTCAATGATGCTATGTGAAGGACGATTCACCAGCGTTAATAGCCATATTAAAATACCAAGCTGATGGAAATCAGCCTTGGAGTTTATCTACCTGATTATTTGGGTCAGTTCCCCGGCATCAGCACTGCGTCTATGACATGAATGACACCGTTGCTGGCTTTGACATCAGTCAGAACCACATTGGCATTGTCGACTTTTACTTTTCCACTATCGACATTGATTTCTACACTTTCCCCCTGCACAGTTTTCGCACTTGTCAGGTTAACGACATCTGCGGCCATCACCTTGCCGGAAACCACATGGTAGGTGAGTATGGATGTGAGTAACTCTTTGTTTTCAGGCAACAGCAGCTTTTGTACTGTTCCCTCGGGGAGTTTAGCGAATGCCTCATCGGTTGGTGCGAAGACGGTAAAAGGACCGTCTCCTTTCAGCGTATCAACCAACCCCGCGGCTTTCACAGCGGTAACCAATGTGGTGAATGAGCCGTTGGCGACTGCGGTATCGACGATATCTTTTTTCATTCCATGATGGTCAGCCTGGGCAGAACACGCCACGGTTGCTACGGAAATCACTGCAATCATTATGAGTTTTCTGAACATGTTGCTTTCCTTATTGTGATGTTGGGTTTGTTGTTGCAAGTGAGTTGTAATTTACGTGCCGTAGATACAGAGGATCATTTCTCTCGGTCTTAATCTTTAGACAAACACTTGCACGGAAAAACTTGAGTAGTCTGGGGCAGGCCGCAACCTGTTGTTAATGGGAGGAAAACAAAGAGAGGATACATATTTTGTTAATAGACAGCCTCTTTGGTGACTGATGTTTAGTACAAACGTACCAAATTATTATCCCTTCGAAGATGAAGCCCAACGGCCATTTAACCTCGCAATATGATGAACCGGAACAATCGGTGATTCGAACTTTGAGAGGACAATACGATGGCGGCATCTGGGTACAACAAAGATTTTCTCAGCGGTGTAGAAGTTCCCCTTCCTACCTTTGCTCCTAATCTTGAATCCGACGTGCTTTTTGACAGTGCGCTTCGTGACGGCCATGTCGTTGACTATCCGAATTTCTCCCTGGTCATGAACAAAGCAGGAG
Source organism: Photobacterium sp. JCM 19050 (assembly GCA_001310455.1). Taxonomy (GTDB): domain Bacteria; phylum Pseudomonadota; class Gammaproteobacteria; order Enterobacterales; family Vibrionaceae; genus Parasalinivibrio. The sequence continues at coordinate 4,615 of BAXG01000078.1, forward strand.
AAAAGCGATCAGCGGTGTTTGTAGCCCTGAACATTGACCAGGGTTTGATGAAATCAGCCGGCGAGTCGACAATTGGCGGGTAGACAAGCGGGTTGGCGGGAAAAATCAGCTCAACAATGACTATTACGCCCGAAACCTTTAGACCGGGGGCATTTGGCAAGGCGCTCAACGGCTGCCTGGGGGCAGACTCAGGCTGATGCGCAACGGGCTTCCAATGAAACCTTTTATTACACCAACGCAGCGTTGCAGTATGACACCCTTAATCAGGATGAATGGCTTAGCCTTGAAAACTGGGTTCAGTCACTGGAGTTAGACAAAGATGGCAAAATCACTTCCTTTTCGGGGTGTATATACGGGCGTATGGATCGTACCGTGCAACCATCAGGTCGAAAACTGGCGTTGGTTCCGGCGGGATTTTTCAAAGTTGTCTGTTTTATAAATAAAGCTGACAAGCTTGAGGTCAGAGCGTTCATCCAGTATCAGGACGAGGCCGCGCTGGCAGACAAAACATCTTCACGTCGACCCGATTACAATAATGAAATTTACCAGGTCAGCTTAACGGAAGTTGAACTGCGAACCGGGTTGGTATTCGCCCGACATTTGTATGAAGCCAACCCACTTTTCTTTTCTGAGCCGGCGACTGACAACCCGGAAAACATCGAAACTACACCCGAACACATCGAAGTTTCCAAGCCGGAAGACATTATCAACGAGGGTGACAGACGGGAAACGGTCAGGGATCAGGATATCGATATCCATATTGCTGCTGCAATGGTTAACCCAAAAGGACAGGACGCTGGAAATGAATGGGTATCAATTGTCAATCTTGGTGCCAAAGAGGTAGATGTGAGCGGATGGTATCTTTGTGACAATAGCGATCGAAAGGAGCCACTGAGTGCCGGTCCTCTTTCACTTCTGCCCGGAGAAAGCTTTGTTAAGAGAAATTTAGCAGTGATGAAACTGGGAAATAAAGGCGATGTTATCAAGCTTTATACCGTTAATGATGAACGAGTTGACTGGGTTCAATACAGCAAACTTAGAGTCAAGTCAGGGCAAACAGTCAAATTTCTCCGAAGTGAGGATGGAATTCAGTAATCACTGAACATGCCACAACACTCGTACCTCGATTGAAATGTTTGCTGTCATCAACAGTCGGGGTACGCATTTAAATCCCTACCTAAAGTATGGCCTAAAATTTGCAACACGTAATTGAATCCAGCTTTTACAAACAGGCTGACATTGTTTGTTTTGAACCTTCGCCACTTAATGGCTTAACGACGTTGGTTTTGCGCATTCGTAAAAACAGGTTGTCGCAATGAACCACGTTGGTGATTTCAATTTAGTCACGGGTCCGAAGATTTAATATGAAACTGTATGTATAATATATTTTGAAAAATAATTACATTTATTAAAATTATATGACAATTATCAATAGATCTTGATCACAAAATAACCTTGGTGTAAGTTATTAAAGTACAATTTTGAAATTAAATTACATTTAAAAGGAGTTTACTATGCTATCAGTTCTCAAAAAATCTTTTCACATGACAAAGACTATGCAGGACGGGATGTGAATGTTGTTATTGAGCGTTTGGCTGCACAAACCAATACGAGCATCCATGAATGGTCGTATATCCGAGAAAATTCAATCTACGAAAACACTCAAAACGGTATGACCATATACCCGCATGAGCTTAAAAAATATGCTGCATAATAGTGCAGAGTTAGTATGAGTATCTAGGTGCCCGGCCTGAGTCAGACAATAACTAAAAGGAGGTCGGCTTATCACTTTCCATTGTATGTGGGAAAGTCATTTAGCTGATTTTATATTCCGTTTGCATTCCAGTGTCCTTTCATTTTTCCTACCAATATAAAACCAAGTGCATAATTAATTTTCTGCGTTTTTTCAAATATCCAAAATGCCCCGGCTGTTATATA
>BAXG01000079.1 GCA_001310455.1 Photobacterium sp. JCM 19050
TTTGTGCCCGGCTATGAGCAGGGCAACCCGGGCGGGCACCGGACCGCATCCTCAACCGGAACATCACCATCAACCAGCACATGGCCCCGATGGCAGCCAATGCCCGCTCCATCCTGTTCGGGGACCTGTCCAAGTACATCATCCGGGATGTGATGGACCTGACCCTGTTCCGCATGACCGACTCCGCCTTCACCCTGCGCGGGCAGGTCGGCTTTGTCGCCTTCCGCCGCATGGGGGGCAACCTCATCGATGCGGGCGGGGCGGTGAAGTATTACCAGAATTCCGCCACCTGACGGTGTGGGGCCTGCGGGCCCCTTTTTTTAATGGAGAGTGAACCATGGCAAAGAGAAAAGCCGTTGCGCTGAATGACATCCATGCATACGGCGTGGAGATTGGGCAGGTCGTCGAAGCGGACGCTGCCCTGATTGAGGCCCTGGAAGCGAACGGGGATGTCGACCCGCACAAGGATGCGCTTGCCTATGCGGACAAACAGGGCGCTGAGACCGTGGTGCTGGAGTAACCCGTGATAAGCCTTGATACCCTGCGCGAGCACCTTAAAGCCGATGACGGGGACAGTGATGCCTACCTGCTGTCACTTATCGACACCGCGGTAGATCTTTGTGAAGCCCGGCTGATGCGCTCGCTGCCTGAGCTTGAAGCCGAATACGGCTACGTGCCACCGGCGGTGCGCCACTGGCTGTTGGTTGCCGTGGCAGAGCTCCATCACTACCGGGGGCTTTCGACGGACATGGCACTGAACCAGGTGCCGTTCTATGACCGGATGCTCGACAAGTACACCGACTACAGCCGGGGGCGCTGATGGACATTGGCAAACTCAACTGCCGCGTGACGGTGGAAAAGCCGCTGCCCGGGCGTGACAGTGCCGGGCAACCGGTTGAGGCTGGGTTACGCACACTGTGCTGTGGGCCAACATCCGTACCCTGCGCGGGGCCGAGCTGATTAAGCGTGACAGGGTGACGGCAACCGTCCAGGCCAGTATCCGCTGTCGCTACCGCAATGACATCACCCCCGACATGCGGGTGGTGTATGGCAATGACACCTGGTTTATCAACGCGGTCCTGCCCGATGAAACGCACCGCACCTTTATGGAGCTGGTGGCGGAGCGCCGCGTATGACAATGCAGGTGGAGGTCGATATTGAACGCCTGTTAGCCGGGCTGGAGGCGGACAGCCAGGCCCTGGCAGGCAACGCCCGTCCGGCAGCCAGGCAATGGCGCAGGTGTTCTATGACCAGGCCCGCGCCAATGTGCTTCGGCTTAACCGGGTCACCGGCAACCTGCTGGCGGCGATATACCAGGTCTATGACGATGAGAGCTCGGTGGATGAGCTGGGGATTGCGGTGTATGCCGTGTCCTGGCGTTCTCGTGGGGGCGGGTTGCCAACTGCCCCGCACGGGCACCTTGTCGAATACGGCTATGTCCAGCGCTATGCCCGTTACCTCAAAGACGGTGTCTGGTACACCAACACAAAAAAGCCCCTGCCATCCCCCCGCCAGGTACCGCCGACCCCGTTTATGCGCCCGGCGATTGAGGCCGGGCGCGATACCGCGTTGGCTGAGGGGGAAGCGGCGCTGTTAAAGGACCTCTTATGACCCTGGAAGAAACCCTGTATGTGGTGCTGTCCCAGGTGGCAGACACCTACCCGGACCGTGCGCCTGTGGACGCGGCGCTGCCCTATGTGGTGTGGCAACGCACCGGCGGGCGGGCACTGGCGTTTATGGACCGCAGCAAACCGCCCCTTGCCCATTCCACCATCCAGGTCAATGGCTGGGCGGCGTCCGCGGTGGCAGTGAGCCAGTTGATGGAAAACCTCGAAGCGGCGCTCTTGGCATCCGATGCGGTCACCGCCTCGGCGCTCAGTCAGCCCCAATCGATTTTTGATGATGATCCCAATGCAACCCTTCGGGGCCGGATGCAGGATTTCAGCATCTGGCACCCGGTATAAGGAGGCCCCATGGCAGTAAAACTTCCCGATGGCACCCTGTTTGCCCTGGCGACAAACACCGCGGCGGCAGTCACCATGACCGCCCTGTCCAACGCCGAGGAAGCGGTCCCGACCCTGTCGGGTACCCCGAATCTCAATCCCGGCGATGTGGTGGTTGTCCAAAGCGGCTGGAGTGGCATCAACGACCGGGTGGCGAAACTCGGGACCGGCAACAAGCTTTCCGGGTTTGATACCCGTGACCTGCAACGTTTTCCGGCAGGCGGCGGGGCGGGGACCTTGCCAAGGTGGACAGTTGGGTCCAGGTGAGCCAAATCCTGAGCTCGGAGTCCTCCGGCGGGGAGCAGCAGTTTCTGACCTATTCGTTCCTGGAGAACGACTTTGAAAGCCAGATCCCCACGCAGACCTCACCGATTAGCCTGACCCTGTCGATTGCCGACGATGACACCCTGCCGGGATTTCTTGCCCTCAAGGCGGCAAGTGATGCGCGTGAGCAGCGGGTGCTGAGGGCAACCCTGCCGGGCGGCTCTACGCTTTACTACCACGCCTACGTGTCGCTCAATGAAACCCCGTCGACCACCAAAGGGCAGTTGATGGCAGTCTCTGCCACCTTCAGCCTGGTGTCCCGCTTTACCCGCTACAGCGCATAAGGACAGAGCCATGAGTCAGAAAATTGTGCTGGGGCAGCCGCCCCGTGCCTTTACCCGTGAGGTGTCTGTCCCGCTGCCCGGCGGTGACACCGGGGTTATCCGGGCAGAGTTTACCTACCGGACCCGTACCGAGCTGGTTGCCTTGATGGCAGAGGTGGAATCCTCGATGGAAAAACTGGAAGGGCTGGAAACGGTCAGTGAGGTGGTGGCGGTGTCCACCGCGCTCAATGCCGGGCACCTGATGTCCATCCTTTGCGGGTGGGACTTAGATGTGCCCTTCAACGAAGAGACCGTCACCCAGCTCTGTGACGAAATACCCGGTGCGGCAGCGGCGCTGATGGACACCTACCGGGCGGTGTTGGTGGAAGGGCGCGAGGGAAACTGACCGGGGCGGTGGACGCCCTGTATGCGCCGGACAACACCGCCGAGCTCGCCGCCCTTGGCCTGACGCCGGAAGACTTTGGACCGGATGGGTATGCCCTCTGGCCTGAAAACTGGCAGGCGTTTGCGCTCTTTTGCCAGGTCACGACGCAATGGCGTATGGGGCCGGGTGGCATTGCCGGGCTTGATTACAACGTGGTTTTTGCCCTGCTGGACAGATCTGGCGGGGACTGGGACGCCCTTTTTGCCGATATCCGGTTATTGGAAAGCGCCGCGCTCGATGTGTTTGCGAAAAATGCTGTTTGAGAAGGAGAGACCGACATGACCAACCGGAAAGTCCGGATTGAATCCGAAGTCGATGCCTCCGGTGCCAAACAGGGGTTTGAGGAAATCAAACACGATGCCGGCTCCATGGCGGACGCGGTTAAACGTGCCGGGAAACACGCCGGTGACGGCATGGACAGCGGCATCACCCAGGGCGCAGCGAAATCGGGCAAGGCAGTGGCGGCGGCAAACCGCTCGCTGCTGTCGTCAATCAAACGCCAGACCACGGCATTCCAGCGTGAGCTTGCCGAAACCGCCTCCGGGGCTGCCCGGGGCTCGGCGGCGTACTTCCGCGAATATGCCGGGTGCGAGGGGCTGACCTGAAAAAGCTGCGCGGATCGCTGGCGGAGCTCGAGGCGGTAGAAAAACGGGTCACGGCGTCCCAGCGGCGGCTGACCCAAAGCAGCGGTCAGGCGTCTGCCAATGTGGCGAACCTGGCTGCCCAGTTTCAGGACGTGGCGGTCACCGCTGCCCTGGCGCAAAACCCGCTCCAGATTGCCCTCCAACAGGGTACCCAGATATCTGCCGCCCTCGGCGGGCAGGGTGCCGGCGGGGCCCTGAAACAACTGGGCGGGGCGTTTGCCTCGCTGATATCACCGCTCTCCATTGCCACCATCGGGCTGGTTGCCCTGGCTGCCAAGGGGCTCCAGGTGGTGGACTGGGGACGCACAGCGTCTGCGGTGCTCGGCTTTGTGGCGGCGCACATCGAGACCATTGCGCCGGCGGCGACCGCTGCCGCAGGCGGGCTGGCACTGATGTATGCCCCCGCCATACTGGGTGGGCTCAAATCCCTGGTGGTGGGTGTGGGGGCGGTGACCAAGGCGCTGCTTGCCAATGCGGCTGCCTGGGTGCTTGCCAACCCGGCAACTGCCATCATTGCGGGGCTCGCGCTTGCCAGCTCGGCCCTGGTGGTGTTCCGTGACGATATCACCCGGGTGCTCGGTGTGGACATCGTCGGGGCCGCGAAAACCGGGGCCAACCGGGTGGTGGGGCTCTATGTCGGGGCGTTCCATTCCGTGATGCTGACCTGGGAGCGCCTGCCGGGCTCATTTTCCGGGGTGATGCGCCTCACCGCTGCCGTGGTGGCAAAAGGGGTGGAGCGTATCCTTACCTTTTACATCGCCGGCTTTAACCGCCTTATCCGGGAGGTCAATGCCCTGTCCGACTCGCTTGGGCACGCCCTGTCCATCCCGGACATCCCGCCACTGGATTTGGTGGGGCTGCTCGGGCTTGAGGACCAGAAAACCCAGGTCAGCGCCCTTGCGACTGACGTGGGCAACGCACTGAAAGCGGCGCTGTCCGCCGACTACCTCGGGACGTTTTCTGACAGCGTCAGCA
>BAXG01000080.1 GCA_001310455.1 Photobacterium sp. JCM 19050
CAACGACATAAACACAGTCAATGCAGAAAACGATGGTTCAGCTATTAACCGCCTAAACGATAATAACTGGGGTAACCTGGCCTCAAATGGCATCACCATCACCGCCCATGCGCGTCCACTACCCGAAGCAGATGGATACACCCATCAAGAATACATTTCGTTTATCAACAATGATCCGGGTGAAGCAATCGATGATCACCTCGATGGTAACAAGCTTGGTGTTAACGATGAGCCAAGAGGTCAGGTCCCTAACCAGATCCAATATGATCATGAGACCGGTACATCTGAAGCAATCAAGGTATCTATCAACGCAGCAGAACCAATCAGCCAAGCAGTGTTCAGTGTTTCCAACCTAATTCATCATGAGGGTGGTGGTGAGCGAGGACGTTGGACAACGTTGGATGCAGAAGGAAACATCGTCGACAGTGGAATGTTCAAGTTATCGGGGGAAAACAGTGGGTCATTTCTTATTGATAGTGACAAACCATTCACCACTGTAATTTTCGAAGCTTTGCCATATGCAGATGGAGACAATGGCAGCGGAGATTCGTCTGATTACTACATCACCGACATCGCTCTTGTCACTGGCGACATTCTGTTTGTGAAAGAAGGGGAATCTCTTGTTCAGGAAGATTCTTCACACAGCATTCTCGCGAATGACAGTGATCCGGAAGATCATCATTTCACTCTGACAACTGTGGGTAACCGGGATGTACCAGAAACCGGTACTCTTAAGGTTCCTGTCAATCAAGGAAAAGTCACAGGAACGCTCATAATCAGCGCTGATGGAACCTATACATTCAACGCGGATAATTCTGATCAGCTGGAACCAGGTGAAATAGCGGAAATCAAGATTCCTTACACGATTACCGATAAGTACGATGCAACCGATTCAGCATATATCATCATTAATGTAGTTGGCGTTAACACACCGCCGACCGCTTTAGACACCACAGTGAATCTCGACGGTGGGCAGGCGGATATTTTGCTGGCCGATATGATCGCAGATGTTGAAGACGGCCCTGACGGCATAAATGGGGAAACAGTTGTCATCCGTTCACTCCCCGAACATGGCACCCTTTACTACCGTGATGGCGATAACGAAGTTGAAATTACCCAAGCGACATCGAATCACTGAGAGAATTCAACAGTGATGATCTGGTCTACAAATCAGATTTAAACACTGACAATCTGCTGCTCGGAAATAAATCTGAAAACACCCAATCCCTCGATATGTGGGGGAACGCAGTTTCCTCTCACAAACGTGAAATGGATTTGGGAGACGGGTACAAGGCAACATTAACGAGTAACTCTGGACCGCTGACTGCATATGATAACCAACAGAATCATATTGGCGTTGGCGTTGCTGATGACGATAACAACGGAATCAACGCTGATGAAAAACTCTCTCTGGAATTCCATTCACCAGATGGTAAAGAAACGCTACCGGTAAATGGCCTGACAATAGGCTTGATGGGCTGGGTGGTCACTTTGACCAAGGGGGCAGCGATGGAAAATCGGCCTTTGCAACTATTGAGGTTTACCTTGAAGGCCAGGCTGACCCCATTATGTTCCGCTATCAAAAGGATGGTGATTACGGAAATACCGAGTTGTTCCAAACGGTCACTGTCGGGAATGGCCCGCAATTCGACATCAACATTGGCAACGGAATTATCTCCAAAGTCGAATTCTCAACAGACTCTGAATATGACAGCAACTGGGAACTTCGCTTTGTCGATATTCAAGTAAATGACAGCTTCGACTATGCGGCTGTAGACAGCGAAGGGGCTTTATCAGAAGACGCAACGGTTTCAGTAGCTTCTACTTCATCTGACTCTACAACTGAACAGCTAAATATTGAGCTCAACGAAGCGGACTTATCACCAGATAGTACAGAACAGGCCAAAGCACAGTTCTCCGATGAAAACACCACATTTATTCAAAACAGTACGCCGGAGACAAGCGGCCTAGTTGCGAATGCAAGCATAACTTGGCAGTTAGTTGGTGACCTTTGGACTGGAAGCATTGAGGGGGAAAACGTCATAACACTCTCCCTAAACAATGGAGAAATTACTGCAAACCTTTTGGGGGCAATCCCTCATATCAATGAGCCAGACGCTGAAAACCAACCGGTTACAGTGACAGTACAGACATCTTCAGGGAGCGCCCTGATTTCAATTGTTGATGATATCCCGGAGATACAAGCGGATAGTCCAACCTATGCAACCCCTGACCCCGAGTTACTAAAGTTAAGCGATGGTAACTCTGGGATAACAATGAAGTCCTACCTTTATAAGGATTCAGTAAAAACCGAAATTGCTGATGGAATAAAAGAGTGGGGACAGGGTTTCGGGGTTGTCAGTGGTCAGGGTGGTGATAAATCTACTGGCAGCAACAAAAACGAAATCCAATACCTGTCTAGTAACGGCAACGGTACCTACGAATCTATTGAGGCAACGTTACCAGACGGTTCAGTTGGTTTCAGTTTGACCTTAACTTTAGGGAAGGTTCAGGACGGCGGAAAAGATAAAGACCTAGAAGATATCGCATTCACCGTCGTCTTTTACAAAAACGGTCAGCAAGTAGACACGAAAACGTTCAAAGAAGATGACCTGGATACATCTGACGCACCGGGGCAATCTGAAAAGTTTGGCAGTCTCACCATCAATATCCCAGAAGGGTTTGATCAGATTGAAATTATTGCCTCAAACAATGGTGATGACGATGAAAACAGCGACTTCACTCTGGTTGACCTAAGTGTCAACGCTGTGGCAGAAGGTTTAGTTAACGCTGATTTTGGTGCAGACGGTGAACAAAGCATTGAACTTGCACTCGATACTAACTCATTGCCTTCACTGCAAACTGCCGGCTCTCCGCCAGAAGATATTTTTATTGCGATAGTAAATGGCAAGATTGTCGGTGCTATTGGAGTGACCCAAGTCGCCAGATCGATGCCTCAACTAAGTTAGCATTTGAAATTACACTGCAAACATCATCAAACGAATCAGCGACACACAAGTGGGTAATGACTCAATACAAACCGTTGTCAAACAGTCACTCACTTGATTTCAGTATCACCGTTACCGATAAAGACGGTGATATTGCGACAGCGTCAAATAACGTTACCTTACAAGGTGGTTCTCACACTGATTCTGACAACAGTAATGTAATTAAGACCGGAGACTCAAACGATACCGTTAAGTTACACTCCGAATATCACAACATTAACCTTATTGATTCTTCGACAAACGGCACCATTGAAATTAACGGGGTTAACACAACAGATCACACTCCAAACCATAGCGGTTTCCATGCAACAACCGGACAAATTAATGCGATTCTTGAAGATGATAAAGATATTGCATTGGAAGCTAACGACACCATCTACACCTATGGTGGGAATGACCACGTAGAAGGAGGAAAGGGCAACGACACCATTTATTTGGGAGATCCCAGCTCAGTTGCCAGTGACAATAACATACCTGAAAATGCGAGAGCGTTTGTCGACGGTTCAGATAATGAAGTATTTGAACTTTCCTCTGATACCTTGAAAGGGAAATTCGCTGGGCCAGCGTGGGCTGATGCAGCACACGGTTCTTACGGAAACGACAAGATATATGGTGAAGCTGGCACCGACTTGATTTCTGGTGGTGCAGATAATGATTTTCTTGACGGTGGCGACGGTCAAGACTTCATCCGTGGCGGCTCTGGAAATGACATCATTATCGGTGGCGCCGGTGATGATTTTATGCGGGGAGGAAGCGGTTCGGATACCTTTGTCTGGAATGAGTCTGATATAGATGACGACGCTCTTGTAACAGATGTCATTGTCGACTTTGAGGTAGACAAAGATATCCTAGATATTTCGGATCTATTGGATGGAGATGATGGCCTCTATATTGAGATCTTCGAAAATGAAAACGGAAACGCAACCATTCGCATAGATGTCGATTACGAAGATTCGGATGAAGAACACTCAGAAAGTTCACCTGAATTTGATCAGGAAATAGAGCTTTCAGTTAGTCTCGATGTTCTGCGAGGCGAGGGGATAATTGAAAACAAGCTATTTGATAGTGAAACTGAAGCAACATTGTCGAATTCGGGTTCAGTTAGCTTAGGCAGTGAAAAAATCACCATCATCATCCCTGAGCAAGACGAATTGAACTGACAAAAAGCAGGAGGCGAAAGCTCC
>BAXG01000081.1 GCA_001310455.1 Photobacterium sp. JCM 19050
GTTGCTGCGTGGTTGGCAGTTAAATCCAGCTCCGCAGCCACTTTTTAAAGGCTCTGCTGATTAACGTCATCAGGACTTTTTTGCATCTGAGGTTTATATATTCATAACCTTTGTGCTGTTGGGTGGACTGTCCTCGTATAAAAGCGGGTGTCGAAATTGCTCAGAAATACTGGGATTCCTCAGATAGTTGAACTTTTTTCAGGCGGGGGATTGTCAGTGAGTCTGTGAGGGAATGGGCAAAAAACCACTTAAAAAAGGAAGGCGCTCACTCTTTCGAAGGCTGGAACCCCGCGACTTAAAATCCAGATAAAAAAAATCGCGGCTTTTACGCCGCGATCACAATGCACTTTAGTTTAGGGATGCTGAACTGGCCCGGTTTCAATCGGGTTGGACGTATCCTCGCTCCATTCATACCAGCCGCCGTCGTAAAGGCTGACATTTTTCCAACCCATAACATATGCGTAAAACATCGCTTCTGATGCCCGCCATCCGGTGCCACAGTAAAATGCCGTTTTCTGTGAAGGCAAAATTCCCCATTTACGCCAGAACTTTTCAATCAGCGCCGGGGATTTCATTGTGCCATCCGGATTAAGGTAATCATTGATGTCGTTTGAACCGATACCCGCGTGACCCCATTTTGAACCGGGGATCCGGCCTTTGGTCGGAATGTAATCGTAACCGCTGGTTTTACCGGTATATTCGTTCATGGTACGGACGCTGACTAAGGAATAATCCTTGGGATCTTTGGCATATTTGCGCGCGTCCTGCATATCAATGATAAGGCCGGGATTTGCTGGAATGTTTTCACCGAACTCAACCGCCTTGGTTTCATTCAAGAAAGATTCAACCGGGTAACCTGCGCTAACCCAGGCTTTCCAGCTCCATTCAGCAGCCGGACATCTTTCACACCCGCGTACATCATCAGGACGGCGGCGCGGGATGCTGCCAGATTATTTCGTCCGTAAAGGATCACTGTAGAGTCTGCGGTGATCCCCAGGTTTTCGATAACGTGCTTGAGATCTTTATCACTGACATGGTTCCAAAGCGGCTCTTCCTCAATATCATTGGTATTGAGATAAAGTGCTCCGGGAATATGGGAAGCCAGATATTTAGTTGGTGGGCCCCAGGCAACTTCGACAACTTTAAAGCCTTTTTGTGGCTTGTTAGGCGGATTTTTACCGTCGTTCAGATCTTTTATCCACCATGCCGGGACGAGTTGTTGATAGTGGGGAAGGTGAACGAGTTGGTTGGGAAATTCGCTGAGAGGTTGGCTGATGGTGCGGATCTTCTCAAACCCGGCTTTTTTCAGCGATGCGGCGAGCATTACGTTATCTGCCTTGTTGCCATAGATCCAGGTGGCAACACGCTTATCAAGGCTGTTTTCTGCTAAAAGTGCATTGAAAGACGGTTCAGACAGACTTTTTAGCCAGGCGGCGTCGATGTTTACAGCCCCAGGAAAGTGCCCGAAAGAGGCGTTTTCAGTTTCTGACCATCCGTTGAAGGCATTACTGTCGCGACTGTCGATAACTTGATGGGGGGAGTGTTGCTGGTTGAGAAGGTCTGAAAAGGTTGCGGCACTAGCTGACATGCTGATCACCATAAGTGAGCAGGCAAGAAGTTGCTTTAACATAGGAAATACTAACATCCAATGGCGTCCCCGGTTCAATAGCGGGGCACAAATAAGGTGCCGACATTATAATAGAAACCATGAATAGTTGATGATGATTTGAAGCAAAAGAGACTCGCAAAGCATCAATAGTTCTGCGATTGACGCACTAGTAACCGACTTGGTGAAAAATTGGTAACCAATGCTGTACCGGTTATGACAATAACAGCCCCCGCGAGTGTGTGCCAGCCGACAACTTCATTCAATACCAGCCATCCCCAGAACACCCCAAAGACGGGAACCAGAAAGGTGACGGTTAGCGCCGAGGCAGCACCGATGTCTTCCATTAGCCTGAAATAGATGAGATAAGCTAAGCCTGTACACACCACACCGAGTGTGATGACAGACGCAGAGAGTTCAATGGAGACTTGTTCAGGGGAAGATGACATCAAAGCCAACGGCAATACAATCAACGAAGCTGCCCACATACTTCCGTGCGCATTATCAAACGATGAGAGCTGAGACTTTCCGAAATCCTGGGCAGCCCGTCTGAAGGACACATAATTAGCGGCAATGCCGTAGGAAAAAGCAGCACCTATACACGCAGCAATTGCGAGGCCGGCGCCGGGCTCCAACGTTATCGCATCGTACCCGACCAAAACACTGACGCCGGATACACCAAGGCACAGCCCAAGTATCACTTTTGCCGTCAGCGTTTTGGGCTTTAGTAGTGCTGTGATCAGTGCTCCCCATATCGGGGAGGTCGCATTGAGAATTGCCATCAGAGATGCAGAGACCGTTTGTGCTGCAAAAGCGAATAGCAGAAAAGGCAGAGCGGAGTTGAAAAAGCCGAGGATCACAAAATGCGTCCAATGTTCCCGAAGTGGTAATTTCTTTCTTAGGTAAAGAGCCACTGCCACCAGAAACAGCGCAGCAAAAAACAGCCGAAATTCAATCAGAACAGCCGGTCCCAATGCCGGAGACCCGATTCGCATAAACAGAAACGAGGCCCCCCAAATGGCTGATAAAAACAGTAACCGGCCCAGACTTGCTGTATCCATTTTCAACCTCCTTACTTTGTCACACAGTTTGCCTGATTTTTGCCGGGTACCCCGGACGAAACCGGAAGTCCAATTACATCAAAAACTGTAGTGCAAAGATTCGCCATTTCGTTTTATTTAAATTCAAATCGAAGCAAATAGCAGCAATTGGACGCAATGTGGCATTATTTCTTTTGCCTTGCTCTCTGGGTTAGGCTATTATCTGCCGCGTTCGGAGGGATGGCTGAGCGGTTGAAAGCACCGGTCTTGAAAACCGGCATACGTTAATAGCGTATCTAGGGTTCAAATCCCTATCCCTCCGCCACATTAGAAAAGGCCACTGAGTTTTCAGTGGCCTTTTTGCGTTTTCAGACCACTTAATGGATAGGGTGCAGAAGCCTAGCCCAGGGGTCAGCCGAGCGAAGCGAGACAACGTTGCCCCGACGAAGTCGGAAACAGGCAACAGCCCGAAGGCAAGGGAGCGTAGCGACCGCGTCAATCCCTATCCCTCCGTCAGATTATAAAAG
>BAXG01000082.1 GCA_001310455.1 Photobacterium sp. JCM 19050
CGGCACCGGGAGAGCCGGCATTGCCTGTCCCGGATGAGGGGCGTTTCCTGCCTGTGACTGGATGTGGTTTTATGATCCGGCGACCAGACCGGGAAGGCTGGTTAAGGTCGTGGATGTCCAGGCGCTCGATGACAACACGCTGAGGTTTGTTGGCATGGATTACCTCAGTATTTACCACGAGCCGAGCATCATCCCTTTCTCTATCACCCAGGCTATCGTTCGACGCATATTGATTTGGGCAGTACGCCGGTAACGGGTGTGGCGGGATTTTCTGTCGTGGAGAGTTATCGTTACACCCGGGATGGTCAACGTATACCTGTTGCGGTGGCGACCTGGTTGCCTGTCATCCAAACACAGTACTACAGACTGCGATGGCGAAGGGAAGGTGGTATTTGGCAGTCCCTGTCGTCCGACTTACCTGAAGTGCAGTTTGATTGTCCGGCAGGTCAATACGAATCATCGGTACAGGCTGTACTTCATGACGGTAGTGAGACACCGGCAACGGCAGTGAACTTTCTGATTGAGGATGCCCCCGTTCCACCCAGCGACGTGTTTGGATTCGCCGCAGAGGCGGTCAATAACGGGGTGTTGCTCCGTTGGGAAGATTGCCTGGACCCGGATTACCAAAAGACTGAAATCCGTATAGGCAGTGACTTTTCAACAGCGTCTCTGGTGACCGAAAAACGCAGTCGCACTCATTTACTGGATTGGTTGAGTTCAGGGACGCACGTTTTCTGGGCTAGACACTGGAATGCGTCGCTGCCAAGTGAGCAGCAGGCACGCCTTGAAAAAGTCATCCGTCCGCCAGCAACGTCAATATTGTTCGCTCAGATTTGCAGGTCAATGCGTTGGCGCTGGGTTGGGAGGATGCGTTTACGGATCAGCCTATCAAAAGCTATTCCATCAGTATCGGCAGGCTGGGGAGCACCCCGCAAGCAGCCCGGTTTTACGGCAAAGCCGGGGCAGACTCACGCTCGGAAGTGGTGATATTCAGTGCGGCGGGGAACTATCGGGTGTTTATCTGGCAACGGATGTTGCCGGAAATGAGGGGGCGCCTCAAAGTGTGGATGTGGTGGTGTCGCTGCCTGCCAACTTTACACTCGCGGCAGCGTACAGTGCGCTGGAAGGGGCTTCGCTTACCAATGCGTTAGTGGCGAGGACCGGTGTAATGTTGCCCGTGAAAACAGGCGAAACCTGGCAGCAGCATTTTGCTGGCAGGGGCTGGCAAAACGTGCGGGCACAGGTCAGCGCAGGTTTTACCCGATATCTCATGCCCGGAGAGAGCAGCGGACAGATCGTCCATGAGCACGACATGGGTAAGCAACTGCCCGCTGCCACTGTTTCAGTGATCCCTTCCCAAGTATTCATCGCGGGAAACCTCGATGTGTCCTTCGAAATTGCGTGGCGGGGGGAGACAGCAACGTGGCATCTCGCACCGTCAGACGCCCTTGAAATTCAGGTATCCAATGTCAGGTTTGTGCGCGTGACTGCACGGGTCGTAGGCTCAGGCGGTGATGATTTGTTGCGGGTTGATGCCCTGAAAGTGTCTATTCGCACTGAAGACAAAACCGAGACCGGCAGACTGGTCCTGAGCGCCCTAGATAGTGCTGGTACCGTGTATTCCCCTACTAAATCCTGGCTAGATATTGTGAGTGCGGTGGTCACGCCTCAAAACAGTCCGGATATCGCAAAAACCAACGTGATTATCGATGATGCCGGCGCGCAGCCGGTTATCCGCGTTCAGGCGTGGAATGCCGGTGGACAGCGTACTGGCGGCACTGTCTCTGTTTTACTGGGAGGTTACTGATGGCGGATCTAAATGATCTGAATAAACCCGATCTCGACAGCGATTATGCCACTGAAGTGCTTCAGACCCTCAAAGGGCACATCGTGAGGCTCTGGGGGCTGGACTATTCCGGCATGACCGGTCTTCGGGCGGGCATGAAGCGACTGGTCAAATTGCCGAACAAACATGTTCGCCTTCTTGAGCGCCAGACTGACGGAACTGAGACGGAAATCTTCAACTCCAGTGAAATTAAACCCACTGGTATCAGTGATGTCCCAGGGCTTCAAGAGGCGCTTAATAACGTGGGTACCTTTGGTGCATTCCAGATCTCTGAGGTGGCGGGTGTGCTGCACATCAGCCACAACGGGATATTGATTTTTAAGCTCGACAGTAATGGGAACCTGACATTGAAAGGAGATGCTGAAGGTCTTCGGAGTGATATCCAATGACGCTGCCACAAACCGGTGCCCTCTCTTTACAGGATATTGCCCTGGAGTTTGAAGATACTGCGCCCCACAGGCTAACAGAATTCTATCGTGGTGGTGTGTTGGTGCCGGAAAACAACACGCGGGTTCCTGTGTCAGGCCCCTTAAAACTGTCCGACTTTTACGGTGGGGTGAATGAATTGGCTGTCACGGTAAGCGATGCGCCTTCACTTTCCCTGGATGCACTGTTTGGCAACGACTGGAACACCGTTGTCCCCAAACGCCTGATTATACCTGTCGGTGTCGTGGTGGGGCCTGTCGTGTCTCCGGCAGGGCGCGCAGGGACGTTACGAATTGACAATGCGGGTGAAATACAGGGATCGGGTGGTGCATCCAACGGTGGGCATGGGGGCATTGCCCTGAAAGTTCATGGCGATTTTTACCTTAACAATACGGGGGCTATCCGTGGAGGAGGAGGAGGTGGTGGTCGGGGGAGGCATGGGATCGCCCGGCTCTGTCACCCGACGGGAGCCTGTATCTGGTGACTATTTTGACGACACCGGCACGCTCGGACAACCCGGTTATCTGCGGTCAACAGGGGGGATTACCCGCTGGAGTACGAGCCGCTGGATAAACAACACCGCCAATCCTCTGGTTATTGGACAGTATAAGTATTGGTTCGGCACGCTCAAGAAAGTGGTGGGTGGAGGTGTGCATCGGCTTTACGGTGTATACCGGACCTGGAATGAAGGAACCCCGGCGGGGATTGGCGGTAACGGGGGCGTTGGACGTGGATACGGGCAGGGACAGACCGCAGGACAACAGGGGCAATATGGTGGCACGAATTCAGGCCGCGGTGGTGATGGAGGACGAGGAGGGACCTGGGGAGAAGACGGTGTAACAGGACAAACTGCCCAAAGCGGTGGAGCCGGACTT
>BAXG01000083.1 GCA_001310455.1 Photobacterium sp. JCM 19050
TATACACCGTTCCATTATCTTATTTCAATTTATTTCATATTGTCGGCCGGTTTATACTGGCCGACAGTTCGTTATCGTCTCAACTGACAAAGAATAGAATGAAAAAACAATTTGTAGCTCTGACATTTGGCATCGCACTTCTGGTGGGGTGTGGTGATTATTTCGGGTCCTCACGATCAGATTTGGCTGAAATGGTGGATGCTCCTGAGCCTCCTGCAATGGAAAACAAACCGGATTTCTCCGGCTTCACTGATGTTAAGGAGAAGAAGACTGCGTTTTTCAACTACCTTCGACCGGCTGTCGACTACCTCAATGATTTGGTGTTGAAAGCCCGTTTAAAAATGGAACGGGTAAATGCGGACGCTAACGCCGGCAAACTTCTGGATAAAGAACAGCTCGCATTTCTGGGGCAGGCCAGTGAATTGCTTAATTTGCCTATTCCGGAAAATGGCCCCACACCTGAGTGGTTCGCCGAGATCAGAAAGAGAATGGATGTTGTGCCAGCTGAGTTGGTGCTAAGCCAGGCTGCCAATGAATCCGCTTGGGGAACGTCACGTTTTGCTGTCGAGGGCAACAACTACTTTGGCCAATGGTGTTATAAAAAGGGATGCGGGTTGGTCCCTAAAAATAGGGACGCCGGCAAGTACCATGAAGTGGCTGTGTTTGACTCGGGATATGATTCTGTCAGAGCGTATTTCCTGAATATCAACCGCAACCCGGCTTATAAATCCCTTCGGGATATTAGGGAAACACTTCGTCAACAGGATAAAACCATCACCGGAACGGCGCTTGCTCAGGGGTTGGTGGGATACTCAGAACGCGGACAAGCTTATGTGGAAGAAATCCGCAGCATGATCAGCCATAACAAACAATATTGGAGCCAAGGATGACGCGAGCAGCCCTCGTGCTACCGCTTTTGATTGCTGCTGCCATGCCAGCAGCAGCAACCGAATACCAGTTTAGCTATAACAAGCTTTTTGCCCAACTCAAAAACAATGTTAAAGAAGGCCATCAGGATGTAAAAGTTGCCTATTTCATGCAGAACCCGGAAACCGGAAAGGTCTGCAAGTTGAACCGGGCATGGATGCAAAAAAAGAGCACTTTGAAGCGTTTTCTATCCCTGTATCCCAGGAACTGCCGCTTCCCATTGATAATCACCTGCGCAAAGTAAACCCAGATGTCTTTGTCGATGTCGATGAGAGTGCAGGTACGTGCAACATGACCTACCAGGTTATGTCTGCATCCATCCCTGATGAATTGAGTGCAGACTACTTGGGTATACTTTTACCTCAAATGCAAACAATGATGTCCGATCTTGGCGGTATGTTCGCATCTTGGTTTATGCCAGACGTTAAGGGGGTTGTGTTGCATTTTTCTGAGGAGAATTTGAACCTTACAAGCAATAGCGGAACCGAGTTTAGTGTGAAAGCTGGCAAGGTAATTATAGATGCAAGTCAGCTGGCTAAAGGTGAGACTATCCGGTTTGAAACCAAACCGTTAAAAATTACTCCCTGGATTCCCAAAGCCTGATATGACCGGCTTGAATCGAAAAAAAGGCGTGCTAAATTGCACGCCTTTCTGTTTTTGAAGCAAAGTGGGTTACTTCACTTCAACAACATCCATCACCAGAGACGGATCGACCTCAATGGCATCCGATTGCACGGCAGTTTCAGTAAACTGTTCGCGGTCAAAGGCAATATCTCCGCCGTTAATCACCCCAGAATCACTGTTGATCGATTTAAAATCAAACAGATCGAAATCAGCCAGATGTGATGGCACCACATTTTGCAGCGAACGGAACATTGTCTCGATACGACCCGGGAAGCGTCGGTCCCAATCACGCAGCATCTCTTTGATTACCTGGCGTTGCAGGTTCGGCTGCGAGCCGCAAAGGTTACACGGGATAATAGGGAACTCTCTCATTTCCGCAAACCGGATAATGTCTTTCTCACGGCAGTAAGCCAGCGGGCGGATTACAACATGTTCACCGTTATCGGACACCAACTTCGGTGGCATAGATTTCAACTTGCCGCCATAGAACATGTTCAGAAACAGAGTTTCCAGAATATCATCGCGGTGATGACCAAGCGCAATCTTGGTTGCACCCAACTCTCTGGCGGTACGGTAAAGAATACCGCGGCGCAGGCGAGAACACAGCGAGCACGTCGTTTTACCTTCTGGGATCTTCTCTTTAACGATAGAGTAGGTGTCTTCTTCAACAATCTTGTATTGGACACCCAGTGAATCAAGGTATTCGGGAAGAATGTGCTCGGGGAAACCGGGTTGTTTTTGGTCGAGGTTAACTGCAATCAGTTCGAACGATACAGGAGCACTTTTTTGCAGGCTACGCAGAATATCCAGCATAGCAAAGCTGTCTTTGCCGCCTGACAGGCAAACCATGATGCGATCACCTTCTTCAATCATATTGAAGTCTGCAATGGCATTACCCACTTCACGACGAAGACGTTTTTGCAACTTGTTGAAATTGTAGACTTGCGCCTTTGTGAGTTCTTCTGTAGTCGTCATTCTTATATAGCTCTGATTACTTACCTGATCCGGCACAAACGTGTCATCCGGATATATCTTTTGTGTAGGCGCGTATGATACGGATTTCGGCGGAGGATGCCAGAGGGATCAAGTAAATCTGTTGCGTACTGGGAAAATTTGCAGATAACCGTAATCACTGAATTTCCGTACACTTTGAGGTAATGCTAAAAAGGAGAACCCAAGTGACGGAACCAAAATTAATTCTCGACCACGATGAGATTTATGACGAAATGGCGTCTGCCCCTTATTTTGGAGAAGAAGGTGAAATAACCAGTCCTAATTGTAGTGGAAACGCCATTCTTGAGTACCAACGTGTTGGCGGTGACTGGGGATCGTGGGTATTTGTCAAAAACAGGAGTGGAAACAAGCGAATTACTGTCACTGCGAAGGTCAGATTTGATTATCAGGGGCAATCTAGAGAGGAATATAAAACCAAAACGTTGAACCCGGGGAACGTAAACAGGTTGGTACATCCAACTGGCGTCATCAACGCTTCTTTTGGTCAATTGTAGGTTGTGCTGAGATATAATTATACCCAAGCCA
>BAXG01000084.1 GCA_001310455.1 Photobacterium sp. JCM 19050
AGCTTCTTTTTGACTTCCCTCAACCGCTGACCCGAAGGTTTTGCGTTGAAGCGGGCGGCCATTCTAAACAAATCCAAAACTCTGTCAAGCAGTTGTTTTCAATTTGTTTTTGAAAGCTCCCGGAGCCTTCCCATCACTGCGAAGTCGTTGCCTGTCCGCCGTGTCGGTGAGGACGCATTATAGGGATCCAGATCACTCTTACAACCCCTATTTTTGAAAAAACTGCACTTTCACGCTCAACCGAACACGAATCATACAAAACTACACTTTTCAGAAAGCCCAGTTACCGGAAAAAGCCAATTCGAAATTTAACATGACTGCAAAGCATACAATTCAATACGGCAGCTTTATCTCCCATAAAGGAAGCCGCATCAAGAGATGCGGGCTTTTTATTAAATACTCACGAACAAACCAACTACTGTCGCTGACAACAAATTTGCCAATGTAGCCGCAAGCAAGACTTTCATACCAACCTGCGCAATATAGCCGGATTGTTTTGGAATCATTGTGCTCAACGCAGCAACGACCATTGATACTGATCCGATATTGGCAAAGCCACAAAGCGCAACAGTGATAATCGCCACTGACTTTGGCGACATAGCCATACCTGTAGCATCGACTATGGACTCGCCTGATATATAGGGAGCAAACCCGGCGTATGCAACAAATTCGTTCAGGACAAGCTTTTGGGCGATAAACGATCCTGCAATATGGGCTTCAGCCCAAGGAATACCTATCAACCAGGCTACTGGTGCGAACAGCACTCCCAGAATCAACTCCAGGGTCAGCCCTTCATAACCAAACAGCTCCCCGAACCATCCCAACATTCCGTTTACCATGGCCATCAGCCAATACAGGCAATAAGGATTGCACCAACCACCACAGCAATCTGCAAACCTGAAATAGCCCCTTTGGCAATCGCATCAATAAAGTTTGCCGGCTTTTGATCATCAGGCAGCTCCGGTACATCATTAACCGGTTGCTCAGTTTCCGGTACCAGAAGCTTGGCAAATAGTAATCCGGCTGGAGCACTCATAAAGCACGCCATAACCAGGTACTTAATTTCAACACCCATACCCGCAAGTCCGGCGAGAATCGAGCCGGCAATAGAAGCCAGGCCGCCCACCATAATGGCAAAGATTTCAGATTTGGTTAGATGCGGGTGCCAGGGCTTAACAAATAAAGGCGCTTCCGTTTGTCCACACACTGTGTTGGCAATTGCGTTCATCGACTCAGCTTTTGAAGACCCGATAGCTTTTTGCAGTCCTCCACCCAAAATCCTCACAAAGATCTGCATTATCCCCATGTAATGTAAAAGACTGACCAATGCGGCAGTAAAAATGATGGCCGGGAGCACCTGGAACGCGAATACAAAGCCAAGGTTCTCCACCTGGAACGTCACCAGGTTACCAAACACAAATGCGATACCTTTAGATGCGTACCCAAGCACACTTGATACACCATTAGAGATCCCCAGCAGGACACTTTCGCCAAACGCCGTCGCCAGTACAAATCCAGATATCAACAGTTGGAGAATTAATGCACCACCGACAGTCCGCCAGTTAATATGATTACGGGCATTTGAAAACAGGTAAGCAAGGGCAAGCAGGGTAAAAATACCCAACAACGACTGCCACATAGAGAATTCCTTCAGATTGAATTAAGGCTTTGGATGGATTTAATAAGTCGTGCAGCGTGGGAAGCTGATAACGCCAATACTTGTTCTGCATTACCCCCTTCAGCTTCAACAGCATTCATTTCAAAGGTAACAACAGAGTCGATGATATTCATTTGTGCAGCTTTTACCGGATGCATGGCTGCATCCAAATACCGGTCCAGGACAAAAAAGTTAAACTCCCCCTCACTGTAAGAGTCTTCAGTGGCACCACAGGTAATAGAAAGAATCGTTTTTTTACCCTTTAACTTGTCACCTTCTGGGCCGAAAGCAAAATTGAAGGTATAAACAGCATCAAACCACTGCTTCATAATGGCCGGATATGTCGACCAGTACAGAGGGAACTGGAAAATCACCACATCTGCACACATCAGAGCATGCTGTTCAGCTTCCACATCGATATGGAAATCGGGATACAGGGTATCCAGCGCCCGAACCTCAAGCCCTGAAAACCCCGACAAATTTTCCAAAATAGTCTTATTTGCAAAAGATGAAGATAAATCCGGATGCCCGGATATCAGTAATATACGACTCACACACTCTCCAAACACAAAAAGGCCTGCGTATGTAACTTTCGCCCGACCCAAAATGAGGCCAAAAAAAACGGCGCAAATATTCCACAAGCTTGGCAAATCAAGAAATGAATTAGTTTGGATATGTAGGAGATATCACAGTGAATTTTGGTTGGAGGGCTGATGTCAGTGGTGACTAATCGAAATACCGGCGAGAGGCGAGAGGCGAGAGGCGAGAGGCGAGAGGCGAGAGGCGAGAGGCGAGAGGCGAGAGGCGAGAAAA
>BAXG01000085.1 GCA_001310455.1 Photobacterium sp. JCM 19050
TGGCTTGGGTATACTAATCGGATTATTTCAACCAGTTAGAGTGGTTAATGAATTAGTCTGATGGGTATTAGAAAGGTAAAACTCCTTTTCTCTTAGTTTCTTAAATTAGAAGCTCTCTCCAGAGTTTTGCCGGAAGTAAAAGTGCGGAGTCATTATGGAAAACGATAAACAACAATCTTTGCAACGTAATGCCAAAATTATTTACGTTCTCTATATGGTAGGAATCATCATCGGCCTGACCACGGTTATCGGGGTTGTGATGGCGTACATCAACAAAAAAGATGCACCGGGGTGGCTCAAAAGTCACTTTGAGTTCCAGGCGAACACCTTTTGGTATGGAATGCTTTTCCTGATTGCAGGTTCGCTGCTTTCGACGGTTATTTCGCTGGGCTATGTTGCATTCCCTGTCTGGGCTGTGTGGGTAATTATTCGCAGCGTTAAAGGGATGAAACTCTTGGACGGACAACAACCTCAGCCGGATCCAAAGAACTGGCTGTTTTAAATATCCAAACCACCTCAAGGTGCCAGATCGGCACCTTTTTTTATGTCTTTTTCTTCGGTTGGCACAGCACATTGCTTGTGCAAGGTAATTATAAGAACTTTGCTGTTTTATACCGGAATATCAGTTCATTACGTGACTATTTTGTATGGATTCGGGAATAGAAATTATGGGCAAAAAATAGCCGGTAAAATCATTGTGATCTATGTCACATGTATATAAAATCCCGGATGCAAATACGCCAGACTGGGCATATTCTCGCCGCACTTTTTATCGTCCCTATTTCTAGCTGAGATCCTTTATGTCGCAATACGGTCAGTACATTGACAGTTATTATCAGGCAACCTGCCACGTTCTTCCCCTCCAACCACAACTTGATACCGACATTGAAGCCGATGTTTGCATTATCGGTGGCGGTTTGACAGGCATGAACGCCGCTATCGAACTGCGTAAACGCGGTTTTGATGTTGTGGTACTGGAAGCTGGCCGTATCTCCTGGGCGGCTTCAGGCCGTAACGGTGGCCAGTGTCTGGTGGGTTACTGCCTCGGCCTCCGTGAAGTAGATGAAGTTTATGGCCCTCAATGGGGTAAACAACTCTGGGATTTATCCTGTGAATCTGTGGATATCGTCCGTGAACGCATTGCGGAGTTCAATATCAACTGTGATTTCCAGCATAACTACATTGAGCTGGCGCTAAAACCGAGCCAGGAAAAAGAGCTGCGCTCTTGGCTGGAGCTGAAGCAAACCCGTTATGATTACCCGCATGCAAGCTGGTGGGATAAAGCGAAAATTCAGGAAGTTACTTCTTCTGAGCGGTATTTGGGCGGTCTGTTTGACAGCAACAGCGGTCACCTGCATCCGTTGAATTACACCATTGGCCTTGCACGCGCTGCCATTGATCTTGGTGCTCGCGTTTTCGAACAAAGCCCGGCTGTGAAGCTTGAAAAAGGTGCAGTGAATGTTATCAAGACTGAAAAGGGCAGTGTAAAAGCCAAGCAGGTTTTGCTAGCGTGTAATGCGTACCTCGAAGGATTGGATCGTAAAGCACAAAGCACCGTATTACCGGTAGCATCATACATTGCCGTTACTGAGCAGTTGGGTGATCGCCAGCCGATTACTAATAAGATGGCGATGTCAGATTTGAACAACTGCCTGGATTACTTCCGTCCAACAGCTGACGGCCGCATTTTGTTCGGTGGCGTAAACCACCCGTTCAACGGGGAATATGCCGATTCTGAGGAACGTCTGCGTCAGCGTATGTTAAAAGTCTTCCCGCACCTTGATGACGTGAAAATGGATTTCCACTGGGGCGGAATGTTTGCAGTGACACGAGAGTACATGCCGCAAATTGACCATCTTGGCGATGATGTTTACGTGGCACACGGCTACACCGGACATGGTGTTGGGCTGGCAAATATCGCCGGTCGGGTTGTTGCTGAAGCAATGGCAGGCACCGCTGAGCGATTTGACGTGTTCGCGCGAATTAAACACAAATGGATCCCAACACCGCAGACTCTGCGTACACCAGCACTGGCAATGGCCATCTGGAAGGCGCAGATAGAGGATTCTCTTTCTTATTGACGCAATATCATTAGCGTACAGGGGGAATCATGAAACCACATGAGGATGCGCTCCCAGCGTAAAACAAAAAGCCCGGCAGAAATACTGCCGGGCTTTTTGATATAACATGGTCAGCAAAAAAATTGGTAGCCGGGCTCCGGTGGGTGATCCACGGCTACCAAACACCTAGTGCAGGTTGACCGAAACTTGTTTTATCTGGCTTTTCACTAGTGAAACGCCGGGTATAACTCTAATTTGTATGTTGTGTCTCGCTGCAAAAAAATTGGTAGCCGGGCTCCGGTGATGATCCGCGGCTACCAAACACCTAGTGCAGGTTGACCGAAACTTGTTTTTATCAGGCTTTCACTGGTGAAATT
>BAXG01000086.1 GCA_001310455.1 Photobacterium sp. JCM 19050
CTGGGGCGAGCCTCGCCTCCACCCAACTCAGACGCCTTGCCCAAGATGCGCTCAGTTGGGGGAAAGACACCGACAAGGCGGCAACGGACGCGGGTAATGCCTTCGAGCAAGCTGCCAACGCCATTGCCCGTCAAACGGCACAAACCCGGATTGCGATCCGGGAGCAGACCACACTCAATCCCCTGGTTGACCGGCTCGGCTATGCCGCTGCCAAGGTGGAGGCCCGGACGCAGCTGCTGAGCGCCGCGCAACAAGCCCAACTGCAAGACACCCCAAAACTGGCTGCTGAGATTGAGCGCCTGGCTGAGAGTTATGCCCAGGCGGTGAAAGCGCAAAACAGCCTGGCAAGTGCCACAGACACCGACTTTTTCCGGGGTGCCCGCGCCGGGTTTGCTGAGTGGCAGATGCCGCCAGCCAGACCGGCAGGCAAGTCAAAGAGGCGATTACCGCCGGCCTCGATGGCGCGACGGACGCCCTGACCCGCTTTGTCACCACCGGGAAAGCGGATTTCAAATCCCTTGTTGCCAGCATGCTGGCAGATTTAGTGAGGCTGGCGATTGCCCGCCGTATTATCGCCCCGCTTGCCGGATCACTTGGGCTGACTGCCAATGCCAACGGCAATGTCTTTGCCGGTGGGACCGTCCAGCCCTTTGCCAATGGCGGCATTGTGGACAGACCCACGGTGTTCCCGATGAAAAACGGCGCGGGCCTGATGGGCGAAGCCGGCCCCGAGGCCATCATGCCCCTTGCCCGGGATGCGCAGGGCAGGCTCGGTGTGCGAAATGAAGGTGGCGGGGTCAATGTGGAGGTCAATGTGATCAATAACAGCAGCGCCCCGGTCAACGCCTCCCCGGGTACGGCGCGTTATGACCAGACTGCACGGCGCTATGTGGTGGATGTGGTGTTGGAAGACATCCGCCGGGGTGGTCCGCTTAAACATGCCCTTGCCGGAGGACGGTGATGCCGTTGTTGCCACCCTATGTACGCCTTGCCTTTGACTATGGGGAGACCCTGGACCGGGGCGTTATCCGCACCGATATGGACGGGGGCATTGCCAAGCAGCGTCCCCGTTACTCCCGGGCCATCCGTACCCGGCACGTCAAACTGGTTGTCCTGTCACTTGCCGACAAGCTGGCGTTTGATAGGTGGTGGGACACGGAGCTTGATGGCGGGGCGGGGTGGTTCACCTACCCAGATCCGCTGAGGGGCGGCACGGAGACTGCCCGGTTTGTGACCGCGTCCCTGACATGGCGTGCGGTGAGCCGGGAGGCCTGGGAAGCGCAAAGTGAACTCGAGTCGCTGGGAGGACTGTGATGCCAAGAGACTACAGCAAGGCTGCCAAGACCAACCTCAATGCAGTCAGTGCTGCCGATCCGATGCCGGTGCTGATTGAAATCCATCACGCCAGTTTTAGCGAGCCGGCAAGGTTGGTGGCAGACACTGAGGATCTGGTTCACCGCGGACACAGGTACACGGCACTGCCTGTGGAGGTGAGCCTGCCGGAAGAAGGGGAAGGGCGTGCGCCGCAGGCAAGGCTCGCCCTTGATAATGTCGGCAGGGTCCTGACGGAAGCTATCGACAACGCCCGGGGGCTTGAAGGGGGCTTTTGCCGGATCCTCCAAGTGATGCGCAGCCACCCCGACCATGTGGAGTGGCAAACCGACTTGGATGTGATGCAGGCGCGGGTGGACCAGCAGGTTGCCGAGCTGGTGCTCGGTTACGAGGACTTTCTCAACAAAGCGGCGGTCACGGTGTATTACACACCGGAAACCTCCCCGGGGCTGTTCTGATGCATTGGTCTGATGCCTATGTCGGGCGCCTCTATGACTCTGACACCTACGACTGCGGGGACTTAGCCCGGGATGTGGCCTGGGACCGGTTTGGTTTGCGTTTGGATTTTCCTGCCCATGCCGTGAGGCCAGACCTGCTCGAATCCGAGATACGTGCGCTTGAAACGAGCTTTGCCGAAAAGGTTGGTACCCCGTCTGATGGCGAGCCGGTGCTGCTTTACCACCGCGGCTATGCGGCGCACATCGGTGTTGCTACGCACATTAACGGCGAATGGTACTGCCTTCACAACCTCAAAGGCATGGGGGTGGTGCGCGAGCGTATGAGCCGGCTTGAACACTGTCCGGGTGGCGGAATAGCGGGGTATTACCGATGGAAAAGGTAGCCCTTTCGCACCTGCCAAACCCTGTGTCCCTGGAAGGACGCGAGCAAGTTACTTT
>BAXG01000087.1 GCA_001310455.1 Photobacterium sp. JCM 19050
GTGGGGCGAGCCTCGCCTCCACCCAACTCAGACGCCTTGCCCGGGATGCGCTCAGTTGGGGGAAAGACACCGACAAGGCGGCAACGGATGCGGGTAATGCCTTCGAGCAAGCTGCCAACGCCATTGCCCGTCAAACGGCACAAACCCGGATTGCGATCCGGGAGCAGGCCACACTCAATCCCCTGGTTGACCGGCTCGGCTATGCCGCTGCCAAGGTGGAAGCCCGCACGCAGCTGCTGAGCGCCGCGCAACAAGCCCAACTGAAAGACACCCCAAAACTGGCTGCTGAGATTGAGCGCCTGGCTGAGAGTTATGCCCAGGCGGTGAAAGCACAAAACAGCCTGGCAAGTGCCACAGACACCGACTTTTTCCGGGGTGCCCGCGCCGGGTTTGCTGAGTGGGCAGATGCCGCCAGCCAGACCGGCAGGCAAGTCAAAGAGGCGATTTCCGCCGGCCTCGATGGCGCCACGGACGCCCTGACCCGCTTTGTCACCACCGGGAAAGCGGATTTCAAATCCCTTGTTGCCAGCATGCTGGCAGATTTAGTGAGGCTGGCGATTGCCCGCCGTATTATCGCCCCGCTTGCCGGGACACTTGGGCTAACCGCCAATGCCAACGGCAATGTCTTTGCCGGTGGGACAGTCCAGCCTTTGCCAATGGCGGCATTGTTGACAGGCCCACGGTGTTCCCGATGAAAAACGGCGCGGGCCTGATGGGCGAAGCCGGCCCCGAGGCCATCATGCCCCTTGCCCGAGATGCGCAGGGCAGGCTCGGTGTGCGAAATGAAGTTGGCGGGGTCAATGTGGAGGTCAATGTGATCAATAACAGCAGCGCCCCGGTCAACGCCTCCCCGGGGACGGCGCGTTATGACCAGACAGCGCGGCGCTATGTGGTGGATGTGGTGTTGGAAGACATCCGCCGCGGAGGCCCGCTTAAACATGCCCTTGCCGGAGGACGGTGATGCCGTTGTTGCCACCCTATGTACGCCTTGCCTTTGACTATGGGGAGACCCTGGACCGGGGCGTTATCCGCACCGACATGGACGGGGGTATTGCCAAGCAGCGTCCCCGTTACTCTCGGGCCATCCGTACCCGGCACGTCAAACTGGTTGT
The DNA here is from genome assembly GCA_001310455.1 of Photobacterium sp. JCM 19050. Lineage (GTDB taxonomy): Bacteria > Pseudomonadota > Gammaproteobacteria > Enterobacterales > Vibrionaceae > Parasalinivibrio. Next base: position 1,113 of record BAXG01000087.1, read on the forward strand.
CCTGTCACTTGCCGACAAGCTGGCGTTTGATAGGTGGTGGGACACGGAGCTCGATGGCGGGGCGGGGTGGTTCACCTACCAGATCCGCTGAGGGGCGGCACGGAAACCGCCCGGTTTGTGACGGCTTCCCTGACATGGCGCGCTGTGAACAGGGATGTATGGGAAGCGCAAAGTGAACTCGAGTCGCTGGGAGGACTGTGATGCCAAGAGACTACAGCAAGGCTGCCAAGACCAACCTCAATGTGGTCAGTGCTGCCGACCCGATGCCGGTGCTGATTGAAATCCATCACGCCAGTTTTAGCGAGCCGGCAAGGTTGGTGGCAGACACTGAGGATCTGGTTCACCGCGGACACACGTACACGGCACTGCCGGTGGAGGTGAGCCTGCCGGAAGAAGGGGAAGGGCGAGCGCCGCAGGCAAGGCTCGCCCTTGATAATGTCGGCAGGGTCCTGACGGAAGCTATCGACAACGCCCGGGGGCTTGAAGGGGGCTTTTGCCGGATCCTCCAGGTGATGCGCAGCCACCCCGACCATGTGGAGTGGCAAACCGACCTGGATGTGATGCAGGCGAAGGTGGACCAGCAGGTTGCCGAGCTGGTGCTCGGTTACGAGGACTTTCTCAACAAAGCGGCGGTCACGGTGTATTACACACCGGAAATCTCCCCGGGGCTGTTCTGATGCATTGGTCTGATGCCTATGTCGGGCGCCTCTATGACCCTGACACCTACGACTGCGGGGACTTGGCCCGGGATGTGGCCTGGGACCGGTTTGGTCTGTGTTTGGAATTTCCTGCCCATGCCTCGAGGCCAGACCGGCTCGAATCCGAGATACGTGCGCTTGAAACGAGCTTTGCCGAAAAGGTTGGTACCCCGTCTGATGGCGAGCCGGTGCTGCTTTACCACCGGGGCTATGCGGCGCACATCGGTATTGCCGCACACATTAACGGCGAATGGCACTGCCTTCACAACCTCAAAGGCATGGGGGTGGTGCGCGAGCGCATCAGCCGGCTTGAACACTGTCCGGGTGGCGGAATAGCGGGGTATTACCGATGGAAAAGGTAGCCCTTTCGCACCTGCCAAACCCTGTGTCTCTGGACGGGCGCGAGCAAGTCACCTT
>BAXG01000088.1 GCA_001310455.1 Photobacterium sp. JCM 19050
AATACAGGCTGCAGACCAACTGAGCGCAGAAGGCCGCAAGGTACGCGTGGTATCCCTGCCATGTACTGACGTGTTTGATGCCCAGGATGCGGCGTACCGTGAAGCGGTACTGCCATCAGACGTCACTGCCCGGGTAGCCGTGGAAGCCGGCATTGCTGATTACTGGTACAAGTATGTTGGTTTCGGTGGCCGTATCGTCGGCATGACCAGCTTCGGTGAGTCTGCCCCGGCTGGCCTGCTGTTCAAGGAGTTTGGCTTCACGGTAGAAAACGTGGTTGCCAAGGCCAAAGAAGTGCTGGTGTAATATTCATTAGCCTGTTGCTTTATCGAAACCCGCCGCATCTGGCGGGTTTCTTTTATATCCGTGTTCTGCGTATACCCAAACCATCTCTCGCTGAAGCCTGCACCTTGAGGGAGTTTAGGTATACAATGTCTTCGTTGTATTTATCCGGCCTAACTCATGCTCACCATATCAACAAACGTATCTATCCCTGACGATGAAATTCACATTGTAGCTATCCGTGCACAAGGTTCCGGAGGCCAAAACGTAAACAAAGTCTCGTCAGCTATCCACCTGAGATTCGACGTCTCATCCTCATCCCTACCCGATTTTTATAAAGAGAGATTACTTGCGCTGAAAGACCAACGAATAACTAAGGAAGGTGTTATTGTCATCAAAGCCCAACAGTACCGAACACAAGAAATGAACAAAGAAGATGCACTGGTAAGACTGCGTGAACTCATCAAATCGGTGGCTGTTGTTCAAAAAACCCGGAGAGTCACTAAACCTACACGCTCTTCGCAGAAAAAGCGCTTGGATGGTAAGAAAATAAAAGGAAAAACAAAATCACTCAGGGGAAAAGTATCTTATTAGTTGCTTCGGCAGCATGGCTTTTCGAATACATTGAGAGCATTAATAATTCCTTTTATCTGAATTACTATGCCCTTCACTCTGAAATAAAATTCAAATCACACCATATTTTTCACCCTGAATATTGTTGGAAAGTTTCCAGCCCACTTCCCCCTCATTGTCTTATACCTATTGGATTAACATCATCCTTATTTATACCCAAACCACCTCAAGGTGCGTCATTCAGAGTGATTTCAGTGCGTTCAATTCAAGGAAAATACCTGAAGGAATGGCTGTTCCCTTTCAAAGGTATTTGACACAGAAGTCGACGCACTGAAACACTCCCGAAGGGCGAGGTGGCTTGGGTATATAGTTTACGAATTTTTACACCTTTGTAATTCCGGCAATGTAGACCGCTTTCAAGCACATTGGAACAATGTACAGATATATGTTTAAAAAATGAAAAAACACATTCAATATGTCGCAAAAATGACACATATAATCTGATACTTATGAGCTTTGAAGAGTAAGGTTTTTAAAAAATCGAGACTTTTAAGCAAAATATTTTATGAATCCTGATAAATTGTGAGATGCCTTTATTTATGCTGTTCGATTTGGGACATAGATCACTTTCATTTCTATAGCTTTCTAACTAATGTATGAATTGCAGGGCAAACGTGCAGGCTCGGTATTTTTGTGTGTTGTCGTTTTTACTAACAGTAATGCACAGTACATAGACTTCAGTCAGCACGATGCCGGTGTAATACAAGTGGTTATGCAACAACGCTGTTATACACTTCGTGATGGCATCGCCTTATGAAGACGACTGACTCCTGAAGATATAGATGCGTTCCAACTGTCATAATTCATTTATTAACCTGGCTTAATATGCTTTGTGCAGAGTAAGTTAGTACATATATTCAGGAGACATCATGTCTAAGGCAACTGGTACCGTTAAGTGGTTTAACGAAGAAAAAGGTTTTGGTTTTATCTCTCAGGAAAACGGCCCTGATGTGTTTGTGCATTTCCGTGCAATCACTGGTGATGGCTTCCGTACCCTGAAAGAAGGCCAGCCTGTTGAGTTTGATATTGAGCAAGGTCAGAAAGGCCCTCAAGCGGCAAACGTCGCTAAACTCTAAGCTGACACCAGCATAAAAGAATCGTGGCGGGATGCTGATTGGCGTCCCGCCTTTGTTTTCACTCTTCTTTTGTAGCGCCCCTTCTCCTTCACCTGTTTTGAATTTCAGATCCCAACTCAATGCCTGTTTTTATTTACATATACCCAAACCACCTCAAGGTGCATGATTC
>BAXG01000089.1 GCA_001310455.1 Photobacterium sp. JCM 19050
CCAGGGGGGCTCTCTGGCAGTGCCATACACATCATTGGCGGCAACATCACGTTTGTTGAGCGAGGCACGCTTCAGGGCCCGATTACAGCACTGGGATAAGGAGGCAAGATGAGCATACCAACCTGCTCGGTGAGTGCGACGGTGTTATCTCCGGATGGCTTACCGGTATCCGGTGCCCGGGTATCGGCAGAGCTCAGTGAAAAAGTCTATGTCCAGGGGGTGATGGTCCCGCAGTTTGTATCAGCCCTGACCAACGAGAGCGGTGTCGCCAAGCTTGCCCTGTGGCCCAATAACGCACATACCCACTACCGGGTGGTGATTAGCACGGGCAGCGGCATCCGGGAAGTGATGACCATCTCCGTGCCGGACTTGCCGAGTGCAGAGCTTCACACGTTGGATGTCCGGGATACCGGCGGTGTCGGGGTGATAAGCCCAGCATTTGAATACATCGCCACTGCCGGGCAAATGGCGTTCACCGGCTCAGATACCCTGGGCAGGGTGCTGGCGTACACACCGGGGCAAATCCTGGTGCTTCAAAACGGTGTCGTCCTTCCGGGCAGCGCGTTCACCGCAAACGATGGCACCGCGGTGACCCTGTCTGTACCTGCTGGCGAAAGTGACTGGATACAGGTCTTGCCGTTTAACCGGGCAACGGGCAACAGTGGTGGGGGCGGGGCGTCCACCATTGGTGAGGTCGCCGGGTTACAGGCGGCGCTCAATGCGAAATTTTCCGCAACCAACCTGCCTGCGGTTTCCGAGGTGAGCGGACTGACCACGCAGCTCTCCCAACTGACAAGCGCCATTAACCAGGCGTATTCGCCTTCCAATGCGCCATCAATTTCCAGTATCAATTTGCTCCAGGCCGCGCTGGACAGTAAATACTCTGCGACAAACGCTCCTGCCATGGCGGATGTCACTGGACTCGTGACCGCCCTTAACAACCTTTCCAGCCAGCTTGCCGGGAAATACTCCGACACTAACCCGCCAGCGGTAGCAAATGTCATGGGACTGAACACCCAACTGTCTGCCTTATCGACGGCGGTAAACGACGCGTTCTCTCCCACCAATCTGCCGGGTATCAGCCAGGTCAGCCAACTTCAGACCACACTGAATGCCAAGTATTCAACTGCCAACCCGCCGGCAGTTGCCGATGTGGATGGACTCACCCTTGCCTTGAATAACATCACGACTGCACTGGCTGCAAACTATTCTCCGGACAATGCGCCTGGGGTGGGGGATGTCACTGGCCTCAACACCGCGTTGAACAATCTGAGTCAGGCGGTAGCCGAGGCATTTTCGCCAACCCACCCCCCTGAGATTAATGAGGTGTCGGGGCTGGCGTTAGCCCTTGCCGCCAAGTTCTCCGGCACCAACAAGCCGGCAATTGCAGATGTCACCGGGCTCCAGGCCGCGCTTGATGCGGCAGGTACCGGAGGGGGAACGTCTCTGGGTGAGGTGTCCGGCGGGATACCCTGGCTGGCAGATAACCGGGTACGGATTTTTGAAGTGAGTGGCAATGTCACTGTCACCAAGGCGGGTAAGTTTCGGATAACCGTTGTGGGTGGCGGTGGTGCGGGCGGCTCTAACGCAATCGGCGGTTATGGTGGCGGTGGGGGTGAAGTCATCGTGGTGGTCAAAGAGCTGGCGACCGGCAACTATCCCGTCATTGTTGGCAGCGGTGGCATCGCAGCGGCAGAAACCATCGGAGGGGATGGCTCGCCGTCTTCATTTAATGATGGTACCAGACTTATACCGCACAGGGTGGAAAGGGTGGGGATGAAATTGCCGGGGGAAGTGGCGGTGTCACCGCATCCCCCATTGCCGGTGCGCTGTATCACTCGGGCGGTACGGGCGGAAACCGGGGAGGGGGAAACAGTGGTGGTGGCGGAGCGTCGGGAGGTACCGATGGGGGCAATGCCGGTGTTAATCACGGCGCGCGCCAGGTGGTCACGGCTTCGGTGGTGGGGCGGTGGTTCAGCTTGAAATGGTCGCCGCTATCCCTTTG
>BAXG01000090.1 GCA_001310455.1 Photobacterium sp. JCM 19050
AAGGAAGGTGAAACCAAGGAGATCAAAGTGACCTATCAGGTGACCGACGGCATGGTGCAACCGTTGACCAGACTGCCACCATCACCGTCACCGGTACTAACGATGCGCCGAAAGTGGCTCTGTTATTACAGAGGGCTTCACTGAAGGTAACCCGGCTCAGACCGTTACCCTCACCGACAACATCACCGATGTGGATGGCGATACCCTGACTGTGGTTGATGGCAGCATTAAAGGCCTGACCGACGGCGTGACCGTTGATGGCAATAAGCTGACTATCGACCCATCCAACCCAGCATTTGATGGTCTCAAAGAAGGCGAAACCAAAGAGATCAAAGTAACCTATCAGGTGACTGACGGCCATGGTGAAACCGTTGACCAGACTGCCACTATCACTGTCACCGGTACTAACGATGCACCAAAAGTGGCTCTGTTATTACTGAGGGTTACACCGAAGGTACCTCGGCTAAGACCGTTACCCTCACCGACAACATCACCGATATCGATGGCGATACCCTGACCGTCGTTGATGGCAGCATTAAAGGCCTGACCGACGGCGTGACCGTTGATGGCAATAAGCTGACTATCGACCCATCTAACCAAGTATTTGATGGCCTTAAAGAAGGCGAAACCAAAGAGATCAAAGTGACCTACCAGGTGACTGACGGCCATGGTGCAACCGTTGACCAGACTGCCACCATCACTGTCACCGGTACTAACGATGCGCCGAAAGTGGCTCTGTCATTACCGAAGGTGTGGTTGAGGGAGAAACAGCTCAGACCGTTACCCTGACTGACAATATCACCGATGTGGATGGTGACAGCCTGACTGTGGTTGATGGCAGCATAAAAGGCCTGACCGACGGCGTGACCGTTGATGGCAATAAGCTGACTATCGACCCAAGCAGCCCAGCGTTTGATGGTCTCAAGGAAAGTGAAACCAAAGAGATCACCGTGACCTACCAGGTGACTGACGGCCATGGTGCAACCGTTGAGCAGACCGCCACTATCACCGTCACCGGTACTAACGATGCGCCGAAAGTGGGCTCAATCATTACCGAAGGTGTGGTTGAGGGAGAAACAGCTCAGACTGTTACCCTGACTGACAATATCACCGATGTGGATGGCGATACCCTGACTGTGGTTGATGGCAGCATCAAGGGCCTGACTGATGGTGTGACCGTTGATGGCAATACCCTGACCGTTGACCCATCTAACTCAGCGTTTGATGGTCTCAAAGAAGGCGAAATCAAAGAGATCAAAGTGACCTACCAGGTGACTGACGGCCATGGTGCAACCGTTGAGCAGACCGCCACTATCACCGTCACCGGTACTAACGATATTCCAGTTGTTGGTGAAGTCATTACCAAAGGTGTGTTCGAGGGCGAAACAGCTCAGACTGTTACCCTCACCGACAACATCACCGATGTGGATGGCGACACCCTGACTGTGGTTGATGGCAGCATCAAGGGTCTGACTGATGGTGTCACTGTTAAGGGCAATACCCTGACCGTTGACCCATCTAACCCAGCATTTGATGGTCTCAAGGAAGGCGAATCCAAAGAGATCAAAGTGACCTAT
>BAXG01000091.1 GCA_001310455.1 Photobacterium sp. JCM 19050
GGGTTCTGGGGTTCTGGGTTCTGGGTTCTGGGTTCTGGGTTCTGGGTTCTGGGTTCTGGGTTCTGGGTTCTGGGTTCTACAAGAGTTTAGGTTGTAAACTCATCAGTTCAAGCTGCAACGTCTTGTTTCCCCAGTCCCAAAAACCAGATCCTATCAGAGCGCCCTTTTATTTCAGTTGATCCAGCAAAGCCCCGGCTTCCTGCTTCATTTCAGTAGTGCCATGCTGGGCGACATTTTCAAGTAACTTAATGGCTCCGTCGATATCGTTCATTTCGATGTAGGCTTTTGCCAAGTCGAGTTGATGGGCAATTTCACCGCCGCTATCGACATCCACAGCGTTGACATCTGACATCAGATCCGGGAATTCATCCAACCCCACATTCAGGTTCATTGGAATAGCATCCGGGTCTTCCTGTTCGGCACCGTCTTCGCGCATCAATTCTTCAATGCTCAAGTAGCTGTCATCGTCCTGCTCTTCTTTCAGCAGTTCGCTTTCAGTCTCAACGACCGCTGGTTCTTCGTAATCGGCGACGACATTCAGCTCATCGGCAGAAAGCTCGGGTTGCTGTGACCAGTCTTCACTCTCCAATTCCGGTTCCGGCGTTGATTCAGCCAAATGCCCTCTTCATCTTCAGGGACAGTGTAGTCTTCCTCAAGCTCATCTAAAGGCAGTTCAGCATCTTCAGGCTCAGACTCTTCGGGCAGATTGTCGCTGACATCCAGCCGTTCTGCCGGAGGTTCGATTTCCAGCTCATCAGGCTCGGAATCCGGTTCCGGCTTTGTATCAAGTGGAAGCTCTTCGGCCAGCAACATTTCAGGGTCATTGAGCAGCGCGTCCATATCCAGGCCACCGACCTGGTACTTTTCATCATCGCTGTCAAACGCAGGTACAGACATGTCAGCCTGCCCTTCTTCCGGCCCAACACCGCGGCTCTCGTGATAGTAGCTTTCAAGTTCACGCTGCTCTTCCAGCGAGGCCGCCAGGGCATCATCCTCTCCGAACTCGCCCAGATCATCTTCAGAGAAAGTTTCAAAGTGTGAGTCTTCAACCCTATCTTCATTAATACCGCCAGTATCCAGCCCGGAGCGCTCACTTTCGTCAGCAATGACCTCACTCACTTCTTCGGGTAATACTTCCTCGGAGTCACTGTCTGTTTCTGTTAGACCATCATGTTTAGGTTGATCAGCAAATTCGGAACCTGATTCCGGTTGTTCATCTGCTTCCGGGACATCCGCCAACAGCTCTTCAAGTGAAATATCATCAAAGTCGGTTAAATCCTCCGATGCCTCTTCAATTTCCGGAGACTCTTCGGCAATGGCATCGGCCAAGGCGGCAGCTTCGTCATACTCAGGCAGGCTGTCGAGATCGATGGCTCATCGTCTTCCTGAGTTTGAACCGGTTCTTCTTCTGCCATCGGTTCAGCTGTTTCAGGTTCTTCCGTTTCGCCCGAAGCCAGCTCGTCAGCAGGTTCAGTTTCCTCTGTTGGGAGTTCCTCTTCACCAGAGAGCACCTCTGGCTCTGGCTCTGGCTCTGGCTCTGGCTCTGGCTCTGGCTCTGGCTCTGGCTCTG
>BAXG01000092.1 GCA_001310455.1 Photobacterium sp. JCM 19050
GCCACACATTCCCGGGGAAACCCTGGGGGAGTACCTGACGCGGGCAGACATCACCCTGACCGATGCGGTCCCGGTGGTGGTGTACCGCAATGATGACCGCGTTGAAGGGGACTGGCGGGCACTTTGTCTGAGTCAGGGTGACCAGGTGGTTATCCGCGCAGCCGTCAAAGGCAAGGGGGTCGCACAGGTCGTCGGGGCGATTGCGGTGATTGCCGTGTCGGTTTTCCTGCCACCGGTGCTGGCAGCGGCAGGGTTGGGCGCGGTGGCCTCATCACTGATAACGGCGGCGGTGGTGGTGGGGACCAGCCTGCTTGTCAATGCCCTGACTCCGGTACCCGGTGTGCCTTCGTTCAGCGCGGTAACCAACGAAACCAAAGACCGCTACCTGTTAAGCGGTACCCGCAACCGGACCCGCAAATTTGAACCGCTTCCCCTGGTGATTGGCAGGATGCGTATTTATCCGGATCTTGCCGGTCAACCCTACACGACATTCTACCAGCAAGAGCAGTATCTCTATCAGACATTCCACATGGGTTTACAGCCAGATTTGGTGTTGTCTGATTTGCGTATCGGTAACGCATCGGTGAACGGTTTTGATGGTTTACGGGTGTATCACTCCGACATAGAAGGGCGCCTTCCGCCTGAATTTGGCAATGTGGACACCTTGGCGGGTGTAGAGGTAAAGCGCAGTCACGGCTGGGTGGTTCGTTCAACTGCACCTAACACCAACAAACTTCAGTTAGACGTTCAGGCTACAGCCTTTGATACCGATGATCGTGGCAGAGCACACAGTAGGACTATCAACGCAGAGGTGCGCGTATTGCGGGTGGAGTCGGGGGGCGCACTGACTTTGCTTTCTACTGAAACCATTACCCTCACCGGTGATGGGATAAACACGGTACGAGAGACTGTCACGCTTGCCGTGCCGGGACCTGCGACCTACGAAGTTCGGTTGCGAAAAATCAGCGAGGATATCAACACCACGCGCGGTCAGCGTAAGTTTGGTTGGATAGCGTTGAAAGCGTTTCAGCCAGATGACACGTCATATTCGGGGCAAAAGCGGTTGGGGTTGTTCGTTCGTGCATCCGGTCAACTGTCGGGGACATTGGATGCGTTTAATCTGGTGGCGGCAGACACCATCCTGCCTGGAATGGTATTCAGTGGGTGGAGCGGCAGACCTCCAACCCGGCCTGGTGGCTGTTGTGGTGGTACCGTGGTAAACGGGACAGCCTGGGTAAACGTCTCTACGGAGCCGGGTTGCCGGACAGCCGGATTGATATCGACAGTATTAAAGCGTTTGGTGTTTGGTGTGAGCGTAAGAGCCTGACCGTCAATATGTTGGTCAACCGCGCTGCCGCGATAAGGGATATTGCCGTTTTGATTGCGCGGGCGGGACGGGGTGAGCCGACCTGGCAAACCGGGCGCTATGGGGTGATTTGGGATGATGATTCGCTGAGTCCGTCTGCGGTGTTTGGGCCTGCCAACATCAAAGCCGGCAGCTTTAAGGTGGAATACCTTTCCGGGAAGCTTGCTGATGAAGTGGTGGTGAATTTCCTCAACAAAGAT
>BAXG01000093.1 GCA_001310455.1 Photobacterium sp. JCM 19050
GGCTTTATATACCGCCAGAAAGGCCATCCGAAAGGATGGCCTTTTTGCGTTTGGGAAAAGAAACCGGACCTGGGAAGAGAAGGTCCTGGGAAAGCAGGGTAGGGAAGAGCAGTGGCGAGTACGGAGTGGTGCGTGGCGAGAAAAAGCCTTGCGCAACTACCCTTGATCCCATACATTTTCGAGACTGTCCTGAATTCTGTGTAATTGTCTAAGCTTCAGCCTTAAAGGCTAAGGATAGACAGCATGGACAAGAAAGCACTTGAAGCGTTTGCTCGTGAAGCCGCTAAATCCATCAAGTCCCAATCTGATCTTGAGGATTTCCGCAAAATGTTAACCAAGGTGACTGTCGAAACTGCCCTAAATGCAGAACTTGACGACCACCTTGGTTACGAAAAACATGCCCCAAAACCCAGCACTAACAGCCGCAATGGCTATTCATCCAAAACTATTATCACCGATGACGGCGAGCTGCCGATCGGTGTACCAAGGGACAGAGAGGCGTCGTTCGAACCTCAGCTCGTCCGCAAGCATCAAACCCGTTTCCAGTCGATGGATGACAAAATCCTCAGCCTCTATGCCAAAGGAATGACTACTCGGGAAATCGTCGCCACCTTCAAAGAAATGTATGGCGCGGATGTCTCACCAACGCTGATTTCCAAGGTGACAGATGCGGTGCTTGAACAGGTTATTGAGTGGCAATCTCGCCCTTTAGATGCCGTGTATCCCATCGTCTATCTTGATTGCTTCGTCGTCAAAGTCAGGCAGGACAAACAGGTCACCAACAAGTCAGTCTATCTTGCGCTCGGTGTGAATATGGAAGGCCAGAAAGAACTGCTCGGCATGTGGTTGTCTGAAAACGAGGGGGCCAAGTTCTGGTTAAACGTTCTGACCGAACTGCAAAACAGAGGAGTGAAAGATATCCTGATAGCCTGTGTCGATGGCCTCAAGGGCTTCCCTGATGCCATTAATGCCGCTTACCCACAGACGCAAATCCAACTCTGTATCGTGCACATGGTTCGCAACTCGGTCAGGTATGTTCCTTGGAAAGACTACAAGGCAGTGACCACTGACCTTAAACGAATTTATCAATCTGCGACCGAAGAAGATGCACTACTGGCGTTGGATGCGTTCTCTGAACGTTGGGACGCTAAATACCCACAAATCAGCCGCTCGTGGAGAGCGAACTGGGAGAATCTTAATACCCTATTTAATTATCCGGAGGATATTCGAAAAGCGATTTACACTACCAAGCGATTGAGTCCCTCAACAGCGTTATCCGTAAGGCCATCAAAAAACGTAAGTTGTTCCCGACTGACGAGTCGGCAAGGAAAGTGATCTTCTTAGCGATCCAGGATGCTTCCAAGAAATGGACGATGCCTATCAGAAATTGGCGGCAAGCCCTGAATCGCTTTATGATTATGTTCGAAGACAGACTTACTGAATATATGTAACCAAGGCATTTACACAGAATTATTTACAGGGTCACA
>BAXG01000094.1 GCA_001310455.1 Photobacterium sp. JCM 19050
TCAACAATATGAAATTGAGATGGTGACACTCGAACAGTTGGTCCCCAAAAACCATCTCGTTCGCAAAATCGATGCTGCCGTCGACTTTGAATTTATCCGCGACGAAGTCGCCCACCTCTATTGCCACAACAATGGCCGCCCTGCGATAGACCCCGTTCGCCTGTTCAAAATCCTGCTCCTTGGCTTCCTCTTCGGTGTCAAAAGTGAACGCCAGCTCGTTAAAGACATCGAGGTCAATGTCGCTTACCGCTGGTTCCTGCGGATGTCGCTCACTGAAAAGGTGATTGATGCGTCCACCTTGAGCCAGAACCGCCGCCGTCGCTTCAACAATACCGATATCTTTGAGCGCCTCTTCATCCGTATCGTCGAACAGGCGATGAATAAAGCATGGTCGATGGACGTGTCTTGTTTACCGACAGCACTCACCTGAAAGCCAATGCCAACAAGCGTAAATACCGTAACGAACTGGTGAAACAAAACGTCAATGCTTATGCCGAGCTGTTAGATGAAGCGGTTGACGCTGACCGTGCAGCGGAAGGAAAACGCCCGCTCAAGCCGAAAAATACTCATATCGAGAAAAACACCAAAGTCAGCACCACCGACCCAGAAAGCGGGTTCATGACACGGGACCAAAAGCCCTAGGGCTTCTTCTACCTTGACCATCGCACCGTCGACGGCAAACACGGCATCATCCTCGACACCCATGTCACGCCGGGCAATGTGAATGACGCCCAACCGTATATCGCCCGTCTGGATACCACGTTAGCGCGCTTTACGCTCTCACCTATCGCCGCAGGGCTTGATGCCGGTTACTTCACCGCCACTATCTGCCATGAACTGGAGCAGCGTCAAATTCTGCCGGTCATGGGATACCGCCGGCCTCACCGTACAAAGAATCCTATCAAGAAAAAGGACTTCCGTTACGACCAAGAGACGGACCGCTATCTCTGTCCTCAGGGGCAGGAGCTGGTCTACAAGACCACCAACCGACAAGCTTACCGTGAATATCACTCAAACCCGCAGACATGCAAAACCTGTCCGCTGCGTGCTGCTTGCACCAAGAGTGAAAACCACAAACGGGTGATAACCCGGCACCTGTTCGAGAAATCGGTTGAGAATGCCAATGCCCTGAGACTGACCGCTTGGGGTAAGTATGTGTACCGACGACGGGCAGAGACGGTAGAGCGAAGCTTCGCGGATGCCAAACAACACCATGGCCATCGCTATGCGAGGTTCCGTGGCCTGTTGAAAGTACAAATCCAGTGCTTCCTGGCGGCAGCGGCACAGAACATCAAGAAAATGGCCCTGCTGGAGGCTTATCTTCGCAAAATTGGGCTCAATGCGCGCCAAATAGTCCAGATAGTGATGCAATTTAGCGTCTATGGGCTAAAAGCAGCCTGAACATAACAATATGGAAAAATAGCGCGATCGCGCCTTCGGCCGCTAACAAAAGAAAACCCCG
>BAXG01000095.1 GCA_001310455.1 Photobacterium sp. JCM 19050
GCAATCTGTGTGGACACTCATGAAGCAGTTTAGGTAAGGAGGTGATCCAGCCCCAGGTTCCCCTAGGGCTACCTTGTTACGACTTCACCCCAGTCATGAATCACACCGTGGTAAACGCCCTCCCGAAGGTTAAGCTATCTACTTCTGGTGCAACCCACTCCCATGGTGTGACGGGCGGTGTGTACAAGGCCCGGGAACGTATTCACCGTGGCATTCTGATCCACGATTACTAGCGATTCCGACTTCATGGAGTCGAGTTGCAGACTCCAATCCGGACTACGACATACTTTCTGGGATTCGCTCCACCTCGCGGTCTCGCTGCCCTCTGTATATGCCATTGTAGCACGTGTGTAGCCCTACTCGTAAGGGCCATGATGACTTGACGTCGTCCCCACCTTCCTCCGGTTTATCACCGGCAGTCTCCCTGGAGTTCCCGGCATTACCCGCTGGCAAACAAGGATAAGGGTTGCGCTCGTTGCGGGACTTAACCCAACATTTCACAACACGAGCTGACGACAGCCATGCAGCACCTGTCTCAGAGCTCCCGAAGGCACACTCGAATCTCTTCAAGCTTCTCTGGATGTCAAGAGTAGGTAAGGTTCTTCGCGTTGCATCGAATTAAACCACATGCTCCACCGCTTGTGCGGGCCCCCGTCAATTCATTTGAGTTTTAACCTTGCGGCCGTACTCCCCAGGCGGTCTACTTAACACGTTAGCTCCGAAAGCCACACCTTATAGGCACAACCTCCAAGTAGACATCGTTTACGGCGTGGACTACCAGGTATCTAATCCTGTTTGCTCCCCACGCTTTCGCATCTGAGCGTCAGTCTTTGTCCAGGGGGCCGCCTTCGCCACCGGTATTCCTCCAGATCTCTACGCATTTCACCGCTACACCTGGAATTCTACCCCCTCTACAAGACTCTAGCCTGCCAGTCTCAAATGCAACTCCCAGGTTAAGCCCGGGGCTTTCACATCTGACTTAACAGACCGCCTGCATGCGCTTTACGCCCAGTAATTCCGATTAACGCTCGCACCCTCCGTATTACCGCGGCTGCTGGCACGGAGTTAGCCGGTGCTTCTTCTGCAGCTAACGTCAAATGCTGCCGCTATTAACGACAACACCTTCCTCACTGCTGAAAGTGCTTTACAACCCGAGGCCTTCTTCACACACGCGGCATGGCTGCATCAGGGTTTCCCCCATTGTGCAATATTCCCCACTGCTGCCTCCCGTAGGAGTCTGGACCGTGTCTCAGTTCCAGTGTGGCTGATCATCCTCTCAGACCAGCTAGGGATCGTCGCCTTGGTGAGCCATTACCCCACCAACTAGCTAATCCCACTTGGGCTCATCTCTGGGTGCGAGGCCCGAAGGTCCCCCGCTTTGGTCC
>BAXG01000096.1 GCA_001310455.1 Photobacterium sp. JCM 19050
TTGAGTACCACAAAACCCCTTGGGTGTTGTATGGTTAAGCCTCACGGGCAATTAGTACAGGTTAGCTCAACGCCTCACAGCGCTTACACACCCTGCCTATCTACGTCGTAGTCTCCGACAACCCTTTAGGATACTTAAAGTATCAGGGAGAACTCATCTTGAGGCTCGCTTCCCGCTTAGATGCTTTCAGCGGTTATCGATTCCGAACTTAGCTACCGGGCAATGCCACTGGCGTGACAACCCGAACACCAGAGGTTCGTCCACTCCGGTCCTCTCGTACTAGGAGCAGCCCCTCTCAATTCTCCAACGCCCACGGCAGATAGGGACCGAACTGTCTCACGACGTTCTAAACCCAGCTCGCGTACCACTTTAAATGGCGAACAGCCATACCCTTGGGACCGACTTCAGCCCCAGGATGTGATGAGCCGACATCGAGGTGCCAAACACCGCCGTCGATATGAACTCTTGGGCGGTATCAGCCTGTTATCCCCGGAGTACCTTTTATCCGTTGAGCGATGGCCCTTCCATTCAGAACCACCGGATCACTATGACCTGCTTTCGCACCTGCTCGAACCGTCATTCTCGCAGTCAAGCGGCTTATGCCATTGCACTAACCTCACGATGTCCGACCGTGATTAGCCCACCTTCGTGCTCCTCCGTTACGCTTTGGGAGGAGACCGCCCCAGTCAAACTACCCACCAGGCACTGTCCTCACCCCGATAACGGGGCCAAGTTAGAACATCAAACATACAAGGGTGGTATTTCAAGGTCGGCTCCACGGCAACTGGCGTCACCGCTTCAAAGCTCCCACCTATCCTACACATGTAGCTCAATGTTCAGTGCCAAGCTGTAGTAAAGGTTCACGGGGTCTTTCCGTCTAGCCGCGGGTACACAGCATCTTCACTGCGATTTCAATTTCACTGAGTCTCGGGTGGAGACAGCGTGGCCATCATTACGCCATTCGTGCAGGTCGGAACTTACCCGACAAGGAATTTCGCTACCTTAGGACCGTTATAGTTACGGCCGCCGTTTACCGGGGCTTCGATCAAGAGCTTCATCCGAAGACTAACCCCATCAATTAACCTTCCGGCACCGGGCAGGCGTCACACCGTATACGTCTTCTTTCGAATTTGCACAGTGCTATGTTTTTAATAAACAGTTGCAGCCACCTGGTATCTGCGACTGCCTTCAGCTCCATCCGCAAGGGACTTCACCAAGGGCAGCGTACCTTCTCCCGAAGTTACGGTACCATTTTGCCTAGTTCCTTCACCCGAGTTCTCTCAAGCGCCTTGGTATTCTCTACCCGACCACCTGTGTCGGTTTGGGGTAC
>BAXG01000097.1 GCA_001310455.1 Photobacterium sp. JCM 19050
AGCTTATTCGGCTGCCCTGTAAGTTGCACACTATTCGATTCAGCCAGTTTTCGTATTGAGAATCTAAAAACTCAACCAATGCTTCAGGGCGGATGCTGTAGAAGTTTATGAATGGCTAGTGTCTATTTAGTTGACAATCCTGACTACACCGGATTATCCTCAAAAGGTATCGGCAAAATCCGGTACCGGGATTAGCAGCCCGAAACGTTCCAAGGCGCATAGTCGCCAGCTTTATAGCTGGTTTTTTTATGCGTAAGTCTCGCACACCTGAATTATGGTGAGCTGGATGAGGCAGCCGAAAGGCTGGCCGTTTCCTTGGAGCGGTACTGCTAACCTTGTCCAGTTCGCCACCCTAAATTAGCAGTTAGGTGGTGAACTCCTAAACATCCAAGGAGAACACTAATGCCTACGCAAATATCCGTTGATTTCCATGGTTCGAACCTTTTCGTTGTCGAACACAAAGGTCAGCCTTACACGCCTATGAAACCCATAGTTGAAGGGATGGGGCTAGCTTGGCAAGTTCAACAAAGAAAGCTGTCTTCGAATCCAGAAAGATGGGGTATAACCAAAATGGTGATACCCCCTGTTGATCCAAATAATCTGATGTCCTGCATCCCGTTGCGAAAACTCTTTGGTTGGCTTCAAACAATCAGCCCCAACAAGGTCAGGGTAGAGATTCGGGAAAAGATCATCCATTACCAGAATGAGTGTGATGATGTATTGTGGGAATACTGGAACAATAAGCAACAGACCGCCCAACCAACCATCGACAACGCCCTCCCAACCAATTTCAAAGAAGCCCTCCAACTCCTCATCGTGCAGGAAGAAAAGAAAGAACAGCTGTTACTCGAAAATAAGCAGCAATCCCAGGAAATCCACGACCTTAAAAACCTGTTCAAACAGGGCATGACCCTCCCGGCTTTTTGCAAGATGCTGAACGGAGTGAATGTCATGCAGGTGAATACCTATTTCTTTGAACTTGGATGGTTGTACCGGGACAACAAAGGTTTTCGTGTTGCCAGCAAAGTACGGGACAGGTATTTGACAGAAAGCATCGACGAAGTGAGTCCCCATGGTCGGGATACTTTCACAAAGCACAATGTTGAGTTGCTACGAGCCGGAGCCGAGAAAGTCTATGAGCATTACCGGGCTGGCAAACTTCCGATGAAAAAAACATGGGATGGTAATTTCTCTCACT
>BAXG01000098.1 GCA_001310455.1 Photobacterium sp. JCM 19050
AACGATCTTAGCAACAACACCCGCACCAACAGTACGGCCACCTTCACGGATCGCAAAGCGCAGACCTTCGTCCATCGCGATTGGAGCGATCAGGGTAACAACCATCTTGATGTTGTCACCAGGCATTACCATCTCTACGCCTTCTGGCAGTTCGATAGTACCGGTTACGTCAGTTGTACGGAAGTAGAACTGTGGACGGTAGCCCTTGAAGAATGGGGTGTGACGACCACCTTCTTCTTTTGACAGTACGTATACTTCTGATTCGAAAGTAGTGTGTGGAGTGATTGAACCTGGCTTCGCCAGTACTTGACCACGCTCTACTTCGTCACGCTTAGTACCACGCAGCAGAACACCTACGTTCTCACCTGCACGGCCTTCGTCCAGAAGCTTACGGAACATTTCTACGCCAGTACAAGTAGTCTTAGTAGTGTCTTTAACACCTACGATTTCTACTTCGTCACCAACGCGGATGATGCCTTGCTCTACACGACCAGTTACTACTGTACCACGGCCCTGGATTGAGAATACGTCTTCGATTGGCAGGATGAACGGCTTGTCGATAGCACGCTCTGGCTCTGGGATGTAAGAATCCAGTGCTTCAGCCAGTTCGATGATCTTCTCTTCCCATGCTGCGTCACCTTCCAGTGCTTTCAGAGCTGAACCCTGAATTACTGGGCAGTCGTCACCTGGGAAGTCGTACTCAGACAGAAGTTCACGTACTTCCATCTCTACCAGCTCAAGCAGCTCTTCATCATCTACCATGTCACACTTGTTCATGAATACGATGATGTAAGGGATACCTACCTGGCGACCCAGCAGGATGTGCTCACGAGTCTGTGGCATTGGGCCATCAGTCGCAGCTACTACCAGAATACCACCGTCCATCTGTGCAGCACCGGTGATCATGTTCTTAACGTAGTCAGCGTGTCCTGGGCAGTCAACGTGTGCGTAGTGACGTGATGGAGTATCGTACTCTACGTGTGAAGTAGAGATAGTGATACCACGCTCACGCTCTTCTGGAGCGTTGTCGATAGATGCGAAGTCACGTGCTGAACCGCCGTATTTCTTAGACAGTACAGTACAGATTGCAGCAGTCAGAGTAGTTTTACCGTGGTCAACGTGGCCGATAGTACCAACGTTAACGTGCGGTTTCGTACGTTCAAATTTTTCTTTAGACA
>BAXG01000099.1 GCA_001310455.1 Photobacterium sp. JCM 19050
GAATATCGGCGCTGCCGTCCGTGTTGTCTTCAGCGTGGAACTGGCGGTTGTCGGTCTGTCGGTTGCTGGCAAGCAACTGGAGGTATCTATTCATCGTCCCCTCCTTCGGGTAATTCGGGGGCAGCCTGGTCCGGTCGCCACAGGGCATCCCCTTCCGGATCCGGTGGCAGGTTTTCCCGCCGGCGCACTTCGTTGATTTTCATCCAGCCGGGCTCCCCGGCTCGCCCAAGGGCGGAGCGGTATGCTTCATAGCGGGATTTGACGTCGCCACGCTCGAGGCGGCGGTGACATGTTCGAGAAAGTAGCGGCTTCGCTGGGGCCAGAGCTTGTAATTAAACTCCTGGGCAATCTGGGTCAGGTGCGGCAATAAGGTGTAGCGCACAAACCCGGTCCCCATCGCCTCAAGCCCGGATTGCCAGGAAGTGGACTTTTCCGTGTGCCCGACCATATGGGGCGGCACCCCGAATATCCGGCAAATTTCCTGCACCGTGAAAAGCCTCGACGCCAGGATTTCCGCATCCTTGGGGTTGATGGAGAGCTGCGCCGGCTCAAGCCCGCCCGAGAGGATAAGCGGTGCCCGGGAGCCGTTGGCTTTGGCAGCCAGTGACGCCCGCAAATCTTTAAGCTGGCTCTCATTGAGCCGGGCGGCAGTCTTGAGGCATAGTCAAAGGTGGCCCCCTCATGAAAGAACTTCCCGCTCCACTTTTGCGCCGCCACCGCATTGCCCACCGCTTCACGGGCAGCGTAGGTAATGGGGCTTGGGCTGGTCAGCCCGTCATAGCCCAGCGAGGTCAGCTGAATGACATCGGCAACATCGAGGATATCCTGGCTGCCGTCTTCCCGGGTGACGCGGTAATACTTGGTCCCGCCCGGTTTGTCCCGAAACGGCTCCACCTTGTTGGGATGCAGCGGTCGCCAGCCAACGATGCGGGAGTTGCGGTACCGGGCACGCAACAGCTCAGCGTAGCCGTCACCGTAGAAAAACTTTGCCACCATCAGGTACTGCCAGGCATCGGCACTGGACATCTCGGCGTTGGCCCGTTCGTTAAACAGCCAGTTGTACTCGTGGTCCGTATCCTGGTGCGCATCCCCTATCCGCTCAAACACCTTGAAGGGCAGGGATTTGATGCCGCCTGCAATC
>BAXG01000100.1 GCA_001310455.1 Photobacterium sp. JCM 19050
GGATATCGGCGCTGCCGTCTGTGTTGGCTTCAGCATGGAACTGGCGGTTGTCGGTCTGTCGGTTGCTGGCAAGCAGCTGGAGGTATCTATTCATCGTCCCCTCCTTCGGGTAATTCGGGGGCAGCCTGGTCCGGTCGCCACAGGGCATCCCCGTCCGGATCCGGTGGCAGGTTTTCCCGCCGGCGCACTTCGTTGATTTTCATCCAGCCGGGCTCCCCGGCTCGCCCAAGGGCGGAGCGGTAGGCTTCATAGCGGGATTTGACGTCGCCACGCTCGAGGCGGCGGTGACATGTTCGAGAAAGTAGCGGCTTCGCTGGGGCCAGAGCTTGTAGTTAAACTCCTGGGCAATCTGGGTCAGGTGCGGCAATAAGGTGTAGCGCACAAACCCGGTCCCCATCGCCTCGAGCCCGGATTGCCAGGAGGTGGACTTTTCCGTGTGCCCGACCATATGGGGTGGTACCCCGAATATCCGGCAGATTTCCTGCACCGTGAAAAGCCTCGATGCCAGAATTTCCGCATCCTTGGGGTTGATAGAGAGCTGCGCCGGCTCAAGCCCGCCCGAGAGGATAAGCGGTGCCCGGGAGCCGTTGGCTTTGGCAGCCAGTGACGCCCGCAAATCTTTAAGCTGGCTCTCATTGAGCCGGGCGCAGTCTTGAGGCATAGTCAAAGGTGGCCCCCTCATGAAAGAACTTCCCGCTCCATTTCTGTGCCGCCACCGCATTGCCCACCGCTTCACGGGCAGCGTAGGTAATGGGGCTCGGGCTGGTCAGCCCGTCATAGCCCAGCGAGGTCAACTGAATGACATCGGCAACATCGAGGATATCCTGGCTGCCGTCTTCCCGGGTGACGCGGTAATACTTGGTCCCGCCCGGTTTGTCCCGAAACGGCTCCACCTTGTTGGGATGCAGCGGTCGCCAGCCAACGATGCGGGAGTTGCGGTAACGGGCACGCAACAGCTCAGCGTAACCGTCACCGTAGAAAAACTTTGCCACCATCAGGTACTGCCAGGCATCGGCACTGGACATCTCGGCGTTGGCCCGTTCGTTAAACAGCCAGTTGTACTCGTGGTCCGTATCCTGGTGCGCATCCCCTATCCGCTCAAACACCTTGAACGGCAGGGATTTGATGCCGCCGGCAATC
>BAXG01000101.1 GCA_001310455.1 Photobacterium sp. JCM 19050
TCACGCAGCAGGGCTTTTGCCAGCAGGGACAGCGCAGCGGTCAGCAGTACGATGTCTTTCAGCAAAAACTGGCCAGGCACTACCGAGATTGCAGGGAAACCGCCCAGGCTGGCTTCGGCAATCGGTGCTGTGAACAGGAAGCTGGTTGTCACGGCGAAGGTAATCGTGGCACTTGCAGCACCAACAACGGCAATGGCGCGGTTAAATGGTGCGAGAATCAAGGCCACAGCCGTCGCGACTTCCACGGTGCCGATAAGGTTGGAGGCCCCTTGCAAGCTGAACACACCATACAACCAGCTGGTCAATGGGCTTGAGGCAACCAAGCCTTCAATGGCACCGGCTTCATACCCGGTGAATTTCATTGCGCCAATCCAGGCCAGCACAATCACAATGGAATAGCGTACCGCGTGGTCTGCAAAATTACTCAGTGAATGTGCCAGGTCAGCGCGGGATTCGTTTTGGTAGCCGTGTGCATTGGTGTAGGTCGTCATAGTCATTTTCCTTTTAATAAGTATCCGTTGTTGGGGCTGAAATTATTGTGTTGCGAGTTGGCTGAATACGATGTGTTCAAACCGTCCGTCGTGAATCGCGTCGTTCAAGTCCTGGTTTCCGCCGACATGGACATCGCCGACGAAAATCTGGGGCACCGTATGACGACCGCTTCTTTCTTTCATTTCCTTGAAAAGTGCTGCGTTAGTGGTGACTTCAATTTCATTGAAGGACAAACCCAGTCTTTCCAATGTGTGCTTGGCTGCCTTGCAGTGTGGGCAGTAGCTTTTGGTGTAGATATCAATCTTTGACATGGTGGTACTCCGTGTTCGTTGTGTATGGGAGTACTTTATGGATTTGATGGGATACCTTCTATGCATAATCATCTTGAATGCATACACTCATCGTATCGCTGAGTTAAAAGAATGGAGAGCAAGAGATGGAAGTGATGAGCGATATACTGCGTTCCATCCGGGTGGTCGGCAGTGTGTACTTCTGTAGTCAGGTGGAAGCGCCCTGGACCAAAACATTCACGGATTTAGACCATGCCAGTTTCCATATGATACGAAGAGGGACATGCTGGGCGAAGGTCGGCGAGAAGGTTGAACGGTTGGAAGAAGGGGACCTGATATTT
>BAXG01000102.1 GCA_001310455.1 Photobacterium sp. JCM 19050
TGACAGCAACAGTCCATCCAGCGGCACTACCGATACGACCACGACAGAGGGAAGTTCGGGTGGCGACACAACGACAGACGCTGGTGATGGCAGCACAGATTCCGAAAACCAAGTTGCCCCTGTACTTGTGGATTTGCTCCTTTCAATACCGAATAAATCGATAGTTGAAAACCAAACATCCAGTTTAGTTCTCATTGGCTCTTATGACGATGGAACCAATAAACAACCAACCGGCAGAATAGTGCAATGGTATGTTAGCAATCCATATGTCCTGGAGGTGAGTGGAAATGGAGATGTGAGGGGCTTAGCAAGAGGTGATGTGACTATTTCGGCTAAGTTAGATGGTATAACAAGCAACCAAATTACCATTACCGTAAAAACAGGTTTGTTAGCTTGTGGTGGTCAAATTAATGATACAGACCTTACAAATGCCGGTGACTATTGCTTAAAAGTCGCTGAAGGCAATTATGATGAATCGAAGGGCAAACTTTTCACTGCCACACCCAGTGTCAAAGTAATGGAGAATTTAGGATACGTACTGGACGATTATTCCTACAACACAGGAAAGACCTATGGAGGGGAATACTATGAACGTGGTATTCAAGCGGGCTTCGCACGCTTTAGGTACGATGGATATGGCTGGAACAACGATACTTCGAGCAGTTCCTTTGGACTAGGAGGGCAACAGTATCGTTATTGTAAGGAACTCTCCAACATTGAATTTATGAATCGAACAAACTGGCGCATCCCGAGCCGATATGAGTTGTTTACCTTGGTATTCGGTCTTGGAGATATGGCGAGCAATTTTGGTTGGCCAACGTTTTATGAATACTGGACCAATCATCCTGCCAATGACAGAGAAGCTTACTCAGTGAATTTAGCCTCGGAGACTACCTTAGATAATGGGTTCACTTTGAAAAATTACGCTTCTTGCGTGTCTGAAAATACACCGTAACCACGTGTTGGGTTTGTTTCTCGGTCTGATTCCCTAGTCCTGTGACGGGCAAGAAGAATGAAACCGATGACTTGGTCATCGGTTTCATTCTTTTTAAATTTCGTTTTCCTTTCAATTCATCAG
>BAXG01000103.1 GCA_001310455.1 Photobacterium sp. JCM 19050
TTTGTGGGTTAACTACGGCAATGGCTGGACCAAAGCCTCCGGCGATTTCAGCCGTGGTAACTGGATCACCGTCCCCGCCAATAAAGGCTCTTTCCAGGTGCGCATGGCCACCAAGGAAGACGGCACCTACGAAGGCAATGAATCTTTCACTATCCGGGCGCGGACCGACAACCATTCTTCATTGAAATCCGGTACCGTCACTATCCGGGATGACGAATCCGCACCTAAGGTTGCTTCTATCGAGCAACTGCGTGACGGCGTTGAAGGTGGCACATCACCGGGATGGACACTTAAGCTCAATAACCCGGCAGACACCGCAACTAAAGTGAAGCTGCACTTCAATGATGCGGACCATCAGGCTGACCACGGTACTGATTACTCCGGCCGCGTGTATGTCTACAACCTCTCCGGCCAGAAGATTGGCGAAGTCGTACTGAACAGCGCGAACGGGTACAAGGCAGATATCACTGTGCCTGCCGGTCACTCTGGCGTACGCTCTATGCCCAGACCCTCAATGACAACGTCTATGAGGCGATGAGACCATCAAAATCCGCGCTGCCGTTTACGGTCGCCAGAACTGGGTAACATCAGAAGCCGCAGACATCACCGATGAGGCTGACAAGCCAGAAGTGACCTCCATCTCCCGCCTGCAAGACGGCATTGAAGGTGGTCAGTGGGCCGGCTGGACACTGAATCTGGATAAGACATCCACATCCAACAACACCGTCACCATGCGTGTAAGCGACAGCCTGCATGAAGCCGACTTCGGCAAGGACTACACCGGTGTTTTCCATATCTACAACGGCAATACGCATATTGGCTCGGTCAACCTGAACAGCTCCAATGGCTGGAAGTCCAATTTCACCGTCCCGGCAGGTTTAAAGACACTGAGAGTCTTTGCCCAACCGAAAGACGATGCGACTTACGAGGGTAAAGAGAGCATCAAGTTCCAGGCAATTGCCAGCGGT
>BAXG01000104.1 GCA_001310455.1 Photobacterium sp. JCM 19050
TGTTTATCCGGTGCCAGGGTATGCTGGTCACGGATAGCCGCCGGGTCGCCGTCACTGACTTTCTCCGAAATCAGGTCCTGGATGCGTTTCTCCCGGGCAATGTTGGCATCAATGCCTTCGAGCGTTGCCAGGATCCCGTCCATCTTGCTCATGTCTTCCGCTGACATCGGCTTGTCTGCCGGGTATTTTTCATTCAGCGCATTGGCTTCACGCGCAAGCTCTTCCCGTTGCTCGCGCATCACTTTGAGTTTTGACATCATCTTCCCCTTGAATTAATGGTCTGCGCGGGCGCAGGTGTTGAGGTATTTCAGGCGTTGTTGTTGGCGGGCGCGGTGCCCGGTATTGTCTTTCGGGCGGTTAACCCGGTTTAGGAAGGCATCGAGGTTCCAGGCAACAGGCTTCACCGTATCACTGGCCTCAAAGATTCGGTCTGCAAACCCGTGTTCAGTCGCTTCATCCGCGGTGAACCAGGTTTCCTCAGCCATCCACCGGGCAATGGTGTTTTCGTCCTGACCGGAGCGCCGGGCATAGGTCTGGGTGAGCGTGCTATCGAGTTTGTCCAGCAGTTGGGCGGCATGGCGCATATCATCGGCATTGCCCAATGCGACAGACCAGGCTTTGTGGATCATCATCATGGCTCCGCTGCCCATCACGATGTCGTCCCCTGCCATGGCAAGGAAGGACGCGGCGGAGGCGGCAAGCCCGTCGATATGGACGGTGACGGTGGCGCGGTGTTCGCGCAGCGCCTGCTCCATCACCCGGGCACCGAACACACTGCCGCCCGGGGAGTTGATCCGCAGGTGAATATGGTCGGTATCCAACGCTTTCACCGTGTTGTAAAACCCTTGCGGGTCGACCCCGCCAAACCACTCGGCTTCCTCCTTGTTCGCCACGATGGCGTCATACAGCA
>BAXG01000105.1 GCA_001310455.1 Photobacterium sp. JCM 19050
AAAGAGGGTGAAACCAAAGAGATCACCGTGACCTACCAGGTGACCGACGGTCATGGTGCGACGGTTGACCAGACGGCGACCATCACTGTTACCGGTACTAACGATGCGCCAAAAGTGGGCTCAGTTATTACAGAAGGTTTCACTGAAGGTAGCCCGGCTCAGACCGTCACCCTCACCGACAACATCACTGATATCGATGGCGATACCCTGACTGTGGTTGATGGCAGCATCAAGGGCCTGACTGATGGCGTCACTGTTACGGGCAATACCCTGACCGTTGACCCAAGCAGCCCAGCGTTTGATAGTCTCAAAGAAGGTGAAACCAAAGACATCAAAGTAACCTACCAGGTGACTGACGGTCATGGCGCAACCGTTGACCAGACGGCCACCATCACTGTTACCGGTACCAACGATGCGCCGAAAGTTGGTTCAGTCATTACCGAAGGTGTGGTTGAGGGTGAAACAGCTCAGACCGTTACCCTGACTGACAACATCACTGATATCGATGGCGATACACTGACCGTCGTTGATGGCAGCATCAAGGGCCTGACTGATGGTGTCACTGTTAAGGGTAATACCCTGACCGTTGACCCATCCAATCCGGCGTTTGATGGTCTCAAGGAAGGCGAAACCAAAGAGATCACCGTGACCTACCAGGTGACCGACGGCATGGTGCAAACGTTGACCAGACTGCCACTATCACTGTCACCGGTACTAACGATGCACCGAAAGTGGGCTCAATCATTACCGAAGGTGTGGTTGAAAGCGAAACAGCTCAGACCGTTACCCTGACTGACAACATCACCGATGTGGATGGCGACACCCTGAGCGTCGTTGATGGCAGCATCAAAGGCCTGACTGATGGTGTC
>BAXG01000106.1 GCA_001310455.1 Photobacterium sp. JCM 19050
GAGCGACATGTCCAAGGCGCTGCGGGCTTACCTCTCCAGCGGGTTGTCCGCCCTCAACGCGGACCAGCTCGAGATGATGCGCTCACACCAGAACGCCGATATCCGGGCGGCGATGAGCACCACCACGGACACGGAAGGCGGGTACACCACGTCACCGGAGTACAACACCTCACTTGAAGAGGCGATGAAAGCCTTTGGCGGGATGCGCCAGGTGGCAACCACCCTGCGCACCGGGACCGGTTCACAGATGAACTTCCCTACCGCCGACGCCACCATGGAAGAGGGTGAGATTGTCGGGCAGAACCAGCTGACCTCCCCCTCTGACACTGGCTTTGGCAACAAGACGCTGGACGTGTTCAAGTACTCGTCCAAGTCCATCGCCCTGCCGTGGGAGCTGTTGCAGGACAGCTTCATCGACATTGAAGGCTATATCCGCAACGTGCTGGCGGTGCGCCTCGGACGGATTGGCAACCGCCATTTCACCGCAGGCACCGGGACCAACCAGCCCCACGGCATTGTGCCGCAAAGCGGGGCCGGCAAGGTGGGGACCACCGGGCAGACCACCACGGTCACCTATGATGACCTGGTTGACCTTGAGCACAGCATTGACCCGGCATACCGCAGCCAGGCGTCGTTTATGTTCCATGACGACACCTTAAAAGCGGTGCGCAAAATCAAGGACGGTCAGGGGCGCCCGATA
>BAXG01000107.1 GCA_001310455.1 Photobacterium sp. JCM 19050
GTGACATGTCCAAGGCGCTGCGGGCTTACCTCTCCAGCGGCTTGTCCGCCCTCAACGCGGACCAGCTCGAGATGATGCGCTCACACCAGAACGCGGATATCCGGGCGGCGATGAGCACCACCACGGACACGGAAGGCGGTTACACCACGTCACCGGAGTACAACACCTCGCTCGAAGAGGCGATGAAAGCCTTTGGCGGGATGCGCCAGGTAGCCACCACCCTGCGCACCGGGACCGGTTCACAGATGAACTTCCCTACCGCCGACGCCACCATGGAAGAGGGTGAGATTGTCGGGCAGAACCAGCTGACCTCCACCTCGGACACCGGTTTTGGCAACAAGACGCTGGACGTGTTCAAGTACTCGTCCAAGTCCATCGCCCTGCCGTGGGAGCTGTTGCAGGATAGCTTCATCGACATTGAAGGTTATATCCGCAACGTACTGGCGGTGCGCCTCGGACGGATTGGCAACCGCCATTTCACCGCAGGCACCGGGACCAACCAGCCCCACGGCATTGTGCCGCAAAGCGGGGCCGGCAAGGTGGGCACCACCGGGCAGACCACCACGGTCACCTATGATGACCTGGTTGACCTTGAGCACAGCATTGACCCGGCATACCGCAGCCAGGCGTCGTTTATGTTCCATGACGACACCTTAAAAGCGGTGCGCAAAATCAAGGACGGTCAGGGGCGCCCGATT
>BAXG01000108.1 GCA_001310455.1 Photobacterium sp. JCM 19050
TTTATAAAGTGGATGAGAGATTGCCACACATTGACTGACGGTGAAGTTATCGCAGTGGATGGAAAAACAGTTCGACGCTCCTATGATAAATCTCGTGACCGGGAGGCAATCCATATGGTCAATGCTTTCGCTACAGCCAACGGAATGTGTTTGGGTCAGGCGAAGGTCAATGCCAAAACCAATGAGATTAGTGAAATCCCCAACCTTTTGGAATTATTGGATATAGCGAAGTGTTTGGTCAGTATTGATGCGATGGGATGTCAACGTAAAATTGCACAGAAAATCATCAATAAAAGCGCCGATTACCTTTTGGCGGTAAAAGGTAATTCAGGGGAAATTGGAGGAGGCCTTCAACCAGTACTACTGCCCTTCGATGTTACAGCGCTTCGACGGGACAGTTACACGAGTCAGGAAAAATCTCATGGCCGATTAGAAACCCGTTGTGCCTTAGTGAATAAAGACCTGTCTGTACTGGGAGACCTGGCGTATGAGTGGCCATCACTAAGGGTGATGGGCATTGTGATAAACATACGGCAAGAAGATGAGTATGCGACAGAGCAGGAGGTGTCGGTCCGTTACTACATCAGTTAGAAATCCCTGACGGCAAAAGCGCTGCATGATGCGGTACGTTCACACTGGCAAGTTGAGTCATTTCACTGGATGTT
>BAXG01000109.1 GCA_001310455.1 Photobacterium sp. JCM 19050
GGAGAGGGAAACAACCCAGACCGCCAGCTAAGGTCCCAAAGTTATCGCTAAGTGGGAAACGATGTGGGAAGGCCCAGACAGCCAGGATGTTGGCTTAGAAGCAGCCATCATTTAAAGAAAGCGTAATAGCTCACTGGTCGAGTCGGCCTGCGCGGAAGATGTAACGGGGCTAAGCGATACACCGAAGCTGCGGCAATGCGATTTAATCGTATTGGGTAGGGGAGCGTTCTGTAAGCGGCTGAAGGTGTCCTGTAAGGGGCGCTGGACGTATCAGAAGTGCGAATGCTGACATGAGTAACGACAAAGGGGGTGAAAAACCTCCTCGCCGGAAGACCAAGGGTTCCTGTCCAACGTTAATCGGGGCAGGGTGAGTCGGCCCCTAAGGCGAGGCCGAAAGGCGTAGTCGATGGGAAACGGGTTAATATTCCCGTACTGCTGATAACTGCGATGGGGGGACGGAGAAGGCTAGGTGGGCCGGGCGACGGTTGTCCCGGTTCAAGGGTGTAGGCTGAGAAATTAGGTAAATCCGGTTTCTCTTAAGGCTGAGACCTGATGTCGAGCCACTACGGTGGTGAAGTCATTGATGCCATGCTTCCAGGAAAAGCCTCTAAGCTTCAGGTTATCAGTAACC
>BAXG01000110.1 GCA_001310455.1 Photobacterium sp. JCM 19050
GAAGAGGGAAACAACCCAGACCGCCAGCTAAGGTCCCAAAGTTATAGCTAAGTGGGAAACGATGTGGGAAGGCTCAGACAGCCAGGATGTTGGCTTAGAAGCAGCCATCATTTAAAGAAAGCGTAATAGCTCACTGGTCGAGTCGGCCTGCGCGGAAGATTTAACGGGGCTAAGCTATACACCGAAGCTGCGGCAATGTGCTACGCACATTGGGTAGGGGAGCGTTCTGTAAGCCGTTGAAGGTGCATTGTAAAGTGTGCTGGAGGTATCAGAAGTGCGAATGCTGACATGAGTAACGACAAAGGGAGTGAAAAACTCCCTCGCCGGAAGACCAAGGGTTCCTGTCCAACGTTAATCGGGGCAGGGTGAGTCGACCCCTAAGGCGAGGCCGAAAGGCGTAGTCGATGGGAAACGGGTTAATATTCCCGTACTTCTTACTATTGCGATGGGGGGACGGAGAAGGCTAGGTGAGCCTGGCGACGGTTGTCCAGGTCCAAGTACGTAGGTGGATGAATTAGGCAAATCCGGTTCATCATTAACACTGAGATACGATGTCGAGCTACTACGGTAGCGAAGTCATTGATGCCATGCTTCCGGGAAAAGCCTCTAAGCTTCAGATAGTAAGAAATC
>BAXG01000111.1 GCA_001310455.1 Photobacterium sp. JCM 19050
CAGAGCAACTGGGTGACATCTGCTACTTCGTACATTACCGATGAAGCCGATATGCCTCAGTGGCAAATTGGCAATACTTCTGTCGCTGAAGGTGGCTACCTGACCTGGGATGTGTCACTGCACACCCCCACCAAGGCATCCAGCTGGACATCAATTAATTTCGAGAACATCACCACTTCCGGTGATACCGGCTCATGGCAGGTCTCTGTTGATGGTGGCAAGACTTGGAACACGCAGATTTTCTACGGTAACAAGATTGCTGTTCCTAAAGGCAGCTCAGGCTTCAAGGTTCGCCTGAAGACAAATGACGATAACGTCTACGAGGGCAATGAAACCATCCGTCTGAAGGTCACGGAATCTGCAGGTCAAAACGGTAACGACCAAGGCGTGGTTCAAACCACCAGCACAGCCATTGGTACCATTACTGACGCGGCTGATAAGCCGGTTGTTAAGTCGGTTTCCAATGTCACCGCCAACGAAGGTGACAGTGCAGCCGTGACTATCACTCTGAGCAATGCATCTACCTCCACTACCCGGGTATTTGTAGATGCCTACTCCGGCTCAGCCACTGAGTTTGGTTCTAACGCAGACTTCAATACCAAGGA
>BAXG01000112.1 GCA_001310455.1 Photobacterium sp. JCM 19050
GGAAACATGATCAAGCTGCGTTGGTTGCCTAAGGAGGGTATATGTTGAAAGAAGTAACCAATGGTTCAAACAACATGTCAGTCCCTCCGTTAACGGTGGAGCAGGCATCACATGTCCTTGCCTATCTGGCAGCGACAATACCGACTGAAGATATGAATGAGAAGGCAATTTGTGGTCGCGCCATATTATTCCAGTGGCTGTCAGATTCGTTGGCGAGTTCGAGTAAAAGGTGTTGTGATTAGACCCTTGCCGAAATCTGCGGTATTGTAGACCCATCATGTAAAAGTGTGCCTGAGCCGCTGCCCCGAAAGGGGCGGCGGTTTTTTTATGCCTGTTTACCGGAGTTGAACATGCAAAATTACCTGCCTGGAAAGACCCCCGATTCGATTGTCGATGACCGTTATGAAATGGAATTTGAGTTGTCAGATGATTTTGATTTGAACAACTACGCCGACCCCGCCCCAGAAAAGAACCTTGAGATAACAGCGGGTGATACCGCGAAGGGATTTGCTGTTGGCGTGACAGGTGCCCTTGAAGGCGGTGCGGAGGTCATCAAACAAACCAAATTATCACTCAGTGACAAGGCGAGGGAGTTG
>BAXG01000113.1 GCA_001310455.1 Photobacterium sp. JCM 19050
GTTTGACATCCCTGCGGATATCTACGCAGAGTGGGATGCCAAAGAAGCCGGTGCAGCCAAAGAAAGTGCCTGGGATGAGAAGTTTGCTGCTTACGCCAACGCCCACCCAGAGCTGGCTGCTGAGTTCAAGCGCCGTATGGCGGGCGAACTGCCAGCCAACTTCGCAGAAGAAGCGGACAAGTACATTGCTGAGCTGCAAGCCAACCCGGCTTCTATCGCCTCACGCAAGGCATCCCAGAATGCACTGGAAGCGTTTGGCAAGATGCTGCCTGAATTCATGGGTGGCTCGGCTGACCTGGCACCGTCCAACCTCACCATGTGGTCCGGCTCGAAGTCCCTGACCCATGATGATGCGTCTGGCAACTACATCCACTACGGTGTCCGTGAATTCGGTATGACTGCCATCATCAACGGTATTGCCCTGCACGGCGGTTTCGTCCCTTACGGTGCCACCTTCCTGATGTTTATGGAATATGCCCGTAATGCCATGCGTATGGCGGCCCTGATGAAGGTGCAGAACATCCAGGTGTATACCCACGATTCTATCGGCCTGGGTGAAGACGGCCCGACCCACCAGCCGGTTGAGCAGATTGCC
>BAXG01000114.1 GCA_001310455.1 Photobacterium sp. JCM 19050
TGCAATCTGCTCAACCGGCTGGTGGGTCGGGCCGTCTTCACCCAGGCCGATAGAATCGTGGGTGTACACCTGGATGTTCTGCACCTTCATCAGGGCCGCCATACGCATGGCGTTACGGGCGTATTCCATAAACATCAGGAAGGTAGCACCGTAAGGAACGAAACCGCCGTGCAGGGCAAGACCGTTGATGATGGCAGTCATACCGAATTCACGCACACCGTAGTGGATGTAGTTGCCAGACGCATCATCGTGGGTCAGGGACTTGGAGCCGGACCACATGGTGAGGTTGGACGGTGCCAGGTCAGCCGAGCCACCCATGAATTCAGGCAGCATCTTGCCAAACGCTTCCAGTGCATTCTGGGATGCCTTGCGTGAGGCGATAGAAGCCGGGTTGGCTTGCAGCTCAGCAATGTACTTGTCCGCTTCTTCCGCGAAGTTGGCTGGCAGCTCGCCCGCCATACGGCGCTTGAACTCAGCAGCCAGCTCTGGGTGGGCGTTGGCGTAAGCAGCAAACTTCTCATCCCAGGCACTTTCTTTGGCCGCACCGGCTTCTTTGGCATCCCACTCTGCGTAGATATCCGCAGGGATGTCAAAT
>BAXG01000115.1 GCA_001310455.1 Photobacterium sp. JCM 19050
GGGCTCCCACTGCTTGTACGTACACGGTTTCAGGTTCTATTTCACTCCCCTCACAGGGGTTCTTTTCGCCTTTCCCTCACGGTACTGGTTCACTATCGGTCAGTCAGGAGTATTTAGCCTTGGAGGATGGTCCCCCCATCTTCAGACAAGATAACACGTGTCCCGTCCTACTCGTTTTCACGCTAAAAGCATTGTCGTGTACGGGGCTGTCACCCTGTATCGCGCCACTTTCCAGAGGCTTCCACTAACACTTAAAACGCTTAAGGGCTAATCCGGGTTCGCTCGCCGCTACTGCCGGAATCTCAGTTGATTTCTTTTCCTCGGGGTACTTAGATGTTTCAGTTCTCCCGGTTCGCCTCGCTGCGCTATGGATTCACGCAGCGATACTGGCTTATGCCAGTGGGTTTCCCCATTCGGACATCCCAGACTCAAGTGGCTTTTACTGCCTTATCTGGCTTATCGCAAGTTAATACGTCCTTCATCGCCTCTGACTGCCAAGCATCCACCGTGTACGCTTAGTCACTTAACCATACAACCCGAAGGAGTTTCGAGTCATACGCGGACCAAGATTTGGTTTTCGCCGTACTCAAA
>BAXG01000116.1 GCA_001310455.1 Photobacterium sp. JCM 19050
CCAAGGCATCCACCGTGTACGCTTAGTCACTTAACCATACAACCCGAAGGAGTTTCGAGTCATACGTTGACCAAGATTTGGTTTTCGCCGTACTCAAATTGAGTTGTGCTATAAAGCACTACCAAAACACTTGAATGTGTTTGCGATTTGTCTTCACTTTTAAAAAAGTGAAAGCAAAACATTTGAGAACTTTGTTCATCACTTCCTAAGAAGTTCAGAACAGATTCAACATTGTTGAATCTACTAGTCAGCTTTCCAGATTGTTAAAGAGCGTGTGTTTCGGTGTCTACAAGAGACAAAGAACCACTTTCTAAGGACACTTTTGCAAATGCGCTTAAAGAGTGGTGGAGCTAGACGGGATCGAACCGTCGACCTCTTGCATGCCATGCAAGCGCTCTCCCAGCTGAGCTATAGCCCCATATTTCTTTTTTCTTATTCAAGGCATGATTCGAGGACGTTTAGTTTACTAAACGACGAGATTCATAACGCAGAAGAAGAGAAAAGTGGTGGG